>NZ_CATZLL010000003.1:0-435112 GCF_958415495.1 Ralstonia flaminis | reverse complement strand
GTTGCGGGGGTAGTCCTTGCCCGGTTCTGGGGGTAATATCCGCTCTACCTGTATATCCATCCAGTAATTCTGGCATAGCTGGAGCTAAGTGGATACCCCTTACGCACATACAGTAAAAATTCCACAGCCATTTCTAGATTTTGTAGAATCGGGTCCCCAAATCCTACGCATGGGGCTACCCACGATGGCACCCATCACCCAACACAAAGACGGCTGGCGCGCGCAGGTGTATGTACGCGGGGAGCGGGATTCCAAGGTACTGCGCACCCAGCGCGAGGCCAAGGCTTGGGCATCTGCGCGAGAAAACGAACTCCGCACGCTGCGCGATACGCCGGCCGCTGATCTGCACACCGTCGGCGACATGCTGAAGCGCTACGCCGATGAGATTTCCCCGTCAAAGCGCACAGGCGTAGCGGAGGTGAAGCGCATTCAGGCGTTCCTCAAAGATTTCCCGGACTTGTCCGGCATGAAGCTGTCGCAGTTCAAGACGCCACAGCTCGCCGGCTGGCGCGACGCCAGGCTCAAGACCGTCTCGGCATCGTCGGTCACCCGGGACATCAACTGGCTGCGCAATGCGTTCGCCGTCGCCCGGAAAGAATGGAAGTGGATCGAGTACAATCCGTTTGATGGGCTTCGGCTGCCTCGCGATCCGGCTCCGCGCTCGCGCCGCGTGCACCCTGCCGAGGTCAAAGCGATCTGTCGGGCGCTGAACTACCGCACCGGCCGCGCCCCGCAGACTAAAAGCCAGGAGGTAGCCCTGGCCTTCCTGCTTGGGTTGCGCACCGCCATGCGCGCCGGGGAAATTCTGAAGCTGGGCACGGGCACCCTGGACATGAATAAGCGCGTGGCCACCGTGGAGCACAAGATGCAGCATTTGACGGGTCGCCCGCGGCAAATCCCTCTTTCTCGCCACGCTATTCGGTTGCTACGGCCGGTGGCCGACAGGGAAAAGTGCTTCACACTGACGTCGCCCATGCTGGATTCCCTGTTTCGCAAAACGCGCGACAGGCTGCTCATCGAGGATCTGCACTTTCACGACACCCGCGCCGAAGCGCTTACAAGGCTGGCGCGCAAGGTTGACGTCATGACGCTGGCAAAAATCAGCGGGCACGCCGATCTTCGGCTTCTGCAATCGGTTTATTACCGCGAGTCGGCAGAAGACATTGCCGCGCGACTATAGCGCGGGAGGCTGTATCAGCTAGAATCGTGCCGCGTCAAATATGGGGGAATCATGGAGTACGCCGCGCCAGCCCTGTTGCTGCTAGTCACGTTCTTCGTCGTACAAAGCCTGATCGATAAAAAGGCGCCGGCTTGGCTGATCATCGTCGCGGCCGTGGCCGTGTCAATTCTCGTCACATTCGCCACTGCATGAACGAGTTTTACGCTGTCTGCGCCATACTTGGTGTGGGCGTCTCTCTTCTGTTTTTTCTGATCTGCCGATTTCAGCTGCGCCGCGATGCGCTGTTCCTTTTTTTGCGCTGCAGGTTTTCATCTACATCTACGTTTCGCCGCTGGCGTCGCTGGTGGTTGAGAGCGATCAGTATGTCGGGGACTACGTGCGCCTCTGGGTCAGCGCATCGTTCCTGCACCTGCTGCCGATGCTGATCGTGTATCGGATCATGGTCGGTCGGCTCCCGAACCCAGAGGGGTTTCGCATAGAGTACGGCGACGCTCGAGCAATCAAGCGTTTCTCCTATGTGCTGCTGGGCATGCTGGCGCTGTACTACGTGCGCGCGCTGATGGCTGGCTACTTCTTCCGACGCATCGGCACTGAATATGCGGCCGAGCTATTCGCCGGGCTCGGGTATTTCGACCTGGTGCTGATCAAGTTTCATGACTTGGTGGCGCCTGCCGTCATGCTCGTTTCGCTGATTCTGTGGCGCTCGAAAGGCACGCCGAAGCAAATCAAGATCGTGGCGGTCGCGTTTGCGGCCGACATGCTGGTGTTCGCGCTGCTCAACTCGCGCATCACGCTGGTGTCGCTGTTTGTGCTGTCGGCGATTGCGCTGCTTTGGACCGGCATTAGACTGCACAGGCTTGCACGCTGGGCCCCTGCTCTGGCGGTGTTGTTTGTCTATTTGCTGATCACGCTGATGCGGTTCCGCGCAGCGTTCCTTGTGGGATCGACAGATTTTCTGTTGGCAATGAACCCGTTCGGCGAGGCTATCGGCCCATCACAGGCTACGGCAGCCGAGTGGATCGATCGCACCAACTGCCTGGATTTGATCACCGTCGCGCGCTTTGGCATTGAGAACGCCGCGCCGTTCGAGGTATGGCGTAACCCGTTCGTGACGCTGTTTGGCCCACTGATTGGGTCTCCCGACGCGCTGTACCTCAAGACCGAAGGACTGACCACGGCGAAGGCTTACATGCTTTTGAACTTCACCCGCATCCCCCAAGTGGACTATCCAAGCTGCAGCCTGACGGATGCTTTCGCGGCGCTGTCGCTGGGTGGCTTCCTGCTGGCCGGAATCGTGCAGGGCCTGATTTTTGGACTCATCACCCGCAGCTTGGTGCTCGGCGGCTCAGGTTTCAGACTGCTGGTCACAGTGGTTGCAGCGTTCTACTTCATGCTGTTCGAGCAGGAGTTCTTCGGCTTTGGCGTCGGCTGGGTTCGAGTGCTTCCGGTGCTGCTGATCCTTGGGCCGCTGATTCCCGTGCGTCGGTTCATTTCGTTAGGCGCATTGAAACAACGAAAAAGTGCAGTCGTCGTTGATGCGGCGAAGGTCAAAGCTGCGCGACCTTCGGCAGTTTGATGCCATCAACATTAAACGCATTACTGAGGGCCATGACCTTAAGAGAAAAGCTCGTTACAACGCGGCTGCTGGAATTCGGGCTAATGCTCTCCGGATATTTTCTATATTCAATTCGTTGGGGTGGCGAGAATCAGCAGATCCTGATGAGTCTGGGGTGGCTTCAGATCTTGACGGCGATCTATGCATTCCTAAGATACAGCGCGCCAACGCGTGGCATTACCGCTTTGGTGATCGTATTCGGGTTCATGGGCGTGGCGCAGATCTTCTACCCTTTCGCCATTGAAAACGCGAACATCCCGGGGGAATCGTCGCAGTACATAGAGGCAGCGGTGCGCCTTTACGTCTATTTGTTCTTCGTGTGCCTACATGCGCTCACCGTGCGACGGCAGGATGCCCAGCCATTTGTTAGCACATTCCTGCATTTGAGCCGCTTGTCGATCCTGATCGCGGTGGGCTGCATGCTTTTGTATTGGGCGACAGGCATCCCTCTACTGCTGAACTTCTACTTTTCCCAGGGGATTATCCGGCCACAAGCCTTCCTGTCTGAGCCGTCCGCTTTTGCCCCTTTGGTGGGGTGCTTGCTGATTTCTGGATGGCTCAATAACTCGCGCAAAGACGTTGCCATTGCTCTTGCTGGGATTGCCTTTGCGCTGTCGCCCATCACCATTCTTGGCGGTATCGGCGCCTTTGTACTCTACGCGTTCTTGTACAAGACGCGCGGCGCACTGGTGAAAGGCGCCGTCATCGTGTCCTGCTTGGTAGCTTTTATCTCCGTCAACATGATGGACTGCACATCGCTTGTGGTGAGCGAAAGCGCCATTGATCGGACGCTGGGCCGCGTTTCCTGCGGCGTTCAGGTCATCTATGACGGAAACCTGCGATATGCGCTGGAGGGCATCTTTTACAACGACCGTTTGGAGTCGGCGATAAAGTCGGTCGAATTTCTGCGCGATACGAATTCGGTGGCGATAGGCATGGGCCTCAACTCGTCGTCGATCTTCATGCCTGAGTTGTATGGCGAGGTGAGAGAAAATTCGCTTTGGCTGTCGACCCTGCTGTTCTACGGTGTGTTCGGCGTGGTCGTTTTTGCTTTGATGTGCATGATCGGCATGGCGCGAATGTCACGAGCCACCGACACCATTGCGGTGATCTTCGTGGCTTTCTTGGTGTGCTCCACCATCAATTCAGCTGGTGGATTCTACGGCTACAGCATCTTGTTGTGGTGCATCACATTCGCGCTATCGCCAGCATGCCGACGCCGTAGGTATGTGCTGGCGCAGAATGGCGACCGGCAACCGAATGTCGAGACAGCGTCAACGACCTGATGCAGCCTTCGGTTTCCAGCCGCACACCTTAGCGCCCGCGCGGTTGTGGGCAAGGATCGTAGCAGCCGTCTCGTCGGACAACACGTCAGCCTTTTCTACATAGATGGGCCGCGTCCAGTCGCACGCGGTGTCTACGAGCTTTACCTTTGGTTCAGGCGGCGGCTCAGTTTTTACCCCATTCGTCGTGCAGCACGCGGTTAGCGTCAGGCAGAGCGCCAGCAGTAACGTCTTCATCTCGTCTCACCTTTGCGTTGTCGGCGCCGGTCTGCGCCGCCGTTTCATTTGCCTTGGCCAGCGCGGCGTCATTCTGTGCTGCGCGTGCGTCTGCCTCAGCGCTTTTCTGATCTGCTTTGGCGATGGCCGTCTTGGCTTGCTGGTGGCGGAACAATCCAAAAAGGATGCCGCCAGCGCACAGAATGAATGGCCACGCCTTGGGCAGGATCTCTAGCAAAGCTGTCATGTCGTTACCTCGATGCGGGCCTGTTCGTGGAGCGCATTCCAGCTGTCGCGGCGTGGCTTGCCTGGGCGCCAGGTACGCACGTACAAATCCCATGCGCCATCCGCATCGCTCACGGTGGGCAGCCGCTTTGGATCAGTGAACAGCATCAGACGGGCCACACCAGCGGCGAGCACGTCATCGCTCTCCAGCGTTCGATAGATGACGTCTGGCAGGAACTGCACACCGCGCGAGGCACACAAGCGATCAAGCCAGTACCGAGAGGCATCGTGCAGGTAGACGCCCCACACGCCGCCGCGCGTTTGCTTCGTGCCTTCCTCGAACTGCCAGAAACCGCGAGCCGGGCCACCCACCTGACGGCGATACATGAAACGCGATTCTTGCAGCCCAATTGAGAGCATCATCACGCGCGCCTGTGGCGTGTCCAGCCCGGGCGGCAGGATGGCGAAGGCCGGCTGAACCGCCGTCTTGATGACGTCGCTAAGGTTCATGGCTGCCCCTTGTCGGCGTCATTCTTCGGCGGCCGCTGCAGGGAGGTGTAACGCAGCGCCAGGAATGTCATTCCAAACATCGTGTACGCGATCCACTGCTGGACGTTCTGCGGGATGACGGCTTTCAGCTCTGGCGGCATTGCGCCCCAAGCCTGCACTAGCAACGGGCCGGTACCCATCAACATCGTGAATGCGGCACCAGCGATCACCGTCCCCTTCTTGTGAAGGCTGCGCCAGTTGTCGGCGAGGGTAAGTTTCATTTTGTCCACCGCTTGAAATCTGGCCGCGCGCCGGCGGCGTTGTCCATCAGGTAGCGGCGGATGTCCTTCACATCGCCGCCGATGTCGTTGAGCTTCTGTGTCGTATCGTCTCGTTGCTGGCGGATGTTGGCTTCAATGCTGACGAAGTGACGCTCGTGCTCGCGGTCGGTTTGCTCCAGTGCCTGCACGCGGCCTAGAAGCGTCGTGTATCGGAGCAGGCGCAGATTCGCATGTGCGGCAACGCCGTCAACCCACAACTGGCCCAGGCGCTCGCGTGGGCGAACGTGCCGGAGATGGCTAGCTGGTCGGCGCGCGAAGCCAAGTTGCTCGGGGTGGCCGCATGACCGAGCTCACCGAATTCCATCGGCGTGCAGCAGCTGCCGCCACGACCAAGATGCTGACCGGCAAACACTTCAGCATCTGCGACCTTGATGCGATCGCCGTCACGATTGGCCGCAAGTCTGCGCTTGCCGGCCAGGACTACGCCGCCCTACGTGCTGTGCACTGCATGGATTGGGCAGACATGGGCCCAGATCTCGCACGGATGGTGCGAGAAAAGTGCTTGGAGCTGCTCGGGCTACCGCCGCAGGTAATTGAGGCAGAAGACAGACCGACAGCGCCACAGCAGGACGCGTCTGCCGGAAGAAGAGTCAGGCTCGCGTTTTGGAAGCCCTGACCACGAGATTTGAGACGTCGCGGAAGAATTGGGAGCCACAAATGCAAACGAACAATCTAGACATCGCACAAGAAGCTGTGCGCCTGTATGCGGAGACGCACCCGCGCCCGCCTCACGTCACCCAACTGCAGGCAGCAGAGATGCTCGGCCTCAGTCGCTGGACGGTAGCGAAGATGGTCGAATCCGGCCAGCTGAGGCTCAATGGCTGCGGCCGCATCCCCATCGGGCAAATCGACAAGCTGCTCGCCGCCTCCGCATAAATTCCCCATATGGCGTGAAAATGGCTCTATCAAGCCATTTACGCCCCCTATCTGCGGGACCACCGGCACATAACAAAGCCAGGCAGACATCGCCTGGCTTTCTTGTTTTTCCGGCGCCATGAATAACGAGGCCCGCCACAAACGGGCGGGCCTATCGCTGCGGATGGCCCCGGGTCGTCTAGGTCAACACCGGCAGCGCTTCGAGCACGAGCAGCCCGATCAGCACCCCTATGATCGTCAGCAGTACACGGATCCCTACCCGCGCACCTCGGATCGCCAGTGGCGCGGACACCAGTCCGATCACGCCCGCCACGCAGACGGCGAGCAACAGATATAGGTTGGAGAAGGCCATCGGGAATTCCATCATCCGCCCCTAGCCGGCCGCAAATGGCCGGTCTTTTGAGTATAGGTCGCGCGCCCATTCCGGCAACCTGCCGCTTCTGTGCACGCGTAGATTTTTTGACGCACTGCAAAAATTCGTGCTATAGTTCGACGCTTGGCTGCTTACTGCCCTTTTGCGGTTGGCCGATGTGCTGGTTTCAACACCAGCGCCCATCGCTCAAAATTCCGCCCCAAAGCATGCGCAGCCGATTGCCATAGAGCTTGGCATCGTCTCCGATCTCCCGCGTGGATTCACATCACGCCGCAGGGACCGCCGCCCTACCTCGCTGATCCGTTCAGCTTGTGGCCGGCCAATTCCCCCGCCTTGTCCGTTTTGCAGCCTCGTCTGTCGAACCGGCCTTATCCGATTGGCGCCGACGCCCGTAATTAACCGGTCGCCGTATCCCATTTCCGTCGTCTGCATCATGTGATGCGGTCGGCGCGGCAGCCTTACCACCTATTCGACATGACGCAGCCTCAAGACGGCAGCGGCGCTATTGCGCACGCTGAAAACACCGACACCCCGAATTCCGACGCACTGCTGGCCGACGCCGCAACCCGCGCCAACGCCTTTGCCGAGCTGGGCCTGGACGAGCGCATCGTCCGCGCGCTGGGCGAAGTGAACTACACCACCCCGACACCGGTGCAGGCGCAAGCCATTCCGGCCTGCTTGTCAGGCCGCGACCTGCTGGTCACGAGCCAGACTGGTTCGGGCAAGACCGCAGCCTTCATGCTGCCGGCCATTCAACGCATCAGCGAGCAACCCGAGCCGCAGCGCCCGCGCATGGACGGCCCGCCGCAACGCATGAAGGGTCGCCGCCCCCGCCCGGCTCCGGCCAAGCCGTCGCTGCTGGTGCTCACGCCCACGCGTGAACTCGCCCTGCAGGTGACGACCGCTGCTTCGCAATACGGCCGCCACATGCGCCGCATCGTCTGCGCGAGCATCCTGGGCGGCATGCCCTACCCGAAGCAGCTCGACATGCTGGCCCGCATGCCGGACATCATCATCGCCACACCTGGCCGTCTGCTCGACCACATTGACTCGGGTCGCATTGACCTGTCGGCACTGGACATGCTGGTGTTCGATGAAGCCGACCGCATGCTCGACATGGGCTTTGCTGACGACATCGAAGCCATCGTCGGTGCCACGCCGGCCACGCGCCAGATGCTGATGTTCTCGGCCACCATGGACCGCCGCATCGAGCAACTGGCCGAGCGCATGATGCGTGACCCGCAGCGTATCGAAATCGCTGCTGCCAAGCTTGACCAGAGCAACATTGAAGAGCGCCTGCACTTCACCGACGACGTCTCGCACAAGCAGCAACTGCTCGACCACCTGCTGCGCGATGCATCGCTCAAGCAAGCAATCGTGTTCACGGCCACCAAGCGCGATGCCGACTCGCTGGCCGAGCGCCTGACCGAAACCGGTTTTGCCGCTGGCGCCCTGCACGGTGACATGCACCAAGGCGCGCGCAACCGCACGCTGACCGCACTGCGCCGTGGTCACCTGCGCATCCTGGTGGCCACCGACGTGGCAGCCCGCGGCATCGACGTGCCGGACATCACGCACGTGGTCAACTTCGACCTGCCCAAGCAGGCCGAAGACTACGTGCACCGTATCGGTCGCACGGGCCGTGCCGGTCGCAGCGGTATCGCCATCAATCTGGTGAACCACAACGACACGTTCCAATGGCGCCGCATCGAGCGCTTCGTTGATCGCCGCATCGACGCATCCGTTGTGGAAGGCCTGGAGCCGAAGCGCTCGCCCAAGCCGCGCACCGGCGGCCCGCGAGCCGGTGGTGACCGTGGCGGCTACCGTGGAAACGGTGGTGGCAATGGCGGCGGCTACCGTGGCCAGCGTGAAGGCTATGCCGCACGCACCGGCAATGGTGGCAACAGCGAGGGCCGCTTCCAACGCAGCTTCGGCGGTGACCGTGATGGCGCAGCACCGCGCCGCGACGGCAACGGCGGTGGCGGTTACCAAGGCGGTCAACGTGACTGGGGCAACCGTGACAACGCCGCCCCGCGTCAGTCGTATGGTCAGCAAAACCGTGGTGACTGGCAACAGCGTCCGGCCCGCACGCAAGATGGCAACCGCGGCTACGGCAACAGCAATGGCGCCGGTTACGGCAACCGTGATGGCAATCGCGAAGGCTACGCCAACCGCGAAGGTGCACCGCGTCGCTTCGGTGACAACAATGGTGGCAGCCGCTTTGGCGATAGCACCGGCACCGGCGCACCGCGTCGCAGCTATGGCAATCGTGATGGCAACCGCGACAACAGCTATGGCAGCAAGGGCCGCCCGCGCGATTTCGATCGTTAATGCATGAAAAAGGCCATCCTGCGGGATGGCTTGGTTCACCTTGCTGAAAACCCCACGCCTGACCGCGTGGGGTTTTTCTTTGGGCAACGCTGATTTCGGGTTGTCATTCTTGTTGCCAAGTTGCAGGCGACAAAAAACCCTCGCCGAAGCAAGGGTTGTGTCGGTCGGTTGCGCAACTCAAAGCGCGCAGGTTCGGAAGCCAATGAAGATGTCGTCACGCTCCGGCAGCAAGAACCCACGGAAGCGCGGATGATGGGCGCGTTGCGGCGTGTGGGCGGCCGCGCCCCGCACCGCTTGCATCGTCATGAAATGCGGCGCCGACAGACCTGCCACCCGACCACGCGGTACCCCCGGCACGAAATCCGGATACGGTTCGAACGGTGATGCGGTCCACTCCCACACCTGCCCCCAGTGAAAGCCAGCCCGGCCCTGCACGGCAGCCATTTCCCACTCATCCTCGGTCGGCAGCCGGCGGCCTGCCCAGCGACACCATGCCTGCGCTTCGTACAGACTCACGTGGCGCACAGGCTCGTCGCGATTGAGCGTGCGGGCCTGACCATAGCGCAACGCCTGCCATGTGCGCGTGGCAGGGTCACGCTGCCAACCAAGTGGCGCGGAGCGCTCCTGCATCATCAGCCACTCCATGCCTGCTGGTGACCACCACTGCGGATGGTCGTAGCCGCGATCCTCAATGAACTCCAGGTACTGACCGTTGCTCACCGGTTGCGCGTCGATCTCGAACGCGGGCACGTAGGTGCGGTGCGGCGGGCACTCGTTGTCGAAGAAGAATCCGTCGGCATCGGGCCACCCCATCTGGAAACGGCCACCGTGCAAGGACAGCGTCTGCGCTGCCGGTATAGCCACGGCAGCCAGCGGCGGTTGCCCGGCCGGTTGCAGGCCCAGCACCTGCAGCAGGCCATGCAGGTGTTCGGCACGCAGGTCTTCATGGAAGACGGCCCAGCGGAACGGTTCGAGCGCTGCGTCGTCATCGGTGCCGAGCGTAGCCAGTTTGCGCAGCACGCGGTCGAGCACATCGTGCGCGTATTGCTTGACGGCGGCGATACCGGGCAGCGTCAGTTCCCAGCAGACATCCGGCGGCAGGCGATCCATGTCGAAGAAACTGTCGGCGCCTTCCAGCGCGGCGGGCACCGTGGCCTGCCAGCGCGCCAGATCCCATGTGGTGCCAGCGCCGTCTTCGATGGTGTCGCTGCCATTGCGACGCGGCTCACGCAGACACCAGAACTCGGCAAACCAGGCGAGCTGCCCCAACGTCCATAGCGGCGGCGCGTGATGCGGCACGCGTTCGATCTGCCAGCCGCGCTGCGTATCACCAAACGCGGCGAGCAGCGCCAGCGTGCGGTTGCGCGCATCGACCAGGCTGTGTGCGATGCCCTGGCGCTGCAAGCGGCGGCCGTCGGTCCAGTCGGAAAGCGATCCGATGAACGTCGGATCGGGGAGCATGAAGAATTCAGCCATCGCGGCACACCTCGGGCGGCATCTCAAGATCGAGCGCCATTATCGCATCGCCCGTCCAGCGCTCCCGCCCTCGCCTAGCGGCTGATGCTGGCGTGGCAGACAGCGAAATCCTCGCTCGCATCGGTCCACGCGTGCAAATCCTCAAAACCCGCGTCGGCAAACAAGCCCTGCAGGCGCGGCAGATCGTATTTGACGGAGTTTTCCGTGTGCACGCGCTCACCAACAGAAAACACGCGCGCCTGATCGCCCCAGCGTACCGTCACATCGTAGCGGGCTTCGAGATGCATTTCGATACGATGCGCATCCGTGCGATACAGCGCGAGGTGACGCCAGTCCCGCACGTCGAAGTTCGCCCCCAGCAGGCGATTCAGATTGCGCAGTACGTTCAGGTTGAAGGCGGCCGTTACGCCGAGCGGATCGTCATAGGCTGCCTCCAGACGTCGCGCGTCCTTGATGAGATCGATGCCGATCAGCACGCTATCGCCGGGGGCGGACGCTTCGCGCAGGCGCGTGAGGAAGGCCCGCGCATCGTCAGGCGTGAAATTGCCCAGGCTCGATCCGGGATAGAACCACACGCGGCGCCCATCGCCCACGGCATCGGGCAATACAAGCGGCGCACACAGATCGGCCCCGATGCCAACCATGGGGAGCTGCGGGTGCTGCCGCGCCAAGGCGCGCAGTGTATCGCGCAGGAAATCTGCCGAGATGTCGATGGCCACATAGCGCGACGGCGCCAGCGTGCGGAACAGGCGCGCGGCCTTCTCGCAGTTGCCGGCGCCCAGATCGATGAGCGTGGCACCGCGCCCGACGCGCAGGGCGATTTCCGCGGCGTGCTGACTGAAGATGGCAGCCTCAGTACGCGTTGGGTAGTACTCGGGCAGATCAGTAATCGCCTCGAACAAGCGGGAGCCCAGCGCATCGTAGAAAAACTTGGGGCTCACGCTGGCGGCGGCGGCCAGCAAACCGGCCTCTGCCTCGGCACGCAAGGCTGCGTCGTCTTCCGCAAAGAGCTGGTAGAACGTCAGGCCTGCGCCGATGGCGTCGATGGTTGGTTTGGGCTGTGGCTGGACCAGCCGTGCCAGCGCGCGGCGGGTATAGGCATCGGCGGATGGCTTGGTGGCCTGCATGGTGTCTCCCGTTGTGGGTGGAACGGCACGGTACGACGTGGTCATGAAGGCCGTTGGCAGCGAGAAATGTGCCACCGCCTCCTTACTCGGTCGGCTCGGGTCTGCACTGATGAGATTGCAGCGTAGACGCCGCTTTGTGACAGCGCCACCGTTCTTTCACCCGAGAGCGCGGCAATGCTGCGTGACGCTTCGCGTAAAAATCGCCCGCACCGCGGAAAAAACCACGCATACCGCGCTGTGATGCGGGTGTTGCATTTGCGCACCGCACCAATCGCTGCCTGCGCTATAATGTGGGCTTCCTCAAAGGGGAGTAGCTCGGGGGTTCTTCAGCCCCAGGCACGATCGTCAAGACGAGGCAAAAAATCGCCTCCGGTCGTGTCGGCATCAACAGGTTCTTGGCCTGTTTGTGTCGAGCAAGACCTTTGCAACCGGATTCATGGTCTGCAAAGCGTCACGCCCCAATGTTCCATGCAGTCCGGTCAACCCCGTTTCTTGTTTGACTTTGGAGCCGCTATGGAATGGTTGTCTGACATCTTCACCATGCAGTTTGCTGCAGCGTTGGCATCGATCATTGTGATCGACCTCGTGCTCGCGGGCGATAACGCCATCCTCATCGCGCTGGCTGCGCGCAACCTGCCGCCCGAACTGCAGAAGAAAGCCATCATGTGGGGCGCAGCGGGCGCCATCATCGTGCGAGCGATCATGACGCTGGCCGTGGTGTGGCTGCTGAAGATCCCGGGGCTGATGCTGGTCGGCGGCCTGGCGCTGGTGTGGATCGCATGGAAGCTGCTGGCGGACGACGGTCAGGACAATGGCGAACACGGCGCCGGCAGCACCACGCTGATCGGCGCGATGAAGACCATCATCATCGCCGACGCTGTCATGGGCATCGACAACGTGCTCGCGATTGCCGGCGCTTCACACGGTAGTTTCCTGCTGGTGGTGCTGGGCCTGCTGATTAGCGTACCGGTGGTGGTGTGGGGTAGCGGCGTGGTGCTGCGCCTGATCGAGCGCTTCCCGCTCATCATCTACGGCGGTGCGGCGGTGCTGGCTTACACGGCGGCGCACATGATCGTGGCCGAGCCGGTCCTCAAGCCGTTCTTTGCAGAGCAACGTCCGCTGGTGTGGGTTGTGTACGCGGTGGTGTTTGCGATCGTGCTGGGCGGTGGCTGGCTGGTGCAGCGTCGCCGCCAAGCGCAACAACTGCGGGCTTAAGCCTCAATCGACTGACCGGCGAGGACCCGCGCCAGCAAGGCGCGGTCGATGTTACCGCCGGTCAGCGGCAAACCAACGCGCAGATTGGCAAGCTGGTCGCGCTGCTGCCACGCACCCGCCAGGGCTGCGGCGGCAGCGCCTTCGGCCACGTTGTGCGTGGTCGAAAAATACAGACGAATCGCTTCCGCCACTTCCTCATCCGTTACGGCAATGATCTCGTCGACGCCCGCGCGGATCACCTCCAGTGCCTTCGCATCTGGCGTGCGGCATGCCAAGCCATCGGCCAGCAACGTCGATACCGGCGCCGACACAACTGCACCACTCACAAACGACTGCTCGTAGCAACGGGCATGCGCCGACACAACACCGACGATGCGCATGGACAACCCCAGCGCATCGCGTGCAGCCAAGGCCGAGCAGATACCCGAACCCATGCCGATCGGCACATAGACCACATCCAGCGGCACTGCTTCAAAGAATTCCAGCCAGTAGCTCGCCACACCAGCGACCAGATCCTCGTGATACGAAGGCACATAGTGCAGGTCGCGCGCGACGGCTAACTCAGCGGCCAATTCACGGCTGGCCTGGAAATCATCCCCCGCCTCGATCAACTCCGCGCGAAGCGCACGCATGGCGGCATTCTTCTCCACGCTGTTGCCGTGGGGCACGACGATGGTGGCGGTCATGCCGTTCCTGCTCGCCGCTAAAGCGATCGACTGGCCGTGGTTGCCGCGCGTCGCGGAGATCACGCCGCGCATCTCAGGCTCCCGACAGCGCAATGCGTGCAGGTAATGCACCCCGCCACGCACCTTGAACGCCCCCACTTCCGTATGGTTCTCATGTTTCACCCACACCGCCGCGCCCACCGCTTGCGAAAGCAGCGGCCAGCAGTACTGCGGCGTCGGCGGAATCACCGCATTGACAATGCTGGCGGCCGCGCGAAGACGGCGCAATTCAGCGGCACGATTGAGCGAAGCGGCGGTGGTCACGGGTGACATGGCAATCTCCAGCAGACAGTTTGAAGCGATGGCCTTATCTTGCACGTTCGCCCCGCCTGGGAACATCGACAATTCTGCGATTTGTCAGTCAAACTGTGCCGCCCTTTCAACCTGGCCAGTTCTCGGACACTGCCGGTACAGTCGATGCCACACCGGTCACGTTACAATGTGGCTCAATCGATTTTCGATGCACTGCCCCGCGCTCGCATGAAGCCTTATCTCGACCTGATGCGCCATGTCTACGAACATGGCACCGACAAAGCCGACCGCACCGGCACCGGCACGCGCTCCGTGTTCGGCCACCAGATGCGCTTCAACCTGCAGGACGGCTTTCCGCTGGTGACGACCAAGAAGGTCCACATCAAGTCCATCGTGTATGAACTGCTGTGGTTCCTCCAGGGCTCGACCAACGTGCGCTGGCTGCAGGACAACGGCGTGACGATTTGGGACGAATGGGCCGACGCCGACGGCGAACTGGGCCCCGTCTACGGCTCCCAATGGCGCTCGTGGCCGACGCCCAACGGCGAGCACATCGACCAGATCGCCGAGCTGATCGCGCAGATCAAGCGCAACCCCGATTCGCGCCGACTGATCGTCTCGGCCTGGAACGTGGCTGACATCCCACGCATGAAGCTGCCGCCCTGCCACGCGTTCTTCCAGTTCTACGTGGCCGACGGCAAGCTGTCGTGCCAGCTCTACCAGCGCAGCGCCGACATCTTCCTCGGCGTGCCGTTCAACATCGCCAGCTACGCACTGCTCGTGCACATGGTTGCGCAGCAGACCGGCCTGGACGTGGGCGATTTTGTCTGGACCGGCGGTGACTGCCACCTCTACAACAACCACTTCGAACAGGTGGAGACGCAACTCGCGCGCGAACCGCTGCCGCTGCCGAAGCTGCACATCAAGCGCAAGCCCGAAAGCATCTTCGATTACCAGTACGAAGACTTCGAGATCGTCGGCTACCAGAGCCATCCAGCGATTAAGGCACCGGTGGCCGTATGACGATTCTGACCCTCATCGTCGCCCGCGCCCGCAATGGCGTGATCGGCCGCGATAACACGCTTCCGTGGCGCCTGCCCGAAGACCTCGCGCACTTCAAGCGCACCACCATGGGCGCGCCCATCGTGATGGGCCGCAAGACGTACGACTCGATTGGCCGTCCGCTGCCGGGTCGGCGCAACATTGTCGTCACGCGCAATGCCAAGCTGGAGCTGCCGGGTTGCGAGATGGCGTACTCGCTGGAAGATGCACAGCGCCTGTGTGTTGGCGTCGAGCAGATCTTCCTGATCGGCGGTGCGCAGCTCTATGCCGATGCCCTCCCAAGCGCCGACCGCCTGGTCGTGACCGAGATCGACGCCGACTTCGAGGGCGATGCCCACTTTCCGGCGCTAGATCCGAAGGTTTGGCACGAGGTTGCTCGCGAGGCGCACCACTCGCCCGCGCCCAACAACTTCGACTATGCGTTCGTGACCTACGAACGACCGCCGTCGGACGAGCAATAACCCGGCTGCAAGCAACAAAAAACGCGCTCAGCTTAGAGCGCGTTTTTCATTTTGGCTGTGGCGATTTATTCGCCGGCAATCGTCATCTGTTCGATCAGGATCGAGCCGGTTTCCTTCGTGCCACGCACAAGCGCGTCCGCGCCAATAGCGACGATCTGGCGGAACATGTCACGCAGGTTGCCGGCAATGGTGATCTCTTCCACCGGATACTGGATCACGCCGTTCTCGACCCAGTAGCCCGACGCGCCGCGCGAGTAATCGCCGGTCACGTAGTTGACGCCCTGGCCCATCAGCTCGGTCACCAGCAGGCCCGTGCCCATGCGGCGCAGCATGCCGGCAAAGTCGTCTTCCGGCTTCGTCTTGTCAGAGAACAACGTCAGATTGTGCGAGCCGCCCGCGTTGCCGGTCGTCTGCATGCCGAGCTTGCGGGCGGAATACGTCGACAGGAAGTAGCCCTCCACCACGCCGTTCTTCACCACATCGCGGCGCTGCGTACGCACACCTTCCTCATCGAACGGCGCGCTACCCATGCCGCCCAGCACGTGCGGGTCTTCCTTGATCTGCACGTGCGGCGCGAAGATTTCCTTACCCAGCGAATCCAGCAGGAAGGTCGACTTGCGATACAGCGCGCCACCTGACACCGCCTGTACAAACGCACCGAGCAACCCTGCGGCCAGCGGCGCCTCGAACAGCACCGGGCACTTGCGCGTGGTCAACCGACGAGCAGACAGCCGCGCCAGCGCGCGCTCGGCAGCGTACTTGCCGATGGCTTCCGGCGCTGCCAGATCGGCGGGCGAGCGCTTGGATGAATACCAGTCGTCGCGCTGCATATGCGCACCTAACCCGGCAATCGGCGCGGCCGAAATGAAGTGGCGCGAATACGGATAGCCCGCCATGAAACCGCGCGAGGTTGCCAGCACGAAGTGCGAGTGCTGCGCAGAGATGCTCGCGCCATCGCTGTTGCGGATCTTGGGGCTCACGGCAAAAGCAGCGGCTTCCGCAGCGCGGGCGATTTCGACGGCGGCTTCGGCGTCGATCATCCACGGGTGATAGAGCTGCATGTCCTGCGGATGCTTCTCCAGCAATTCTTCTTCGGCCAAGCCGGCAGCGTCGTCATCGGCGGTGAAGCGCGCAATGTTGTAGGCCGCCTCGACCGTGGAACGCAGCGCGGCAGGCGAGAAATCGGATGTGCTGGCATTGCCGCGCTTCTTGCCGAGCATGACTGTCACGCCGACGATCTTGTCGCGGTTCTGCTCGATGGTCTCGATCTCGCCCTTGCGCACCGTGACCGACAGGCCCTGGCCTTCGGAGATTTCCGTCGCGGCATCGGTGGCACCGAGTTCGCGCGCGACGCGCAGCACATCGCGGGCCATCTCTTCGAGCTGTTCGCGGCGGTAGGCAAACACAGAGTCAGTCTTGGAATCGAGCGTTTGAGACATAGGCAATCAAGGGGGAAAAACGGGCCGCGATTTTGGCACAAGCGGCGGAAGCGCCCATCATAGCAAGATACAATGCGCGCCATGAGCCGAGCATCCCGACACAACCCCACGTATCTGCAACCTGTCGTGCGCACCGACATCGGTGAAGAGGACGATCCGGATACGCCCAAGAGCAAATCGCAGCGCAAGCGCGAGGTGAACGCCTTGCAAGATCTGGGCACCGCGCTGGAAGCGCTGCCCAAGGAAAAACTCGCCAAGGTGCCGCTGCCCGAGAAGCTGGTCGACGCCCTGCGCGAAGCCAAGCGCACTACTGCCCACGAGGGCAAGCGCCGCCAGATGCAGTACATCGGCAAGCTGATGCGTGCCCTGACCGATGAAGAGGTCGAGGCCATTCGCCGCGTGCTGGCTTCGTTCGTTGGTGCGTCCAAGGCGGAAACCGCCCGCCTGCACGCCATTGAGCGTTGGCGTGACCGTCTGATCGCAAGTGACGACGCCGTCACCGAGTTCATTGCCGCGCACCCCGACACCGACGTCCAGGCCCTGCGCACGCTGGTGCGCAACGCGCGCAAGGAAGCACAACTGGCCAAGCCGCCCAAGTCCTCGCGCGAGATCTTCCAGATGGTCAAGCAGGCCCTGGATGGCAATGACCGTGACGACGACGCCGATCAACCCGAAGCCGAAGACGACGAAGCATGACCGCCTCTGCCCCCGCCTCCCCGCTGGCCCGCCGCCACCCCGACGAACTGCTCGTCGGCTTGGTGTCGATTTCGGACCGCGCCTCGTCCGGCACGTATCAGGATGAAGGGATCCCGGCGCTGCGCGATTGGTTGGGCAGCGCCCTGTCGTCGCCGTGGCAAGCAGTGGAGCGCCTGATTCCGGACGATCAGGCGACGATTGCTGAAACGTTGATCGACCTGGTGGACCACGCCGGCTGCGATCTGGTGCTCACCACCGGCGGCACCGGCCCGACGCGCCGTGATGTGACGCCTGAGGCCACACTGGCCGTCGCCACCAAGGAAATGCCCGGCTTCGGCGAGCAGATGCGCCAGATCAGCCTGAATTTCGTGCCGACGGCGATTCTGTCGCGTCAGGTGGCGGTGATCCGCGAAACGCCGTCACCGAATACCCATTCGGCACTGATCATCAACCTGCCCGGCCAGCCGCGCGCCATCAAGGAAACGCTGGAAGGCCTGAAGGATGTGGAAGGCCGCGCCACGGTGCCCGGCATCTTTGCCGCCGTACCCTACTGTCTTGATCTGATCGGCGGCCCGTACGTCGAAACACACGACAGCGTGGTCAAGGCCTGGCGGCCCAAGCACGCCGTCCGCGCAAAGCCGTTGCAGGCTTAAGGAGCGACCGACGACGCCAGCGCTTCAGCGTCCGGCGTCTGCGGCACGTCGCGGATGAAGTGCTCGCGGTAGTAACGCAGTTCTTCGATCGACTCGATGATGTCTGCAAATGCTGTGTGACGCTGGTGCTTGGTAAAGCCCTTGGCGATGGCCGGCTGCCAGCGCTTGCACAGTTCTTTGAGCGTGGAGACGTCCAGGTTGCGATAGTGGAAGTACTCCTCCAGCTTGGGCATGTAGCGCGCCATGAAGCGGCGGTCCTGGCAGATGGAGTTGCCGCACATCGGCGACTTGCTCTTCGGCACCCATTTTTTGAGGAAGGCCAGCAGTTCGGCTTCCGCTTCCGCTTCCGTGGTGGTCGACGCCTTGACCTTGTCGATCAGGCCCGAGCGGCCGTGCGTGCCCTTGTTCCAGGCGTCCATGCCGTCGAGCAGCTCGTCGGACTGGTGGATCACCAGCACCGGGCCTTCGGCCAGCACGTTCAGTTCCGAATCCGTCACCACCACAGCCACTTCGATGATGCGATCGTTCTCGGGGCTCAGGCCGGTCATCTCCATGTCGAGCCAGACCAGGTTGTTGTCGCTCTTGGCGGCAACGCGGTTGGGGGTCGAGGGGGATGCGGCGGACTGGGAAACTGGGGTACTCACGCGAATGCCTTGAGAAAATGACTGAAGGCTATAATTTTCGCATATCTGATAGGTGTTTCCCCTGTTTCCCCACATGCCCGCCTTTACCGTCGTCTTCCTGGTCGCCCTTGTCTTGATGTCCGCCACACGCCTGTGGCTGGCCACGCGGCAAATCCGTCACGTAGCACGCCACCGCGACGCCGTGCCCGCGCAATTTGCCGAGTCGATCACGCTGGACATGCACCACAAGGCCGCCGACTACACCATCGCCCGCACCCGTCTGGCGATGCTGGAAGTGCCAGTGCAGGCTGCCCTGCTGATTGCGCTGACACTGCTCGGCGGGTTGAACTGGATCAACCAGGCATGGCTGGGCGTGTTCGGGCCCGGCTACGCATACGGCGTGGCGCTGATTGCGTCGGTCATCGTCATCAGCAGCGTGATCGAACTGCCGTTCTCGCTGTACGCGCAGTTTGTGGTCGAAGAACGCTTCGGCTTCAACCGCATGACATGGAAGCTCTGGTTCGCTGACAATCTCAAGGGCCTGGCCATCGGCACCGTGCTGGGGCTGCCTCTGCTGCTGGCCGTGCTGTGGCTGATGGACAAGATGGGCACGTACTGGTGGCTGTACACGTGGATCGTGTGGATGGCTTTCATGCTGTTCGTGCAAGCCATTTACCCGAACGTCATCGCCCCGCTCTACAACAAGTTCACGCCGCTGCAGGACGAGGAGATGCGCGCCCGCATCGAAGGCCTGCTCAAGCGCTGCGGCTTCGCCAGCAAGGGCCTGTTCATCATGGACGGCAGCCGCCGCAGCGCGCACGGCAACGCCTATTTCAGCGGCTTCGGTGCCACCAAGCGCATCGTCTTCTTCGATACCCTGCTCGCGCGCCTGAACCCGCCCGAGATGGAAGCCGTGCTCGCGCATGAGCTTGGTCACTTCAAGCGCCACCACATCACCAAGCGCATCGCGGTGACGTTCGTGCTGAGCCTGGGTGCGCTGGCGCTGCTCGGCTGGCTGATGACGCGCACGTGGTTCTACCTGGGCCTGGGCGTGGCGCCTAACGTGTTCTCCGACAACCACGCGCTGGCGCTGATGTTGTTCTTCCTTGCGCTGCCGGTGTTCACGTTCTTCGTTTCGCCCGTCGGCAGCCTGTCTTCGCGCAAGGATGAGTACGAAGCCGATGCCTTCGCCGCACAACACGCGGATGCGAAACAGCTGGTCTCAGCGCTGGTGAAACTGTTCCAGGACAACGCCTCGACGCTCACGCCAGATCCGGTCTACTCCGCGTTCTACTACTCTCACCCGACCGCCTCGCAGCGCGTCGCACGCCTTGTGCAGGCCAGCGCCTGATGGGCACCAACCTGCGCAGTCAACCGGGCCGTACCGGTAAAAAGCCACAGGCCGCAGGAGAGCGCGGCCTCGTCATCGCAGCACATGGTCGCCACTACCTCGTTGAACGCGAAAGTGGCGGCTACCTGCAGTGTTTCCCACGCGGCAAGCGCAGCGAATGTGCCGTTGGCGATCACGTCGTCTACGAGGCCACCGCCGTCGACCAGGGTGTGGTCGTGCGCGTGGACGAGCGCCGCAACCTGCTCCACCGTTCCGACCAGTTCAAGTCCAAGGTGCTGGCAGCCAACCTCGATCAGGTCATCATCATGCTTGGCACCGAGCCAAGCTTTTCTGAAGACCTGCTCGGCCGCGCGCTGGTCGCTGCCGAATCGCTTGGCATCACGCCGCTGATCCTGCTCAACAAGATCGACTTGACCGCGCGGCTGGAGACAGCACGCTCACGCTTGGCGCTGTATCGAGAACTCGGCTACACCATCGTCGAGCTGACGGTGCATGGCGCACCGGAAGCCGCGCATGCCGCGCTGGAACCGCACGTGGCTGGGCGTGCCTCGATCCTGATCGGGCAGTCGGGCATGGGCAAGTCTTCGTTGTTGAATCTGCTGATTCCGGGCGTGGATGCACAGACGCGCGAGATCTCAGAAAAGCTCGATTCCGGCAAGCACACGACCACGTTCACGCGGCTCTATCACCTGCCCGCAGACTGGGGCCAGGGCGGCGTGCTGATCGACTCGCCAGGCTTCCAGGAATTCGGCCTGCACCACCTGAGCGAAGGCATGCTGGAACGCGCCTTTCCCGAATTCCGCCCGCGCCTGACCGAGTGCCGCTTTTATAACTGCCGGCACCTGCAGGAGCCCGGCTGTGGCATTCTGGGTGCGATGGCCGAGGGCAAGATCGATCCGCGCCGGCACCAACTCTACGCGCAACTGCTGCACGAATCAGAGCAACAGAAGCCCTGGTAAAGGCCGCATCAACGTTAGAACCTGTTCACGATCCGTAGCGAGCGGGCCGAGATTGGATCGAGATGCACGGCCGTACAAGAGTGCGGCGAGCATCGCAGAGACAAGATCGGGCTGCGCAGTAGGATCGTGAGCGGATTTGTCGGGGAGGCTGGGATGAAGCTGTTAATCAGCAGTCCATCGCTCGGCATGGCGGCGCACTGGCAGAACGTGCTGTCCGCTGCGGGCATTCGTACCGAGCTGCGCAACATCTACCTGAGCAGCGTTGCAGGCGACGTTCCGCCGCAGGATTGCGCGGCGCAAGTCTGGCTGGTGAACCCGGAACAGGAAGCTCAGGCGCAGGCGCTGCTCGATCAGGCCCGCCATCCACCGACGGGCCCGGCTTGGCGCTGCGTACATTGTGGGGAGATGCACGAGCCGCAGTTCGCTCAGTGCTGGCGCTGCGGCCAAGATCGTGAAGGCGCCGCCTGACGGCGGCGTGCAACAGCGTTGGCGGGATCAGCCCAGCCACACGGCGATCGACAGCATCGCCAGCAGCAGCATCCACAGCACCACCGCGCGCCACACCAGCCCCACGGCCGATTGCAGCGTACGCACGGTGGGCTCCTGCCCCACCTCGACCGGATAGGCGCCGTCCTCATCGGCGATGCTCTCCGCCGAATCGCGTTGCGCGATCGGCGTACCCAAGCGGACACCCAGTGCACCGCCACCAGCCGCCAGCAGGATGCCGTTGACCTCGTCATTCCACTTGGCAGCACGGTTGCGCCAGGCGTACACCGCATCTTCGAAATCGCCAACGATGGCGAAGCCGATAGCCGTCAAACGCGCGGGAATGTAGTCGATGATGAAGAACGCCTGGCGTGCGAACAAGCCCAGCGCCGGGCTGCGCTCCATCGACGGCTCGCTCCAGTGGCGGGCCAGATATTCGGCACCGCGGTAGAGCACCACACCTGCGGGCCCAATCGGTACGAGGAACCAGAAGAACACGCCGAACACGTGACGATGCGCCGCAACGATCGCGTTCTCGAGGGTATGGCGAACGATCTCGTTCACAGGCATGTCGGTCGTGTCCAGACCCGACCACTCATTGAGTAGCAGTCGCGCAGTGACAACGTCATCGCCACGCAACGCCTCATGAATATCCGTGAAGTAATGGCTGAACTGACGGAAACCCAGGGTCAGGTAGACCATCACCACGTTCCACAGGAAGGCCAGTCCGATGCTGATTGACGACAGCAGGTAGTGCACGAGCGCCACGACCACCACAGCCGGCAGCGTGACCACGCACCAAGCCAGCACGGCATCGCGGCGCTGCCCGGTATCGAACCATTCTTCCGCCCGCGCGGCCAGGGCACGCACGACATCGTAGATCGGGTTGTCTCGGCTGAGCGCACGGAACTGCTCGAGGATCAGCGCGCAGAGTACGGAGAAAAAAGTCATTGGAGAGGCGTTGCGAAGGCGTTCATCACGCCATGAATGCGATGTGCAAGACGATAGCACACGGCGTGCGCGCAACAGCGCACAGTGACGCGTACGCTACGCTGCCAGCAAGTGATACAGGTTGCGCAGCATGCCCGCTGTCGCGCCCCAAATGAAGTGGTAGCCGCCATCTGGCTGCCCGGATGCGCGATAAGGCATCGCATAGAAACGGCGCACACGATCTTCCCAACGCAGTTCACGCACTTGATGGTTAGCCGGGTCCATCAGAAAAGCGAGCGGCACCTCGAACACCTCGGCCACTTCGCTGGGGTCCGGCTGTAGCGTGAAATCCGGCGTCAGCAGCCCAACAATGGGGCTCACGTGAAAGCCCGTACCGGTGATGTAGTCCGGCAGGCGGCCGACCACGTCGATGTGGTCCGCACTGATGCCGACCTCCTCCATCGTCTCGCGTAGCGCCGTGTCGACCATGTCTCGATCAAATGCTTCACGCCCCCCACCGGGAAAACTAACCTGCCCGGCATGTTGACTGAGCGACGCATTGCGCTGCGTCAGCAGCACCATCAAGCCAGCATCGCGCTGCACCAGCGGCACCAGCACGGCTGCCTCCCGCAGCTTGATCGACGCGTCGATCAACCGGGATTCGTCGGTCTGCTCCGGTTGCCACTCCGGTTGCGTGCGCAATCGTTCGCGCACAAATCCAGCCGTCAGCCGCGCAGCCCCGAGCGCTGGCAAAGATGCCTCAATCGGCACCACCGGCAACTGCTCTGGATCGAATACAGGACGGCGCATTGGATGGGAAACGGATCTGTCGTAGACGGGAAACGCGGGGTGGGACAATCTTCCGCCCCAAAAGAGAAAAAAGGCACCCGAAGGTGCCTTTTCGCAACGCGCGCAGATTACTCCGCAGCGGCTTCCTTGCGCTTGAAGGTCAGCTTCTCCTTGATGCGTGCCGACTTGCCCGAGCGTTGGCGCAGGTAGTACAGCTTCGCACGGCGCACATCACCGCGACGCTTCACTTCGATGCTGGCCAGCAGCGGCGAGTACAGCTGGAACGTACGCTCCACGCCTTCGCCCGAAGAGATCTTGCGAACGATGAACGACGAGTTCAGGCCACGATTGCGCTTGGCAATCACGACACCTTCATACGCCTGCACACGCTTGCGGTTGCCTTCAACGACGTTCACGTTGACGATCACGGTGTCGCCAGGGGCGAACGGGGGGATCGTCTTGTTGGCCGTCAGGCGCTTGATTTCTTCCTGCTCGATTTGCTCGATGAGATTCATCTTTTTCTCCTTGACCATCATGCCGGCGTTTTGCCTGGTCAATAGACCGTGGCCCCGGTAGAGGATGGGAACATCACTTGGTCGAGGCTCCCGGTGTGGAAGCATCCGACCCCTTTGCCGTCGTCGCCGCGGCAGCGAGGAAAGCCTCATCGCTGCGGGACAACAAACCCTGTTTGCGCGCCGCCTCGATCAGATCGGGGCGCTTGCGCATCGTATTCAACAGCGCCTGCTGGCGGCGCCATTTTTCAATCTCGGCGTGGTGGCCGCCCAGCAGCACATCGGGCACACGCACACCTTCATACTCTTCCGGCCGCGTGTAATGCGCGCAATCCAGCAAACCGTTGACGAAGCTGTCCTGAACCGCCGACTGCGCATCGCCCAGCACGCCGGGCAACTGCCGTACCACGGCATCGATGATGGCCATGGCCGCGAGCTCACCTCCGGAGAGGACGAAATCGCCGAGGCTGATTTCCTCATCCACGCGACGGTCGACCAAACGTTGGTCAATCGCCTCGTAGCGCCCGCACAGCAGTGTGAGCGCCGGCAACTGCGCCAGCTCCATCACCCGCTTGTGCGTGAGCGGCTTGCCTTGCGGCGAGAGCAGCACCACATGCGATGCTGCCGGTGCTTGCGCCTGGCGAATCGCATCCAGAGCCGCTTCCATCGGCTTGGCCAACATCACCATGCCCGGGCCACCGCCGTATGGCCGGTCGTCCACGGTACGGTAGTTGTCCGTCGTGAAGTCGCGTGGGTTCCAGGTGCGCAACGTGTACACCTGCTGCTTGGCTGCGCGGCTGGTAATACCCCAGTCCGTCAGCGCCCGGAACATGTCCGGAAACAGCGAGATGACGTCGAACTGCATCGCCGAATTCTCCGGCCGCATGTTCAGTAATCCAGACCCCAGTCGACGACGATGCGCTGACCAGCCACATCCACCGACTTCACGTAAACCTCGACAAACGGTACGAGCCGCTCGACATCGCCAACGCCCACAATGCGCAAAATCTGGTGCGCACCATTGTCGATCAGCCCTGTCACCGTGCCGAGCGTTTCCTGCTGTTCATTGACGACAGTCGCGCCGATCAGATCGACCCAATAAAACTCGCCATCGTCCGGCGCAGGAAAATCGGCACGGCTCACCCACACGGCACAGCCACGCAGTGCTTCAGCGACATTGCGATCCGGCACGGCAGGCGAACCTGCCACGACCGTACCGCTATGCTCACGCGACGTCCCAACGGGAAATACCCGCCAGTCAGTCGACGCGGCGACCGCACCTGCTGCCGGCTTGAGCCACCAGGCGCGGGCGTTGAGCAACGCGTCGGCTTCGCCGTGCGGCTGAACCTTGATCCAGCCGCGAATTCCATAGGCACCACCTACATAGCCGACCTCGACGAGATCGTCAGGCAGCGTGGCGCCCGCACCCGGGCACATGGCTTGCAAACGCTCAGCCACCTTTTGCGAGGTCGCCTGCGTTGCAACGGCCACAGGGCCCTTATGTGCGCGATGCGGCGTCGAAGCAGCGCGCGTCACAGCAGAATGTGCTCAGACGGCACCGTCGATCGACGCATGCTAAAACTTAGGCAGCAGCCTTGGCAGCGCCTTGCTTCACCAGACGGGCAACCGTCGGCGACAGCTGAGCGCCAACGCCTTGCCAGTAGGCCAGACGGTCTTGCACCAGGCGCAGACCTTCTTCGCCATCCTTGGCGAGCGGGTTGTAGAAACCGACGCGCTCGATGAAACGGCCATCACGGCGGTTACGCGAGTCGGTCGCAACGATGTTGAAGAACGGGCGCTTCTTGGAGCCACCGCGGGCCAGACGGATCACGACCATGGATCTATTCCTTGAAAAACTGAGTATGCGTACAGAGAAACACTCGAGTATAGCGCAATTTTTCAGACCAAACAAACACTTAGGCTGGGTGCGACTAAACGTTGGGCGGTCTGCGTGGCGCGGACGGTACGTGCGGGTCGCCATTGTGCTCGCAACTTGGCTTGGTGCGGCGCTGCCGGCGATGGCCAAGCTGCCAATCGAAACGCTGCACGTGCCGCCAGGCTTCCAGATTGAAGTGCTGACCGATGAGATGCCCTCGGCACGTGAGATGGTGATCTCCCCTGCAGGCACGCTGTATGTGGGCAGCCGCGCGGGAAAAGTCTACGCGATGTCGCTGCAGAAACCTGGCGCGCCAGTGCATGTGGTGGCTTCCGGCCTGCAACAGCCCGTAGGGGTGGCCTGGCGTGACGACAGCCTGTATATGTCGGCCGTGTCGCGCATCGTGCGACTTGATGGCATCGACAAGCGCCTCGACAATCCGCCCGAGTCGGTGGTCGTCAACGACAAGCTGCCCACAGAGACGCATCACGGCTGGAAATTCATCGCCTTCGGCCCCGATGGCAAGCTGTATGTGCCAGTGGGCGCGCCCTGCAACATCTGCCGCCCCGATGAAAACCGCTACGCCAACCTGATGCGCATGAACGCGGACGGCAGCGGCCTGGAGTTGGTCGCACGCGGCATCCGCAACACGGTCGGCTTTGACTGGCATCCGAAGACGCACGAGCTGTGGTTCACCGACAACGGCCGCGACATGATGGGCGACGACGTGCCCGACGACGAGCTCAACCGCATCACCGCGCCCAACCCGCATTTCGGCTATCCGTTCTGCCATGCCGGCGATGTTCCTGATCCAGAGTTCGGCGCAGGCCACCCCTGCAGCAACTACGTGCCGCCGGTCGCCAAGCTGGGCGCGCACGTGGCAGCGCTCGGCATGCGTTTCTACACCGGCAGTCACTTCCCGGCCGAGTATCGCAACAACATCTTCATTGCGGAGCATGGCTCGTGGAACCGCTCGTCCAAGGTCGGCTATCGCGTGATGCGTGTGGTGCTGGATGAAACGGGCAAAGTCGTCCGGCAAGAGCCCTTCGCGCAAGGCTGGTTGCAACCAGGCGAGCGCGTATGGGGACGCCCCGCCGATGTGCTCGTCGCGCCAGATGGCAGCCTGCTCGTGGCGGACGACTACGCTGGCGCCGTGTACCGCATCCGCTACATCGGGAAATGACGCAAGCGTCGCCTACCGCCTGGGCAAAGCGTGCGGGAAACATCTCGTTACACACGAAACCTTTGGACAGTGGATGCGACCTGAGTGAAGCCTTACATTGACAGGCATGAACACGTGCTGCCGCTCTCTCGCTCAAGCTGGAACAGCAGTGGTACGTGACGATTTCGAACCCTCGTCAGACAGGAGATAGCCATGCCGATCCGCGCATTGCTTCGCCCCTTGGCGACAGGTGTTCTGATCGTCGCCTCTGCGGGCGCCCTGGCAGCCAACGCATCGGCGCGTCAGGCCGCCGTTGCCTTCGCAGAAACCGCCATGCCGACATGGGCGCAACCCGCCAATGCTGCGCCGCAAGCGCGCCCGTTGGTAGCGCAGATGTTCTTTGTCGATGCGCGAGCTGACCAAGCCCGCATCCGCGCACAGATGGAGCGCATGGAAGCACGCGCGCGTGCCGATGACCGTCTCAACGGCCGCGTACAGCCCCGCGAAGGCGGCGGCCGTGGTGACTGGCAGCAGCAACAGGAACGCGAGCGCATGCACCAGGAACGCGGCAATGGCGATCGGGGCGGCGACTGGCGCGGCTCGCGTCGGGGCTGAACGTCGCACTTATCCGCCCGAATTTCACATTGCGGAACTTGCCCGGAGCACCTCAGTCGTATTGAATGGTAGACGGCACACGTTTGGCGTGCCTCTTCCATCACACCAATCACAACGACAACAGGTGCTTCAATGCTGTCCCAATTCCACCGCCATATGCGGCTTCTGCTGGGTCTGATATGGACCTCGGCCTTCATGCTGATGCTTGCCCACTTACTCTACGGCGAAGTCAGCCTGCGCCAACAGGCGCCCCAATTGCTGCAAGACCTGACGGCCTCACTGAGTGTGCCATCGCTGCGTCTGGTCCCGATTTAGCGCCCCTACCCTCCCCGCCGCAGCCCCATCGCAGCGCTGTGCGCGTCCGGCCGAACTGAAGGCCACCTCCCCCGATTGCTGATGTGTCTTTGAGACGCGCCCCCGGTGCTGCCCCTAAGCTGCGCCGCGGTTCATGTTGGGCGTAGAATGCGCGGCGCTGTGTTGTCCTGCCGTGTGTTCTCCGCCTGCCATGCCTACGACCGCTCTCCAGAAAAAATCCAAGCTGCTGACCGTGCTGCTCGCCTTCCTGTTCGGAAGCGTGGGCGCGCATCGTTTCTATCTCAAAGGCGGGCGTGATTTCTGGGCGTGGTCGCAAGTCTTTGCCATGGCGCTCGGTGCGGTTGGCGTAGCACTGCTGCTCTCGACCCAGCGCGCCAGCGTGCCAGGCTGGGTCTGCGCAATCATCGGCGGGGCTTCGGTGCTGGCAGGCTTTCTGTCGGCGCTGGTGTATGGCCTGCGCCCGGACGACAAATGGGATGCGCAGTTCAACGCTGACGGCACGCCCACACGCTCGGGCTGGCCAGTCGTGCTGCTGACCATCCTCACACTGATGATCGGCACGGGCCTACTGATGGCCGGCCTCGCCATCACGTTCCAAACCTACTTCGAAACGCAGGTACAGGCAGCGAAGGAGTTGTCGCAGTAATCCTGTGTTCGCTCAGAACAGACTGCCCTGACGCTCGTCGACGGGTTTTCTTGGTTTGACGGCACGCGCGGGCGGTTTGAACTGCGAGGTGTCGAGCACCAGCTCGTTGTAGCGGTGGTAGTTGAAGCCGAGCTTGTCAGCCGTCTTGTAGAAGCGCTGCCGCAGTAGATCGGCCCAGATACCAGTGCCGCGCATGCGCGTGGCGAAATCGGCCTTGTAATCCTGACCGCCGTGCAGGTCACGGATACGGTTCATCACGCGTTGCGCGCGGTCGGGAAAATGCGCCATCAGCCAATCCTGGAACACCGCGTTCAGCTCATTCGGCAGGCGTAGCACGATGTAGCTCGCGTACGTGGCGCCTGCCTCGCGCGCGGCTTCCAGGATCTGCTCCATATGGTCGTCGGTGACGAAGGGGATCATTGGCGCCACACTCACCCCCACCGGAATGCCAGCCTCAGCCAACGTGCGGATCGTACGCAGGCGGCGCGATGGCGTGGCTGCCCGCGGCTCAAGCTTGCGCGCGAGATCCGAATCCAGTGTCGTGATGGTCACGGCGGCAACAACGAGATTCTTTGTTGCCATCGGCGCCAGTAGATCGATATCGCGTTCGATTAACGTCGACTTGGTGATGAGCCCGACCGGATGATCGCAATCGTGCAGCACCTGCAGCACATCACGCGTGATGCGCAGCTCGCGCTCGATGGGCTGATAGGCGTCGGTGTTCACGCCGAGCGCAATCGCCTCGCAACGGTAGCCGGGCTTGGCGAGCGTTTCGCGCAGCACCTCGGCGGCATTGGTCTTGGCGAACAGCTTGGTCTCGAAATCCAGCCCCGGTGACAGCTCCAGATACGCATGCGTTGGCCGTGCAAAGCAGTACACACACCCGTGTTCGCAGCCGCGATACGGATTGAGCGACACCCCAAACGGAATGTCCGGCGATTGGTTGTGGCTCAGGATCGAGCGCGCTCGCTCGATCGAGACAGAGGTCTCGATGCGCGGCGGGGTGTCTTCCGAATCGAATTGCCCGACGAGTGGCTGCCAGCCGTCATCGACGCGCGTACGTTCGTCGCGTTCAAAGCGGCCTTGCAGATTGGAGGTGGCGCCGCGTCCCTTGCGGGGGACGTGGCGATCAGACATATCGGACACAGCGGAACGGATCAGGTGCGGGGGCTTGCTGATCCTATCGCATCCGGCTCCGCTGCGCTGTGAGTGGCGCCGGCTACGCCTCCGGGTCGAGCTTCACTTCCCAGAGCGATTTGCCATCGAGGTCGTGCAGCGACACGTGCATCGTGCGCGTGGCCGGATCAATCTTGGCGCGACCGTAGTACTGCTGCAGCGCAGCTGGCGACTGGTTCTGCGGATTGTCCTTCGGGATGCTGACATAGCGCAGGTCCGGCCCGAACGTCTGATCCACTTCGTTCGGCCCGAACGTGCCCGCGTTAATCGGCCCACCGACGAATTCCCAGAACGGCTTGAACTCCGTGAACTTGGCGCGCGATGGGTGGTAGTACGTAGCCTGCGCGTAGTGCACGTCGGCCGTCACCCACACCACGTTTTGGATGTTCTCTTGCTTGATAAAGCGCAGGATCTCGGCCAGTTCCAGCTCACGGCCGGACGGCGCGCCGTCATCCGCATTCGCCCACGCTTCGTAGGTACCCTTTGGCACATCAGGGTTCAGGTCAGGCACCACCAGCGAGATCGGCATGTCGCTCGCAATCACCTTCCACGTCGCCTTCGATTGCTTGAGCGATTGCTTGAGCCACGCCGTCTGCTTCGGGCCGAGGAAGGCGGAATCGGCATCCAGCGTGGTCTGGCGGTTGGGCGAGTTGCGGCCGCGGTAGCTGCGCTCGTCCAGCATGAACACGTCGAGCAGCGGGCCGTACTGGAATGCGCGATAGATCTGCTCCGGGTCAACCGGGTTGAAGCGGAACGGGTTGTACTCGAACATCGCCTGCTTTGCGCGCGCGGCCAGCACCGATGCGCTGCGCTCCTGATAGCGCTTTTCTTCCGGGCCGATCTGCTGGCCGGGGTACCAGTTGTTGCGCACTTCGTGGTCGTCCCACTGCACCAGGAACGGCACCTCGGCGGAAAACGCGCGCTTGTTCTTGTCGAGCTGGTTGTAGGCGAAGGCGCCGCGGTAGTCGTCGAGCGTTTGCGCGACATGCGACTTGGCTTCGGTGACAAGGTTGGTCCACAGTGAACCGTCGGGCAGCTTCACTTCGGCTTCGATCGGGCCATCGGCATAGATCTGGTCACCGGAGTGGATGAAGAAATCCGGCGACTCACGGCGCATGGCTTCGTATAGGCGGTAGCCGCCGAAGCGCTCGTTGATGCCCCAGCCCTGGCCGGCTTCGTCGCCGGAGAACACGAAGCAGATCGGGCGATTCGCATGCACAGGCGCGGTACGGAAACGGCCGACGACGGGTTCGCTGAACGCTTTCTCGTGCACGAGATCCTGGAAGCGGACGCGGTAGAACAGGTTCGCACCGGTAGGCAAGCCGGTGAGATCGACGCGCGCGGTCAGTCCGCTGGTTTCGATGGCCGTCGGACCAACGCGGCGCACGACTTTCTTGAAGGCGGCATCGGTCGAATATTCAACGATCATGCGCGCCGGGCGATCGGTACGGCTCCAGACGATGGCGCTGTTGGCAGTGATGTCGCCGCTCATCACGCCGCCGGGCAGTTGTGGGCGCAGGCGTTCGGAAGTGACTGCGGCGGGCGCAACGCCCTGTGCCAGTACGTCAGCCATGCGAGCGCCGAGCAGCGCAGTGCCGCTGGCAGAAACAAGACCCTTGATGAGCGTGCGGCGGGTCGGCTTGAAGATCGGCTGGTCGGACATGGCGGCTCCGCAGGTTGGCGTTGAGTGGTGAGGGTGCCGCCCAGCGTAAGTCGCTTCCGTGACAGCGCTACGTCACCCGCCCTCTTCGGTCACGTCGATGGCAAGCGTCTCCTTGATCTCCTCCATCACGATGTAGCTCTTGGACTGCACCGCGCCCGGGAGCTGCAACAGGATATCGCCCAGCAGGCGCCGGTACTCGCCCATCTCGCGGATACGCGCCTTGATGAGGTAATCGAAATCGCCAGAGACGAGGTGGCACTCCAGCACCTCCGGGATACGCAGCACCTCGCGCCGGAACTGCTCGAACATGTTGCCGGCTTTGCTGCCCAGGCTGATCTCCACAAACACCAGCAGCGAAGCACCCAGCATGGCCGGGTTCAGGCGTGCGTAGTAGCCAAGGATGAAGCCCTCGCGCTCCAGGCGTTTGACGCGCTCGATGCACGGCGTGATGGTCAGCCCAACCGCCTCGGACAGCTCCTTCATGGAGAGCCGCCCGTCCTTTTGCAGCAGGTCGAGGATGCGGCGATCAAGCTTGTCGAGGGCCCGGACGGGCTTGCGCTGGGTTCGCATGGTGAAAAACACCCCAAAATCGAAATTGTTCCTGTTTCCTGAAAATATACAGAAACAATGACTGGATAGGTACGAATACGATAGCGGCATCTATCGTAAATGCATCTCCGGGGAGTATCACCATGCGCGTGCTCGTTCTTGGCAGTGGCGTGATCGGCGTGACAAGCGCCTATTACCTGGCCCGCGCCGGCCATGAGGTCACTGTCGTCGACCGTGAAGCCGGTCCGGCGCTGGAGACGAGTTTTGCCAATGCCGGACAGATCTCGCCGGGCTACGCATCGCCTTGGGCCGCGCCGGGCGTGCCGCTCAAGGCCATCAAGTGGATGTTCCAGAAGCACGCGCCGCTGACGATCCGCCCTGACGGCACCCTCTTCCAGCTCAAGTGGATGTGGCAGATGCTGCGCAACTGTGATGCCGCCAGCTATGCGCAAAACAAGGAGCGCATGGTTCGCCTGGCTGAGTACAGCCGCGACTGCATCCGCGAGTTGCGCGCCGACACCAGCATCGCCTATGAAGGCCGCCAGCAAGGCACGCTGCAAATCTTCCGCACCCAGCAACAGCTCGACGGCGCCGCGAACGACATCGCCGTGCTCGAGCGCGCCGGCGTGCCCTACGAACTGCTTTCGCGCGAAGACCTCGTGCGCAGTGAACCAGGCCTGGCCTCGACCCGCCACAAGCTGGCCGGTGGCTTGCGCCTACCCAATGACGAAACAGGCGATTGCCAGCTCTTCACCACGCGCCTGGCCGCGATGGCCGAGCAGTTGGGCGTGCGCTTCCGTTTCAACAGCACCATCAACAGCCTGATCTTCAAGAACGACGCCGTGCGCGGCGCGCTGGTCGATGGTCAGCCGGTTGAAGCCGACCTCGTGGTCGTGGCGCTGGGCAGCTACAGCACGCCGTTCCTGAAAAACCTGGTGAACGTGCCGGTGTACCCGCTCAAGGGCTTCTCGATCACCGTACCAATGACGGACGCGGCCAAGAGCCCCGTCTCCACCATCCTGGACGAAACCTACAAGGTGGCCGTCACCCGCTTTGACGACCGCATCCGCGTGGGCGGCATGGCGCAGATCGTCGGTTACGACAAGCGCCTGGACTCGGGCAAGCGCAACACGCTGGAGTTCGTCGTCAACGATCTCTTCCCAGGTGCGGGCGATGTGTCGCGCGCGTCGTTCTGGACCGGCCTGCGCCCGATGACGCCGGACGGCACGCCGATCGTCGGCCAGACACCGGTGCGTGGCCTGTGGCTCAACACTGGCCACGGCACGCTGGGTTGGACCATGGCGTGCGGCTCGGGCAAGCTGCTGTCGGATCTGGTGTCGGGCCGCTCGCCTGCCATCCGCGCAGATGATCTGTCGGTGTATCGCTACCTGGGCGGCGCGCCGATGCCTGCGACCAAGCCTGCGCTGGCCTGATCGCCAGGCACCGCAACCATCAGAAAGGGAGGCCGAAGCCTCCCTTTTTTGTTTATCCAATCTTGGCGCCATGTCCCGCCACAACTCTCCAGCGCCCACCAGATTGCTTCCACAGCCGCGTGTAGGCGAACACACCGTCGAACGCCATCAATCCAAAGTGCCCCGCCAGTGCCGCCTGCGTGGTGGTCAGGATCATCTCTCCGATGCGATGGGTCTGCGTTTCGCGGATGTCCAGCCGGTCCAATCGCAACAGCTTCTCTCGATGGGCCAATAGATCGTCTGCCTTCGAGAGCACCCGCCCATCGGGGCCGGTGAACACGAGGTCATCGTCCAGCAGTTCCGCGAGTGCTGCGATGTCGTTGGCGAGCATGGCGGCCCGAAGCGCATCTTCGTATTGCCCGATGATAGAAATGTCGTCCATGTTGCGTGCGCCTCCGCGGTGCTTTGGTTAGATCAAACCCACAATCGGTACGCCCAGAACGCTTCGTCTTCAACAAAGCGTTCGACAAACTCGCTCGGCGAAAAACCCGTGATGCGCTTGGCCGTGCGGCTCAGATGCGCCTGATCGGCAAAGCCCTCATCCTGCGCCAATGCAGCCCAATCGAACGGCAGGCCTGCCGCGTGCCGGTCCATCGCCGCAAAGTACGCCCCTTCGCTTTTCACCAGCGACTGCCATTCCCGCAAGGACCGTCCGCTGAATGTCTTGATACGGCGCTCCACTTGGCGCGGACTATGGGTTCGACGCCACTCGTGGGCCTGCCAACCCAGCCGCTCCACCCAATGACGGCCAGCCCTGCGCAGCGACGACACCACCGTGTCCGGCCCCTGAAGCGCGTGCCAGCGCGCGACAAGATGCTGCTCCAGTACGGCCAGCACATCCGCATCGTCGTGGGTGTCGAGCAATGCATCCAACAACGGCTGCCATACGGTGCCCAGTACCGCATGGGCGTCAACGAAACGGTCTGCGACCACAGCTAGGTCAACGCCAAACAAGGTCTGCGCAACATCCGCCGTCAAGCAGATCATGCCGCCACGCCCGGTAATCGGTGCCCAACTCACCGTGGGCAGGGACTGACTACCTGAGAGCACGACCTGCGCACCAAACGGTCGCCATTGCGGGCCGCCATCGGTGCGCTCGACAAGTCCCGCCTCGAAGTCCTGAAACCAGGACAGCGACACCATCGGTGAGGCGGGGAAATGGGTCAGGCGCTGCGCATCGGTCAGTGCAAAGGCACGCGTGTCGCGGCAGAGAATGGCCACAATGGCGCCCTGCAAAGCAGGCGGTGCGAGATGCAGGCGCGTGCCCGGTACGCGGCTATCGGGCATGACACGCGGCGCTCGTGCGAGAGGGTCCGGGCACTCGAATTGGGAGGACATGGCGGCGCAGTATAGGCAGACGCCAGACCGGTGTCGATGTCGTTTGCGTTCAAGACAGGTCACGTCGGCAGGCGAACAATGCCAGGCATGCTCAAACACACCCGCGCACCCGGAGATCACACGTGAATCCGACCTCGTCCAGCCAATGCCCGTACCACGGGAAGACATCATCGCCAGCGCCGTCTGCCCCATCTGCCCATCCGCTCGGCGTATGGCCCCCAGGCCCCCCTGTCGGCCTGACCGGCTGGAGCCTGCTCGCCCGCATGTCGCGCGATTTGCTGGGGACGCTGGCAGCCTGGCAACGCGAGTTCGGTGACGTTGTGCATCTGCGTTTCTGGCCCGAACATGAAATCGTCGTGACCGACCCGACGCTCGCGCGTGAACTGCTGGTGACGCACCACGATGCGCTCGTCCGCTGGGAGCGCGGCATCCGCGTGTTTGCGCAGTTGCATGGCCGGAGTGTGCTGATCGCCGAGGGAGAGGCCTGGCGTGGCAAGCGGCACGCCCTGCAGCCGAGCTTCTCCCCCAAGGCCGTCCAGGCCTTTGTGCCCACCATTGCCGCAGCCACTGATAAAGCGCTCGCGCAATGGCCAAAACGCGACGCTCGCTTTCCGATGGAAAGTGCGATCACGTCGCTGGCCATGGACGTCATCACGCGGATGATGTTCTCCAGCGAAATCGGCGAAGAGGCCCGCATTGCAGAGCAAGCCATCCGTGTCGTCGGGGCCGCCGCCAACGCCGAGTTCTACTGGCCCGCAAGCTGGCCGGACTGGGCGCCCTGGAAGCGCGCAAAGAGGCATGCCCTCATGGAACTGCACGGCTTGATCGATCGCCACGTACAAACACGATTGGCCTTACCGCAAGATGCCTGGCCCGACGATTTGCTGACCCGCCTGCTGCAGCTCCATCGAGACGACGCAACAGCGTGGCCGCTGCACGCCGTGCGCGACGAATGCATGACCGCGTTCCTGGCGGGGCACGAAACCACTGCAGCCACCCTGATCTGGTGGGCCTGGTGCATGGCGTCGAACCCGGCTGCGCAGGCCCTTGCACGCGAAGAAGTCCAGCACGCACTGCAAGGTCGCGCACCCGACGCCGATACGCTCACCTCGCTGCCCTACCTCACGCAGACAATCAAGGAGACGCTGCGCCTCTACCCCGCCGCCCCATTGCTCGTCAGCCGCCGGAGCACGCAGCCCATCACCCTGGGTGCGTGGCAATTGCCAGCGCGCACCATGTTCCTGGTTCCGGTGCAGTTGATGCACCACGACCCGCGCTGGTTTCCGGAGCCGCAGGCCTTTCGCCCTGAACGTTTTGCCGCAGATGCACCGGAAGTGCCACGCGGCGCCTATCTACCCTTTGGCACCGGCCCGCGTGTCTGCCTCGGGCAGCATCTGGCCATGTCTGAGATGACGGTCATTGCCGCGATGTTGCTGCAGCGCCTCACGTTGTTGCCGCCAGACAACATGCAAGCACCGCGCCCCGTGATGAACGTTACGTTGCGACCGGATCAACCGCTGCACCTGGCGATCGCGCCGGTTTGATCATCAGCGCGCCAACGAAAAGGGAGGCCGAAGCCTCCCTTTTTTCATGCCCGCAAGCGCCGCTTAGAACTGCGCTTCCGGCACCGCACCAATGGTCTCGCCGCCGGTCAGCACGCTCTGCGCAATGCCCGGCGCCTGGGTGAGCAGCACGTCGGCAAACACCCGAGCCGTGGCGATCTTCGCGCCATAGAAGTTCGGGTCTTCGCTCTCGCGATCGATGGCCACCAGCAGCGCACGCGCCATCTGCCAGCCCGATAGCACGATGCCGCACAGACGCAGATACGGCACGCTGCCCGCGAACACGGCGTTCGGTTGCGCCTTGGTCTGCGCCACCACGAAGCGCACCACCGATTCCATTGCCTCGCGGCCTGCCGCCAGACGTGCACGCATCGCTTCGCAATGCGCACCGCCCTTCGCTGCCAGTGCAGCCTCCACCTTGGCGATCTCGGCGCAGATGCCCAGCGCCACAGCGCCGCCATCACGTACCGTCTTGCGGCCGATCAGGTCGTTTGCCTGAATGGCCGTGGTGCCTTCGTAGATCGGCAGGATGCGCGCATCGCGGTAGTACTGCGCGGCGCCGGTCTCTTCAATGAAGCCCATGCCACCGTGCACCTGCACGCCCAGGCTCGTCACGTCGATCGACATCTCGGTGCTCCAGCCCTTCACGATCGGCACAAGGAATTCATACAACGCTTCGTTCTGCTTGCGCGCAGCGTCATCGGCAGCATGGTGGCCGGCATCGCACGCGGCGGCAGCCACATAGGCCAGCGCGCGGGCGCCTTCGGTCATCGCGCGCATCGTCAACAGCATGCGCTTGACGTCTGGGTGATGAATGATCGGCACCGCGCGGGCCGCCGAGCCATCCACCGGGCGGCTCTGCACGCGCTCGCGCGCATAGGCCACGGCCTTCTGATACGCACGCTCCGACACGCCGATGCCCTGCATGCCCACCGCATAGCGCGCGGCGTTCATCATGATGAACATGTACTCAAGGCCTCGGTTTTCTTCGCCGACCAGTGTGCCGATGGCGCCACCGTTGTCGCCAAATTGCAGCACGGCCGTCGGGCTCGCCTTGATGCCGAGCTTGTGCTCGATCGACACGCAATGCGCATCGTTGCGCGCACCCAGCGAACCATCTGCATTGACGAGGAACTTCGGCACCACGAACAGCGAGATGCCCTTCACACCTTCCGGCGCACCCGGCGTACGTGCCAGCACGAGGTGGACGATGTTCTCGGCCATGTCGTGTTCACCCCAGGTGATGAAGATCTTCGTACCGAAGATTTTGAACGTGCCATCGCCCACCGGCTCGGCGCGCGTGCGCACGAGTGCCAGGTCGGAGCCGGCCTGCGGCTCGGTCAGGTTCATCGTGCCGGTCCACTCGCCGGAGATGAGCTTGGGTACGAACAGTTGCTTCTGCTCTTCGGTGCCGGCGGTGAGCAGCGCCTCAATAGCCCCGTCAGTCAGCAGCGGGCACAGCGCGAACGACAGGTTGGCCGCGTTCAGCATTTCGATGCATGCCGTGGCGATCAGCTTGGGCAGGCCCTGACCGCCGTATTCCACCGGGTGCTGCACGCCTTGCCAGCCACCCTGGCCGAACTGCGCGAAGGCCTCCTTGAAACCGGGCGTAGCCGTCACGACGCCGTCCTTCCAGCTGCTCGGGTTGCGGTCACCTTCCACGTTGAGCGGCGCGACGACTTCACCGGTAAAGCGCGCGCTCTCTTCCAACACGGCTTGCGCAGTGTCGGCGGTTGCGTCTTCGAAGCCGGGCAGCTTGGCCACGTTGTCCAGGCCGGCCAGTTCGTTCATTACGAACAGCATGTCCTTGACGGGGGCTTGATAGGTCATGTCTCTCTCCAATCCTTCGTTAAGCGCGATCAGGGGAGTGCGTCACCGGCATCGTGATGCACTCTCCTGATGGCGCTCGCGTATAAAAAAGCCGCTTCCAAACAAGGTCGGAAACGGCTTTGCGTGGGGCGTTCATTGCAGCGCGCGTCAGACGATGCGCGCTGCACGGTGCAATCAGCCCAGTGCGGTCACCAGCTCCGGCACCACGGTGTTCAGGTCGCCCACGAGGCCGTAGTCAGCCACCTGGAAGATCGGCGCTTCCGGATCCTTGTTGATCGCAACGATCACCTTGGAGTCCTTCATGCCGGCCAAGTGCTGGATCGCGCCCGAAATACCGACGGCGATGTACAGCTGCGGCGCGACGATCTTGCCGGTCTGGCCAACCTGATAGTCGTTCGGTACGAAGCCGGCGTCCACCGCGGCACGCGAGGCCCCCAGTGCGGCGCCCAGCTTGTCCGCCAGCGGGGTCAGCACCTTGGTGTAGTTCTCGCCCGAGCCTACGCCACGGCCACCCGACACGATGATCTTGGCGGCGGTCAGTTCCGGGCGGTCGCTCTTCGTCACTTCGCGCGAGACGAATTGCGAGATGCCGGCATCCGCCACGGCGGTCAGGTTCTCTGTTGCAGCCGAACCGCCGGTCGCAGCAGCCGGGTCGAACGCCGTGCCGCGCACGGTGATCACCTTCACCTTGTCGGCCGATTGCACGGTGGCAATCGCGTTGCCGGCGTAGATCGGGCGCTCGAAGGTGTCAGGGCTGTCGACCTTGGTGATGTCGGACAGTTGGGCCACGTCCAGCTTGGCGGCCACGCGCGGCAGGATGTTCTTGCCGTAGGCGGTGGCGGGCGCCAGGATGTGGCTGTAGTTGCCGGCGATGGCCAGGGCCTGTTCGGCGACGTTCTCGGCCAGACCATCGGCAAACTGGGGTGCGTCGGCCACCAGCACCTTGGCAACGCCGGCGATCTGCGCGGCAGCCTGGGCGGCGGCGCCGCAGCCAGCGCCAGCCACCAGCACGTGGACTTCGCCGCCGCATTGAGCGGCTGCCGTCACGGTGTTCAGCGTCGCGGCCTTGATGGATTGGTTGTCGTGTTCAGCAATAACGAGTGCGGTCATCTTGATCTGCCTGTTCGGTGTGCTTGAAGTTGCGTGCAGTCAGGAGACTGCTTACAGCACCTTCGCTTCGGTCTTGAGCTTGGCGACCAGCGTGGCCACGTCGGGCACCATCACGCCAGCGCTGCGCTTGGCGGGCTCAACCACCTTCAGCGTCTTCAGGCGCGGTGCCACGTCCACACCCAGGTCTTCCGGCTTGACCGTGTCGAGTTGCTTCTTCTTGGCCTTCATGATGTTCGGCAGCGTCACGTAGCGCGGCTCGTTCAGGCGCAGGTCGGTGGTAACCACGGCCGGCAGCTTGACCGACAGGGTTTCCAGACCACCGTCCACTTCACGCGTGACGGATGCCTTGCCATCGGCCACGACCACCTTCGAGGCAAACGTGGCTTGCGGCAGGCCGGCCAGCGCCGCCAGCATCTGGCCGGTCTGGTTGGCGTCGTCATCAATGGCTTGCTTGCCCAGGATGATCAGCTGCGGCTGCTCCTTGTCGACCAGTGCCTTGAGCAGCTTGGCGACAGCCAGCGGCTGCAGTTCTTCGTTGGTTTCAACCAGGATGCCACGGTCGGCACCGATGGCCATGGCGGTGCGCAGGGTTTCCTGGCACTGCGTCACGCCGCACGACACGGCGATCACTTCGGTGGCAACGCCCGCTTCTTTCAAACGCACCGCCTCTTCCACGGCGATTTCGTCGAACGGGTTCATGCTCATCTTGACGTTGGCAAGATCGACACCGCTACCGTCCGTCTTCACGCGAACCTTCACGTTGTAATCGATCACGCGCTTGACTGCGACCAGGACTTTCATGCGCTCACTCCACTCATTAATAAGACATTTGTTACAAGACGCCGGCCATTATAAGGGCGGTCGGTCGCTCGCGTTAAATTTCCGAACGGTCGTGCTATTTTAACCGTGAAAAATTGCCGGACACCAGTCAAACGTCCGGCAATTTGTTGGGGAAAACCCTCTAACCGTGTGTCAACGTGCTTACCACGCCACGATCACAGCGTCTTTGTACTTCGTCTTGACGAAGGACTTCACCGCGTCGGAATGATACGCCTTCACGAGCTTGGCAACCCAGGGTTGGTTCTTGTCGGCGGCACGGATGGCGATCACGTTGGCGTACGGGCCCTTGGCGGCTTCGATGGCGATGCCGTCCTTGGTCGGGTCCAGGCCAGCCTTCTCGGCATAGTTACCGTTGACGGCGGCGGCGTCCAAGTCATCCAGCGAGCGCGGCAGTTGCGCGGCGTCCAGCTCGATGAACTTCAGCTTCTTTGGGTTCTCGGCCACATCGCGCGGCAAGGCCTTGAAACCCGCGTTCGGCTTGAGCTTGATCACGCCTTGTGCCTGCAGCAGCAACAGTGCGCGACCGCCGTTGGTCGGATCGTTCGGCAGGCCGAAGCGTGCACCGTCCTTCAACTCCTTGAGCGACTTGATCTTCTTCGAGTAGATGCCCATCGGGAACGTGATGGTCTGGCCGACGCTCACGAACTTGTAGCCGCGCGTGGCAATCTGGTCGTCCAGATACGGCTGGTGCTGGTAGCTGTTGGCATCCAGGTCACCGGCAGCCAGGGCGGCATTCGGCTGGATGTAATCGTTGAATTCGACGATCTGGAGCTTCAGGCCGTCCTTCTCGGCAACCTTCTTCACTTCTTCCATGATCTCGGCGTGCGGGCCGGCGGTCACGCCGATCTTGATCGGCTTGCTTTGTGCCAGGGCGCTGCCTGCGACCAGTGCCAATGCGGCGCCCAGGCTCGCGGACCATTGCAGCAGTTGACGACGATTCATTGCATTCCCTCGTAGATGAGTCTGTGATTGTTTAGCGATGGCTCAAGCGGCGCACGAGCCAATCGCCCGTCGATTGCACCGCCTGCACGAAGACGATCAGGATGACGACGACCGCCAGCATGATGTCCGATTCATAGCGCTGATAACCGTAGCGGATGCCCAGGTCGCCCAGGCCGCCGCCGCCGATGGTACCGGCCATGGCTGAGTAACCGACCAGGCTGACGAAGGTGATCGTCAAACCCGCCAGGATGCCGGGCATGGCCTCGGGCAGCAGCACCTTATAGACGAGCTGTCCGGTGGTCGCCCCCATCGATTGCGCGGCTTCGATCAGGCCGCGGTCCACTTCGCGCAGCGCGGTTTCCACCAGACGCGCAACAAAGGGGATGGCCGCGATCGTCAGTGGCACAATCGCCGCCGCCGTGCCGATGGACGAGCCTGCCAGCAGGCGCGTGAACGGAATCACCGCCACCAGCAGGATGATGAACGGCACCGAACGCACAGCGTTGACGACAAGGCCGGCCACGCGATTGAACACCGGTGCCGACAGCACGCCGCCCGTGGTCGTCAGATACAGCAGCACGCCCAGCGGCACGCCGAACAGTGCACCGATACCGCCGGAAACGCCCACCATGGCGAGCGTTTCCCAGAAGGCCGGCAGGAACAGATCGGTCAGGTCAGACCACATGATTGATCTCCTCGACCACCACGCCTTGCTCGCGCAGGAAGTGCATTGCGTTGTTGATATCAGCCGTGTCGCCCGTGGCCAAAATCGCCAGCGAGCCGAAGGCCTGGCCCTGAATTTCGTCGATGTGGCCGTGCAGGATGTTGAAGTCGAACCCATACGTGCGGACAGCTTGCGCCAGCACGGGCTGGTCCACGCCTTCGCCGGTAAAGGCGAGTCGGAACAGGTGGTCGCGTCCGCCGTGCTCGCGGGCAACCAGGCGGCTTTCCACACGCGCCAGCACCGAAGGCGGCAGCTCTTGCGAGATGACCTCGCCGATCAGCGCGCGCGTCACGTCGTGATGCGGCTGCAGGAACACGTCGATCACGCGGCCAAGCTCCACCACGCGGCCGGCGTCGAGCACCGCCACGCGGTCGCACACCTGCTTGATGACTTCCATCTGGTGCGTGATCAGCACGATGGTCAGACCCAGCTCGCGGTTGATCTTGCGCAGCAGGTCGAGAATCGAACGCGTGGTCTCCGGGTCCAGCGCGGAGGTGGCTTCGTCCGAGAGCAGCACATCCGGCTGGCTGGCCAGTGCGCGGGCAATGCCGACACGCTGTTTCTGGCCACCGGAAATCTGCGCCGGATAGCGATCCTTGTGCGCGGCCAGGCCAACGAGGTCCAGCAGCGGCAGCACGATCTCGCGGATACGCTCGCGCGACGTGCCAGCCAGTTCCAGCGGCAGCGCCACGTTGTCATACACCGTGCGCGACGACAGCAGGTTGAAGTGCTGGAAGATCATGCCGATCTTGCGGCGCGCCTGGCGCAGCCCGTCGGCATTGAGTGCGGTGAGTTCCTGGCCCGCCACCGTGACGGTGCCAGAGGTCGGCTTGTTCAGCAGGTTGATGACGCGCACCAGCGTGCTCTTGCCCGCGCCGCTGCGGCCAATGATGCCGAAGATCTCGCCGCGGTCGATGGTCAGGTCAACGTCACGCAGCGCGTGGACGTCATTGCCGCCCGCCCCCCGGAAGTGCTGCGAGATCCCCTTGAGTTCAATCATGTGTTGCATACAAAAACGGCAACTCGCCAAGCCTCACAGGCTCCAGCGCGGTTGCCGTCTCTTTTATCGTTGGAATGAGGCGCTAGTGTAAGGCAGGCCTTACATGCGAGGAACGATTCTTTAACGATGTCTTTATTACTTTTTCGAATTTTGCAGGCGATTTGTCGCCATATGACGCCTAAAGCTCAGCGAGCGCCTTGACGTGCGCCACCACGCTGCGGCCTAGCGCGCTGAGGTTGTAGCCGCCCTCCAGGCAACTCACGATGCGGCCCTTGGCATGGGTGCGCGCCACCTGCATAAGTTGCTGCGTCATCCAGGCGTAATCCGCCTCAACCAGGCCCATCTGGCCGAGGTCGTCTTCCCGATGTGCATCGAAACCGGCAGAGATGAACAGCATCTCCGGCCGGAATGCCTCCAGGCGCGGCAGCCAGATCGTTTCCACCACCTCGCGCACGGTCAGGCCATTGGTGTACGCCGGCAACGGAATGTTGACCATGTTGGCCGCCACCACCTCGGTGCCGGAGTACGGATAGAACGGGTGCTGGAAGATGCTGCACATCAGCACGCGCGGCTCGTCGCGAAACGCTGCCTCGGTGCCGTTGCCGTGGTGCACGTCAAAGTCGACGATGGCCACGCGCTGCAGCCCGTGGTACTCCAACGCATGCCGCGCAGCCACCGCCACGTTGTTGAAGAAGCAGAAGCCCATCGCACGGCCTGGCTCGGCGTGATGGCCGGGCGGGCGCACGCTGCAGAAGGCGTTCTCCAGCTCGCCGGCGATGACCTTGTCAGTCGCATCCACCGCCGCACCCGCGGCCAGCACGGCGGCCATGTAGGTGTGCGGGTTCATCGAGGTGTCAGGGTCGATTGGCGTGTAGCCGGCAATCGGCACGTTGGCGACCAGCTCGCGCAAATATTCAGGCCGGTGCACGCGACACAGTTGCACCTCCGTCGCAGGTGGTGCCTCGCAAGGCACAAGCAGGTCTTCGATGCGGCTGGCGATCAGTTGATCTTCGATCGCGCGCAGACGGTCCGGGCACTCGGGATGGTGATACCCCATCTCGTGCTTGAGGAATTCGGGATGCGTGTAGAGGCCGGTCGCCATGTTCGTCTTGTATGCCCGTTGGGGCTTATTCAGTGCATGTATCTCCAGCCGCTACGTTAGCACGGCGGCGTCAAGTCGCAGGACGAGTCGATCCGGCAGAGCCATCCGCTACAATGCCCCGATCCCGTTGAAAGCCTGCCCATGAGCCAATCGCCTTCTTCCCGTCGTCCCGTATTGCGCGCCCTGGTAGCGGGCGCCGCGCTCTCCGCGCTGTCCTTCCCCGGTCTGTCACTGGCGGCCAAGAAGGCAACCAAGTCCCCAAAGCGCCGCGTCGCGGTGCATGAAGAAGAGATCGACCCGGACCGCTACCGTAACAACCCCCAAACGCAAGCCTTCGTCAACGAACTGGTCGGCCAGTACAACTTCGACCGCGCCTCGCTCGATGCCCTGTTTGCCGGCACCGCCTATTCCGCTACGGTGGCACGCCTGATCCTGCCGCCCGCCACGCCTGCACGCCGGAGCTGGACAGCGTACCGTGGCCGCTTCATCGAGCCCATCCGCATCAACGCGGGCGTGCAGTTCTGGCAGCAATATGGCGACACGCTGCGCCGCGCCGAAAGCGAGTTTGGCGTGCCGGCTGACGTGATCGTCGGCATCCTGGGCGTGGAAACCATCTACGGCCGCGACATGGGCAACTTCCGCGTGATGGATGCGCTGTCCACGCTGGCCTTCGATTACCCCGACACGCCCAATCGCCAAGACCGCAGCACGATGTTCCGCAACCAGCTCAAGGACTACCTGATCTGGTGCCGCGACACCGGCACGGATGCATTCTCGGTACTGGGGTCGTATGCGGGCGCGGTGGGTATTCCGCAGTTCATGCCGACGAGCATTCGCGAGTACGCCGTCGACTACGACCATGATGGCCACATCGACCTGCGCAACAGCGCGGTGGATGCCATCGGCAGCGTCGCGCACTTTCTGCAGATGCACGGTTGGGAGCCGAACCGCCCGGTCATGTGGAACATCGCCAGCGATACCGACAGCCAGGGCATTGCCGCCGCCGCAGCCGACGGGCAGCCGTATCCGCGCATGACGCTGTCCAAGCTCACACGCGCCGGCCTGGCGCTCGCGCCCGGCGTGGATGCCACGCGCGAGCAGGAAACTGAGGTGCTGGTGGTCGACCTGCCCACGCCCGGCCAGTCAACTGAGTACCGCGTTGGCCTGCGCAACTTCTACGTGCTCACGCGCTACAACCGCAGCTTCTTCTATGCCGCAGCGGTGTACGAACTGGGCCAGGCCGTTCGTCAAGCCATGCGCGGCTGATCATCAGCGTTCGCACAAAGAAAAAGCGCAGCTTCGGCCGCGCTTTTTTGTTAAGTGAACCGCCGGTACCAGCTATTTCCAGCGCGGCAGATACACCATGCGCGTGTCGCTCGACGCAGGGTCGAGGACCTTGTCGTCGATACGTATCACGGCCAGGTTCCGCCCCTGGCGCACCAGCCGCATCTGCTCGAACGGCGCCCGCCCAAGCTGTTCGATATTGTCGACGGCAAACCCAGCCAGCCGAGCCTCGGCGCGCTGCGGCGGAATATCGAACCATTGCCAGGCATCGCTGGTGCCCTTGCGGCGCAAACCCGCACGCGCCCACACCTCCGTGGCAGGCATGTCGATCTGGGCGTCGCCGTTGGGCAGGGTGACTTGGGTGACGGTCTTGCCTGAGCGCGCTTCGAACTGGACTTCCACGTCCGCCATCGGTCCTTTGCCGGGTAGCCCTACGATCGCCAGCCAAGTGCCGGCTTCCGCAGGCTTTGCGCGGACAAGCTCTTCGTCACGGAACAGGTAGAACGTCGGCTTACCGGGCGTGTAGGCCTGCAGCACGATGGTCTCACCGTCGAACTTCCAGATGCCCTCGGCATGCTTGTCTACGCTGGACACCCAGCGCCACTCGAATCCGCCATCGTCGTGGAGCCTCAACATCGAGCCCACGTCGCGACCCGCGTCGAGGTAATACTGGTCCGCCACGGCCCGCACCGCAGCGTCCGGTTCAGCATCAGCAGCCAGTGCAGGGCTGAGCCATCCGGCCAGCGCCAGCACGACGGGCACAGCCCAAGCCCGCATGCGTGTCATTCGCATCGTCATCGCTGCACGCTCCCGATCAGGCGGGGAACACGCCTGTCGACAGGTAGCGATCGCCCCGATCGCACACCACGAACACGATGGTCGCATTCTCGACTTCTTCGGCGATCCGCAGTGCCACGCACAATGCACCGGCCGCCGAGATACCGCAAAAGATGCCCTCTTCACGTGCCATGCGACGCGCCATGTGCTCGGCGTCGGACTGGCTCACGGGTTCGGTGCGGTCGATGTATTTCGGGTCATAGATCTTCGGCATGTAGGCTTCCGGCCATTTGCGGATGCCCGGAATGCGCGAGCCTTCGGCCGGCTGCGCGCCGATGATCTGGATGGCCGGGTTCTTCTCTTTCAGAAAACGTGAAACTCCGGTGATGGTGCCCGTCGTGCCCATCGCCGAGACGAAATGCGTGATGCGGCCTTCCGTGTCACGCCACAGCTCGGGGCCGGTGGTCTCGTAGTGCGCCAGCGGGTTATCCGGGTTGGCGAACTGGTCGAGAATGACGCCCTTGCCTTCCTTTTCCATCGCGTCGGCCAGATCACGCGCATATTCCATACCGCCTTTGACGGGGGTAAGGATGATCTCTGCGCCATAGGCAGCCATGCTCTGGCGGCGCTCCACCGAGAGATCCTCCGGCATGATCAGCACCATCTTGTAGCCACGAATGGCCGCCGCCATTGCCAGTGCGATGCCGGTGTTGCCCGAAGTCGCCTCGATAAGCGTGTCGCCCGGCTTGATGCGGCCGCGCGTCTCAGCATGCCTGATCATGGACAGCGCGGGGCGATCCTTGACCGAGCCAGCCGGGTTGTTGCCTTCTAGCTTGCCGAGGATAACGTTGCCGCGTCGCGCATTGCCTTCGCCTGGAATGCGTTGGAGCTGAACCAAAGGCGTGTTGCCGATGGTGTCTTCAATGGTGAGATAAGCCATGATGCGTGGGGAAAGGGAATCGGACCATTGTAATGCAGCCTGTCTGTGGTCCGAAGGCCATGCCCGGCACATGGCAAAACGCCCCGCATGGGCGGGGCGTCGCGGGAGAACCGATCAAGGCGCTTACTTCTTCTTGGCGTCCTTGCCGTCTTTCTTGGCTGCAGCCGGTGCGGGCGCGGGCGCGCCGAACGTCAGCCCTTCATTTTCGAGCTTGGCGAGCGTCTTGTCGCCGATGCCGGATACGCGAGACTTGAAGTCGGCGGCATCCTTGTACGGACCATTCTTGGTGCGCTCTTCAATGATGGCCTTGGAACGCTTCGGGCCAATGCCGGACAACGTCTCCAGCCCGGCATGATCCGCGGTGTTCACATCCACCGACGCCCACGCGGCCGACAGCATGGACAGCGACATCAACGCAACGGCCAACAATTTCTTCAGCATGTGCTCCTCCTGATTCTTGGGTTCAGAGATGAAAAAACCGCCACATCGTGTGGCGGTTTCAACGCATCTTAAGGACCATCACCAGGACGCTGTGGCGCGCAAACAAAAAGTCACGCGCTGTCTGATTACTGGTGATCACGCAGGCTGCTTCAGCAACCACTGGCAGTAGCGCTCCACGCCTTCCTGTACCGTCAGGAACGGCGCCGTGTAACCCGCTGCACGCAGACGCGACTGATCGGCCTGCGTGAAGCACTGATACTTGCCGCGCAACGCATCCGGGAACTTCACGTATTCAATCAAACCTTCCTGCGCCAGTTCCTCGGTGGAAAGCACCGGTTTGCCTTCTGCGCCGCGCAGCGTGTTCACCACCGTCGTGGCGATGTCGTTGAACGGCTGCGCACGGCCAGTGCCCAGATTGAAGATGCCCGACTTGTCAGGGTTGTCGAAGAAGAACAGGTTGACCTTCACCACGTCTTCCACCGACACGAAGTCGCGCATCTGGCCACCCTGCGGGTAGCCGTTGTACTCGCCAAACAGCTTGACGGTGCCTTCCGCGCGGAACTGGTTGAAGTTGTGAAACGCGACCGAGGCCATGCGACCCTTGTGCTGCTCGCGTGGGCCGTACACGTTGAAGTAACGGAAGCCGACAATCTGCGAGAGTGCCGTCGGCATAACGCGGCGCACGACCTGATCGAACAGCAGCTTGGAGTAGCCGTACACATTGAGCGGACGCTCGAACTCCGGCGCTTCGCGGAAGGTTTCCGACGCACCATACGTAGCCGCCGACGAGGCGTAGAGGAACTGCACGCCCTGATCCAGGCACGCACGCATCACCGCCAGCGTGTAGCGGTAGTTGTTGTCCATCATGTAGCGGCCATCGGTCTCCATGGTGTCGGAGCAGGCGCCCTCATGGAAGATCGCACGAACTTTGCCGAAATCGCCGCGCGCAAAGCGCTCGACAAATTCGGTCTTGTCTAGGTAATCGCTGATCTGGCAGTCGACGATGTTCTTGAACTTGTCGGCGCGCGTGAGATTGTCGACGGCGATGATGTCGGTCTCGCCGCGTGCGTTCAGGCCCTTGACGATATTGGCGCCGATAAAGCCGGCCGCGCCGGTGACGATGATGGTCATGATCGGTGGATCAGTTGATCAGTTGAAGAGTTCTGCGTAAGTCACAACGGCCGTGCCCAGCTTGCCGACCACGATGCTGCCCGCGCGGTTGGCGTACTGCACGGCTTCCTTGAGGCTGGCGCCAGCACCCAGCATCGTGGCCAGCGTGGCGATCACGGTGTCGCCCGCACCCGACACGTCGTACACCTCACGTGCCTGGGCCGACACGTGCAGCACTTCGTGCTCGGTGTACAGCGTCATGCCCTCTTCCGAGCGTGTCAGCAGCAGCGCTTCGAGCTGCAGCTCGCGGCGCAGGTTCTGTGCACGGATCGTCAAATCCTGCTCCGACTTCCACGAGCCGACCACCTGGCGCATCTCGGCGCGATTGGGCGTGATCATGGTCGCGCCTTTGTAGCGCGAATAATCGTCACCCTTCGGGTCGACCAGCACGCGGCGGCCAGCTTGACGCGACGCTTCGATCATCTTGCCCACATGCGTGAGGCCGCCTTTGCCGTAGTCGGACAAGACCACCACGTCATGCTGCGGCACCAGCGTGCCGAAACGATCGAGCACCGACATCAGCACTTCGTGCGTAGGCGGGTTCTCGAAATCGACACGGATCAACTGCTGCTGACGCGCCAGCACACGCAGCTTGATCGTCGTATTGACGGCCGGATCGCGATGCAGGTGGCCCGTAACCCGGCTCTCACCGAGCAGTGTTTCAATGCTGCGGCCGGGTTCATCGTCGCCAATCACGCCCAGCATGCCCACCTGCGCTCCGAGCGCAGCGGCATTGCGCGCCACGTTGGCTGCGCCACCCAAGCGCTCGTCCGAGCGCTTGATCTGCACGACGGGCACCGGTGCTTCGGGCGAAATCCGTTCAACGTCGCCAAACCAGTAGCGGTCGAGCATCATGTCGCCCACCACGAGAATGCGGGCGGCGTTGATCTGTTCTGAAGCGAGAGCAGTCATGGGTCTGGCGTCGGCAGCGGCCGAGGGTCGCGGCAACGTGATTACGATTGGGTGGAGCGCCCGATGGCCTGGTATTCAAAGCCCGCATCGCGCATGGCTTGCGGCTCGAACAGGTTACGGCCGTCGAACACCATTGGCGTCTTCAACAGTGCCTTCACAGCGTTGAAGTCCGGGCTGCGGAACGCCTTCCACTCGGTCACGATGACCAGCGCATCGGCGTCCTTGAGCGCGTCCATCTGACCAGCGCAGAATGTCACGCGTTCCAGCTGTTCGGCAGAAAGATCGAGCGCCAGTGCGTGACGCGCCTCTTCCATGGCGACCGGGTCATACACCTGCACACGTGCGCCGCGTGAGAGCAGCGAAGCGATCAGGATACGGCTCGGCGCTTCGCGCATGTCATCGGTATTCGGCTTGAAAGCCAAGCCCCAGATGGCAAACGTGCGCCCCGTCAGGTCTGCACCCATGCGGTCTTCAATCTTGCCGACCAGCACTTCCTTCTGCTTGTCGTTGACGGCCTCGACGGCCTCCAGCACGTGCAGCGTCTGACCGTACTCCTGCGCAGTGCGCACCAGCGCCTGCACATCCTTCGGGAAACACGAGCCCCCGTAGCCGGTACCGGCGTAGAGGAAGCTGTAACCGATGCGTGGGTCGGAGCCAATGCCCAGGCGCACGAGTTCGATATCAGCGCCCACCTTGTCGGCGAGGTTGGCCATCTCATTCATGAACGAGATACGCGTGGCCAGCATCGAGTTGGCGGCGTACTTGGTGAATTCCGCCGAGCGCACATCCATGTAGAAGGTGCGTTCGTGGTTGCGGTTGAACGGCGCGTAGAGCGTGCGCATCATCGCCTTGGCGCGCTGGCCATCGTTGTCGGCATAGGTGCCGAGCACGATGCGGTCCGGGCGCATGAAGTCGTCCACCGCGGCGCCCTCCTTCAGGAACTCGGGGTTCGACACCACCGAGAAGCCGACATCGGACTTGCCGCGCGTGGCCAATACTTCGGCAACGGCAGCGCGCACCTTGTCGCCGGTGCCAACAGGCACGGTCGACTTGTCGACGATCACCTTGAAGCCGTTCATGTGCTGGGCGATGTTGCGTGCAGCGGCCAGTACGTATTTCAGGTCCGCCGAGCCATCTTCATCCGGCGGCGTACCCACGGCGATGAACTGCACATCACCGTGCGCGACGCTGGCTGCCACGTCAGTCGAAAACTGGATGCGGCCGGCCGCGCGGTTGCGCTCGATCAGCTCCTTGAGCCCCGGTTCGTAGATGGGCACGCCGCCGGCGTTGAGCAGGTCGATCTTCTTCTGGTCGACGTCGAGGCAGAACACATCGTTGCCCAGCTCCGCCAGACACGCGCCGGTGACCAGACCGACATAACCGCTACCGATGATGGTGATTTTCATACGAACACTTCAAAGATTAGAAAAGCGCCGGCGCGATGGACAACCAACCGCGCCGGACTGAATTACATACTGGCCCCGCCGCTGCCGCCAAGCGTCTCGGTGCGGCGCGGTGAGTAGGTTTCCCAGCGGTTGCAGCCAGGGCACTGCCAATAGAACAGGCGCGCGCGGAAACCGCATTCCTGGCACGTATAGCGCGCCAGGTTGCGTGTGCGACTTTGCAAGAGATCTCGAATGGCACCCAGATCCTGTGCACGCTGGATGTCTGCGTTGCTGCCATCCTCGACCGGATCGGCCAGCGCACTCTCTGCCACATCTGCCGTGGCGGGCGCCTCATGACCAACCGCCTCGGAAGCGCGCGTCGCCTCGGCCTCCACCAGCCGCGTGAGCGCCATCAGCGACGGTTGACGGCGGATCTGATCACGCATCAGTGCCACGGCATCGTCGATACCGTGTACGTCCAATTCATACTTGTAGACCGTATCGAGCAGTTCCGGGCCCAGGCGCGCGTCCATCTTGGAGCGCAGCCACGCCAGCCCTTCTGCGGCACGGCCAAGTTGGGTATACGCCTTCATCAGCCGCTCGGCCACCAGCGGCAGGAATGCTGGATTCTGCTGTTCGATACTGCGCCAGCGCTTGATTGCGCCTTCGGTATCGCCCTGCCCTTGCGCCACATCGCCCAGTTGGATGGTGGCGCGCACATTCTTCGGGTTCTCCTGCAGCGCGCGTTCGAGCCACTCAATGGCGATCGGAACATCCTTGCGCTGCAGAGACTCCTGCGCCAACTCACAGCAGAACTGCGCGATCTGGACGGCGTAATCCTTACCCTGAAGGGTCTGCAGTTCGCGCGCTGCATCGATGGCCTTGCGCCATTCTTTTTCGACCTCGTACAGCTCTAGCAGTACGCGCTTGGCAGGCTCGGCAAACGTGCCTTCCATCAGCATCCGCAGGGACTCTTCCGCGCGGTCCAGCAGGCCAGCGCGCAGGAAATCCTGGCCGAGTTCATACAACGCGTGATCGCGCTCGTTGGCCGGTAGATCAGGGCGGTTGACGAGGTTCTGGTGCACACGGATGGCACGCTCGGTCTCGCCGCGGCGGCGGAACAGGCTGCCGAGCGCAAAGTGCAATTCGGTGGTTTCCGGGTCAAGGCGGGCAACCTCGATGAAGGCATCGATAGCCTTGTCCGGCTGCTCATTGAGCAGGAAATTCAGCCCCTTGAAATAAGAGCGCGGCAGCGACGACTGTTCGGTGCGCAACTGGCGGGCGTCGAGTCGCGCAGCGACCCAGCCCAAGCCAAACACCAGCGGGATGGCCAACAGCCACCAGAGATCGAAGTCCATGCGTCAGACCTTGGGGCCGGGAACGTGATAAGGGGAATCAGCAACGACGGGCGCAGTGGGCTCGGCCACCTCTTCCGCCTTCTTCATGCGCCCAATCTGGCGCCGCAGGCGGCTGGCGGTAAAGCGATGGCGCACCACACGCGGCGTCATCGCCAGCATGGTGAGCAGGATCCCAGCCACGAAGAATGCCAGCGCGATCAGAATCAACGGCGCATGCCAAGCCACGCCAAACGGCAACACCAGCGAGACTTCCGCCGTGTTGTGCAATGCCAGCGCAAAGAGCAGCACGAACAACAGGATGCGGATGACCCAGACGAGAAATTTCATGCAGACTCAGTAACAAACAGCGCGGAAACAAACGGCGGCGCAATCCAGTGAGACTGGGCAGCACTCGATTGCCGGATTGAGCCGCATTGTAGCGGATTCATATGATGGCCAGCCACGCCAAGGGCTGCGCGAAAAGCCATCGCCACAATAGAAAACGCCCCGGTAAAACCGGGGCGCTTCTGAAACGACCTTCTACAACCTAGGCTTAGCGTGACATGGCCAGCGGCACCACCGTATCCGCCGAAAAACCGGCCGTCTGGCGATTGCACTCAGCCTGCCGCGCTGCCTTGACAGCCATCAGCGACACAGCTGGCTCACCCTCCGAAGAAGGTTCACCTTGTTGCGCCAAGCTGCGGTCGACTCGCTCACGCAACTCCTTACCCGCCTTGAAGTGGGGCACCCGCTTTTCGGGCACCAGCACCTTCTCGCCAGACTTGGGGTTGCGACCGACGCGCGGCGGACGGCGATTCAGGCCGAAACTGCCGAATCCACGGATCTCGATGCGGTGGCCGTCCGCCAAGGCGTCGGACATCGCATCCAGAATCGTCTTGACCGCGATGTCCGCGTCCCGCAGCAACAGCTGCGGAAAGCGGGCGGCAAGCTTTTCCACGAGTTCGGACTTGGTCATGGGCATCGTGCGCGCGTCCTCGCCGTCTTGATAGGGTCGACCCGGTAGATGCTTACTGGTTGGTTTCGTTCAGCTTCGCCTTCAGCAGCGCGCCGAGGTTCGTCGTACCGGCGGTGCCAGTATCTGCCGAGAACTTCTGCATCGCTTCTTGTTGGTCGGCGCTGTCCTTGGCCTTGATCGAAACGTTGATGTTGCGCGACTTGCGATCGATGTTGACGATCATCGCGGTCATCGTTTCGCCTTCCTTCAGCACGTTGCGGGCATCTTCCACGCGGTCGCTCGAGATTTCCGAGGCACGCAGGTAGCCTTCCACGTCGTCAGCCAGCTGCACCACGGCACCCTTCGGATCAACGGTCTTGATCGTGACATTCACGATCGAACCCTTGTCGTTGGTCGACACGAAGTTGTTGAACGGATCGCCCGACAGCTGCTTGATACCCAGCGAGATGCGTTCCTTGTCGATGTCGATGGCCAGCACGACGGCTTCCACTTCGTCGCCCTTCTTGTACTTGCGAACAGCTTCTTCGCCAGTCTCTTGCCACGACAGGTCCGACAGGTGCACCAGGCCGTCGATGCCGCCCGGCAGACCGATGAACACGCCGAAGTCGGTGATCGACTTGATCTGACCCGACAGCTTGTCGCCCTTCTTGTGGTTACGGCCGAAGTCGTCCCACGGGTTGGCCTTGCACTGCTTCATGCCCAGGCTGATACGACGCTTGTCTTCGTCGATATCCAGGACCATGACTTCCACTTCGTCGCCCAGCTGGACAACCTTGGACGGAGCCACGTTCTTGTTGGTCCAGTCCATTTCGGACACGTGCACCAGGCCTTCGATGCCGGCTTCGATCTCAACGAACGCGCCGTAGTCGGTCAGGTTGGTCACCTTGCCGAACAGGCGGGTGCCTTGCGGGTAACGGCGCGAGATGCCGACCCACGGATCTTCGCCCAGTTGCTTCACGCCCAGCGAGACGCGGTTCTTCTCTTGGTCGAACTTGAGGATCTTGGCGGTGATTTCCTGGCCAACCGACAGCACTTCGCTCGGGTGACGCACGCGACGCCATGCCAGGTCGGTGATGTGCAGCAGACCGTCGATGCCACCCAGATCCACGAACGCGCCGTAGTCGGTGATGTTCTTGACGATACCGTTGACGATCGCGCCTTCCTTGAGCGTTTCCATCAGCTTCTGACGCTCTTCGCCCAGCGTGGCTTCAACCACGGCACGGCGCGACAGCACAACGTTGTTGCGCTTGCGGTCCAGCTTGATGACCTTGAATTCGAGGGTCTTGCCTTCGTACGGCGTGGTGTCCTTGATCGGACGTACGTCGACGAGCGAACCCGGGAGGAATGCACGAATACCGTTGACCATGACGGTCAGGCCGCCCTTCACCTTGCCGGTCACGGTACCGGAGATGATCTCGCCGGATTCCAGTGCCTTCTCAAGGTTCAGCCACGAAGCCAGGCGCTTGGCCTTGTCGCGCGACAGGATGGTGTCGCCGTAGCCGTTTTCCAGTGCGTCGATCGCGACCGAAACGTAGTCGCCGACTTGCACTTCCAGCTCGCCCTGGTCGTTCAGGAATTCTTCGACCGGAACAAATGCTTCGGACTTCAGGCCCGCGTTCACAACGACGAAGTTGTGGTCAATACGCACAACTTCCGCAGAGATCACTTCGCCAGCCTTCATATTGGACTTGGCGATCGACTCTTCGAACAGGGCGGCAAAAGATTCGTTAGTTTGGGACATAAAAAATAGGCATCCGCAGAACATGCCTCGCATAGCTTTCGCTCAATGGGCGAAGACACGCGCATGCGGGGTTACGAGTTGAACAACCGCCAGCGGCAACATGCCACCGGCACCGATCGGACCAGATCAACCGATTCAGTTCGCCTTGTTGGCGCTCTGCACCTGCCGGTACCAGTCCAGTACCTGCGCGACCACCTCATCGACCGTCATATCGGACGAATCCAGTTGCCGCGCATCCTGCGCCGGACACAGCGGCGCGACACTGCGGGTGCGATCCCGCAAATCACGCGCCTCCAAGTCCTGCGAAAGACTTTCCACTGTAGCAGAAAAACCCTTTGCAATCAATTGTTTATAGCGTCGCTCGGCGCGTGCCTGCACGCTTGCCGTGAGGAACACCTTGAGCACCGCTTCGGGAAAAACCACGGTGCCCATGTCGCGACCATCGGCCACGAGGCCGGGTGCCTCCAGGAAAGCGCGCTGACGTGCATGCAACGCCTCACGCACGGCCCCATGCACGGCAATGGCCGAGGCCTGGTTGCCGACCGACTCATGACGTAACGCCAAGCTCACATCTTCACCGTTGAGCCAGATGTGATCGGCTTTGAAGCGCACATCCAGGGTGCTGGCGATGCGCACGAGGTTCTCCACATCGTGATCGTCGACGTTCTCGCGCATGCTGGAGAGCGCCACCAAGCGGTACAGGGAGCCGCTATCCAATAGGTGAAAGCCAAGCAAGTCAGCGACCTGATGGGCGACGGTGCCCTTGCCGGACGCAGTGGGGCCGTCGATGGTGATGACCGGATACGGCGTGGAAGCAGCGGCGTCGGACATGATAAGTAGCTGGTGGTTAATTGCGTTTCAAGCGGTAATGCCGCCGAACGCCGAGAAATATTCCGGGAACGTCTTGGCGACGCAACGCGGGTCGTTGATGCGCACCGGCACCGGGCCAAACGCGGCCAGAGAGAAGGCCATCGCCATTCGGTGGTCGTCGTAGGTATCGATGCCGCCAGCGGGCGAAGTCCATTGCGACGGGGGCGTCACACGGATGTAGTCGGCGCCCTCTTCCACTTCGGCGCCGAGCTTACGCAGTTCGGTGGCCATGGCAGACAGGCGGTCGGTTTCCTTGACGCGCCAGCTTGCGATGTTGGTGAGCGTGGTAGTGCCGTCGGCAAACAGCGCGGCCACCGCCAGCGTCATCGCCGCGTCTGGGATGTGGTTGCAGTCCAACTCGACCGCATGCAGCTTGCCGTCGTCGCGCTCGACGCCGCGTACTTCGATCCAGTTGTCGCCCGCCATCACGTTGGCGCCCATGCGGTTGAGCGCGTCAGCAAAGCGGACGTCGCCCTGGATGCTGGACATGCCAACCCCCTCCACGCGCACCGGCCCACCACCAAGCGCGCCGGCGGCCAGGAAGTACGACGCCGACGAGGCATCGCCTTCGACGAAAATCTCGCCTGGCGCCATATACGCGACGCCAGTCGGCACGGTGAACGATGCCCAACCGTCACGCACAACCTGCACGCCAAAGCGCGCCATCAGGTTCAACGTGATCTCGATGTAGGGCTTGGAGATCAGCTCGCCAACCACTTCAATGGTGACGTTGCCAGCCGACTCGACCAGCGGCAGCGACATCAGCAGCGCAGTCAGGAACTGGCTGGACACATCGCCGCGCACGCGGATGGGCGCGTCAATCTTGACCGGCGCGGCATGAATCGCCAGCGGCGGATAGCCTTCGTTGCCGGTGTAGTCGATGTGCGCGCCGACCTGGCGCAGGCCGTCGACCAGATCGCCGATCGGCCGCTCGTGCATGCGCGGCACGCCGTGCAGTGTGTACTCACCGCCTTGCAGCGCCAGCGCGGCCGTCAGCGGGCGGATGGCAGTACCGGCGTTGCCCATGAACAGATCTGCGGACTTGTTCGGGAAACGGCCACCGGTGCCGGTGACGCGATAGGCGTTGTCGCCCAGACCTTCAACCGAGACACCCAGCTTGCCGAGTGCGTCCAGCATGACGCGCGTGTCATCGGAGTCGAGCAACGCGCGTACAACGGTTTCGCCCTGCGCAAGTGCGGCCAGCAGCAGCACGCGGTTGGAGATGCTCTTCGAGCCTGGCAGCTTGATGGTGCCGCGCGCCGTCTTCAGCGGACCGACGTCGAGATGTTCCATGAATCCAGTCAGTTCAAAACAAAACGTTATTCGGGTTGCGTGGTTGGCGCCACGCGCTGCGGCCAAGCCAGACGGGCCTCGCTCGCGCGGCGGAACACGCGTTCAAGCGAGGCGCCATCGCGCTCGGCAATCATCGTCCTCAGACGGCCGATTACGGCTTCGTAGGTGTTCAACTCGCGCAGCAGCGCTTCGCGGTTCGACAAGCAGATGTCGCGCCACATCTCGGGCGACGACGCGGCGATGCGCGTGAAATCGCGGAAACCGCCACCGGCAAAGTCGAGCTTGAGCGCGCCGTCTTCGGCATTGATGATCTGTGCAACCAGCGCATACGACAGCACGTGCGGCAGGTGGCTGACAGCCGCGAACACAGCATCGTGCTGCACGGCAGACATGATGTGGCAGTGCGCTCCCGCCACCTCCCACATCGCCTTCACGCGAGCGACATCAACGCGACGGTTTTCCTGCAGCGGACACAGCACGGTCTTTTTGCCGACGTAGAGATCGGCCAGTGCGGCCTCCACGCCATTCAATTCACGGCCAGCGATCGGGTGCGCGGGCACGAACTGGCTGACCTGATCACCCAGCGCCGTCTTGGCTGCCATGATGACGTCAGACTTGGTGCTGCCAGCATCCGTGACGATGGTGTCCGGGCCCAGGTGCGGCTGCATGGCGAGCAGCAACGGTAACGTCTGCGCGACGGGTGCACACAGCACCACCATGTCGGCGCCGCGCACGGCTTCTTCCATCGGCAGCGCTTCATCGATCACGCCCAGGCGAATCGCCGCTTCAAGCGACGCGGCCGAACGCCCGACGCCAATGATCTGCCCGACCACACCCGCGCGACGCAACGCCAGCGCCAACGAACCACCAATCAGGCCGACGCCGACAATCACCAACCGTGAACTGGAAAAAGAAGAGGCCACAACACCGCCCTGCCAGAAAAAAAGCAAAGCGGCATTGTAGCCCGATGTGCGCGGCGCCCGATGCCTGAACCAGGGTGCCGCAACGGTTGCAACAGAAGTTACGCGGCGGCTTTTTCCTGCGCCAGCGCCACTTCCAGCGCCTCGATGAAGGTGGCGTTCTCTTCGCGCAGCCCGATGCTGATGCGCAGCCATTGCGGCAGGCCGTAGTTGCTGACCGGACGCACGATCACCCCTTGCTTGAGCAACGCAATGTTCACGCGTGCACCAGCACTGTTGTCGTTACCCACGCGCACCAGCACGAAGTTGCCCGACGACGGCACGTACTGCAGGCCGAGACGATCGAAGGCTTCAGTCAGTTGCGCGTAGCCCGCAGCGTTCAGCTCAGCCGATTGGCGCAGGAATTCCGCATCATTGAGCGCGGCCACCGCTGCGGCCTGCGCCAAGCTGTTCACATTGAACGGTTGGCGAATGCGGTTAAGCAGATCGGTCAACTGCGGTTGTGCGATGCCGTAGCCCACCCGCAAGCCAGCCAGCCCATAGGCCTTTGAGAACGTGCGCGACACCAGCAGGTTCGGATACTGACGCACCCATGCCGTCGAGTCGTACTGCTGTTCGGGCTTGAGGAATTCGTTGTAGGCCTCGTCCAGCACAACCACGGCGGTCGGCGGCACCTTGGCCAGAAACGCAGCGATTTCACTGGCCGACAGGAACGTGCCAGTCGGATTGTTCGGATTAGCGATGTAGATCAAACGCGAGTCCGGCGTGATGGCCGCAGCCATCGCGTCGAGGTCGTGGCCATAGTCGCGAGCCGGCACTTCAATGGCGTGCGCACCGACTTCCTGAGCCGCCAGCGCATACACGGCAAATGAGTACTGCGCATACATCACGCCCTGCCCCGGTTCCACCAGTGCGCGGGCCGCCAGTTCGAGAATGTCGTTGCTGCCGTTGCCCAGCGTGATCCACGCTTCGGGCACGCCAAACTTGGCATGCAGTGCGGCCTTCAGGCTGAAGCCGTTGGCATCCGGATAGCGCGCCAGCTCGTCAATGGCGGCTGCCATCGCGCTTTTAGCTGATTGCGGCATACCAAGCGGGTTCTCATTCGACGCCAGCTTGACGATGCGCGCGGCATCCAAGCCGAACTCGCGTGCTACTTCGGAAATCGGCTTGCCGGCCACATAGGGGGCGATGGCGCGGACATACGCCGGGCCGAACTGCAAAGACATGGGGTGCTCCTTTGGTATCAGCGCCCCGCCCATGCGAGGCGCGCTTTTGAATCCCTCGGGAGCGCTGCAAACCAGCGCTGGCTTGCCTCGTCCCCGTTAGCGTGCCGAGGGGTAGGACCCCAGCACTTTGAAATACGCTGCGTCATGACGCAGCTTCTCCAGCGCGCGCGCTACTTGCGGATCACGCTGGTGGCCTTCCACATCGACGTAGAAGTAGTACTCCCACGCACCGCTGCGCGCCGGACGCGATTCGAAACGGCACATCGACACGCCGTTCTCCGCGAGCGGCGCCAGCAGCTTGTAGACTGCGCCGGCCTCGTTCGGCACCGACAGAATCAGCGACGTCTGATCACGCCCGCTCGGCTCCGTCTCATAGTTGCCAATGACGACGAAACGCGTGCGGTTATGCGGATCGTCTTCGACGTTGGCGCGCACCACATGCAGGCCGTAGCGGTTGGCCGCCTGCACACTTGCCAGCGCGGCAACCATTTCGTCTTCACCCGCCATACGAGCAGCCTCGGCGTTGCTCGACACGGCCTCGCGTGGCAGGTTCGGATAGTTCGTGTTCAACCACCGTTGGCACTGCGCCAGCGCCTGCGCATGCGCGCGCACCACCTTCACTTGCGACATGTCGCCAGTCTTGTGCAACAGATTGTGGTGCACACGCAGCGCAATCTCACCGCTGATCTTCAGCGATGTCTGCAAGAACAGATCGAGCGTGCGCGACACCACGCCCTCCGTCGAATTCTCAACCGGCACCACACCGCAATCGACCGTGCCGGATTCCGCCGCACGGAACACCTCGTCAATGCTCGGACAAGGCATCGGCTGGATCTCATGACCGAAATGCGCGATCACCGCCTGCTCCGAGAACGTGCCCGCCGGGCCCAGGTAACCGATGCGCAGCGCCTGCTCCAGGCCGCGACACGCAGACATCACCTCACGCCAGATGGCAGCGATGCTCTCATCATGTAGCGGACCCGCATTGCTCGACTGCATCTTGCGGATCACCTGCAGCTCGCGGTCCGGCCGGAACGCAGGCGACGAATAGCGCTTCTTTACCTCGCCCACTTCCTGCGCCACCTTGGCGCGGTCGGAGAGCAGCGTGAGCAATTGGTTATCAATGGCGTCGATCTGCGTGCGCAACGGCGCCAACTCCGCCGCCAGTGCGGCGTCCTTGTTTTGCTTCGTATCGTCTGACTGACTGGTCATTGTAGGAATCGGGTTCGGCAATGGATTGCAAATTGCCGCGCGAAGCAGGCGCTTCGCGCAATGTTCTGCCGTGGTTGGGCGAATGCCTTAGGCGGACGCCCGCTCAAAGTCACGCATGAAGTCGACCAGCGCTTCCACACCTTCCAGCGGCATCGCGTTGTAGATGCTCGCCCGCATGCCGCCCACGGACTTGTGGCCCTTGAGTTGCACCAGCCCGCGCGCGCGCGCCTGCGTGAGGAACGCCTCGTTGCGGGACTCGTCGTTGAGGAAGAAGGGTACGTTCATGCGCGAACGGCTCGTCGGATGGATTTCGTTGCGGTAGAAGCTGCTCGCGTCGATAAAGTCGTACAGCATCTTCGACTTGACGATGTTTCGCGTCTCCAGCGCTTCAACACCGCCCTGGCGCTTGATCCACTGGAACACAAGCCCAGCGATGTAGATCGCGTACGTGGGCGGTGTGTTGTACATCGAGCCGTTCTCGGCCACGAGGCGCCAGTTGAATGCCGACGGGCACAGCGGGTGTGCATGGCCCAGCAAGTCCTTGCGGACGATGGCGATCGTCAGGCCGGCGGGGCCGATGTTCTTCTGCGCGCCACCATACAGAACCTGATAGCCATCCCAGTCGATCGGGCGGGAGAGAATGTGGCTCGACACGTCAGCCACCACCACACGCCCATGCGCTTGACCGACGTCGGGCGTCTCCTGGTATTCCACGCCGACGATGGTCTCGTTCGTGCACAGGTGCACGTAGGCCGCGTCATCCGAGAGATTCCAGCTCGATACGTCCGGAATCTTGTGGAAACGCTCGGCCTCGCTGGTGGCGGCGATGTTCACCTCACCGTACTTGCGCGCTTCCTGCTGAGACTTTACCGACCACGTGCCAGTGACAACGTAGTCCGCCTTGGGCGCATCGACGGATAGACGGCGCATCAGGTTCAGCGGAACGATGGCGTTTTCAGCAATCGCACCGCCCTGCAGGAACAGGATCTCGTAGTGATCCGGCACCGCCAGCAGTTCACGCAAATCCGCAAAGGCCTGCGCAAGAATGCTTTCGAATTCGCGGCCGCGATGGCTCATCTCCATCACGCTCATGCCGCTGCCCTGCCAGGAGAGCATCTCTTCCGCCGCCTGCTGCAGCACCTCGGCCGGCAGCACGGCTGGCCCTGCCGAAAAGTTATAGACACGTGCCTGGCTGGCTTGGATGGCGAGATCGGCTTGGCTCATGAGAGGGAGGCAAAAGAAAAATGGCTGTCTGGGCGCGAACCCAAACAGCCATTATCTACCAACTGGCGGCGCGACGGGGATTGCGCCCCGCTCGTCCACCTATATCGTCGATAGTGCGCTCAATTACTTCGCTGCAGCAGCGACTTCCTTGTCAGCCATGTCGCGCATTGCCTTGCCGACTTGCGGACCGTACTTCTGCATCACGTTGCCCCACACTTCCTGCATGGCCTTGCCTTGGTTAGCCATGAACTTCTGGCCGCTCGGCGTTTTCAGGAACGTGGTCAGATCCTTGATTTCCTGGGTCGAGTAGTACTTGCCCAGCGAATCGTAGTGAGCCTGCAGAGCATCCTTGCGGAAGGCATCCGTTTCGAACGCCTTGCCGGCGCCGTCGGTCATGCGCTGCACGGCGCCGTTCTTCTTCAGCTTGTCGACAGCAGCCTGCTTTTGCTTGTCGTTCAGCGACTTGTTCTCGACCAGCGATTGCTCCAGCACCAGCGGGGCTTCTTGCTTGGCGCCGTTTTCCAGCACTTCACCCTGACCCTTGATGGCTGCGTCAACATTCATCGTCGTCAGCAGTTCCTTGATGGCAGCCGTCTTGTCTGCATCGCCGCCAGCTTGGGCGAACGCAAACAGCGGAGCGAAACCAGCCACCACGATCAGATGTTTGAGTTTGAGACTCTTGTGCATTGTTGCTCCCTTGAGATAAGCGTTGCGTTTAGGCCGGAGCGTGACGCATAAGTTCCAGCCCTTGCCGCGCACAGGTCCGGCATCATGACCAGAACTGCGCGCAACGGCAAGCAAAAGTTGTTTCCAATTATGACTCGGCGCTGTCATCCGACTGTGCATCGGCGTCCGGTGCGGAATCCGGCGCCTCCACACTTTCATCACCTTCCGCGTCGGACTCCACGACACGCTGCAGACCGGACAGCTTGTTGCCCTCACCCACATTGATGAGCGTGACGCCTTGCGTGGCTCGACCCATTTCGCGGATCTCATCCACACGCGTGCGGATCAGCACGCCACCGGTGGTGATCAGCATGATCTCGTCTTCCGGCGCCACCAGCGCGGCAGCCACCACCTTGCCGTTCCGCTCGGAGGTCTGGATGGCGATCATGCCTTTGGTACCGCGACCGTGACGGGTGTACTCCGAGATCGGAGTACGCTTGCCGTAACCGTTTTCGGTGGCGGTCAACACGCTACCGACGCTCGCTTGCACACCCTCGCCTTCGGTTTCGGTTTCAGCCGGCGCCACCAGCATGGCGATCACCTGCTGGTTCTCCTCCAGGTTCATACCGCGCACGCCACGCGCCTGGCGCCCCATCGGACGCACGTCGTTCTCATCAAAACGAACCGCCTTGCCTGCATCCGAGAACAGCATCACGTCGTGCTGACCATCGGTAATGGCAGCGCCGATCAGGAAGTCTCCCTCATCCAGGTCCACAGCGATGATGCCGGCCTTGCGCGGGTTCGAGAAATCGGTCAGCGCCGTCTTCTTAACCGTGCCCTTGGAGGTGGTCATGAACACGAAATGCTGCTCATCGAACTGCTTGACCGGCAGGATCACGTTGATCTTCTCGCCCGGCGACAGCGGGAACATATTGACGATCGGTCGGCCGCGCGAGTTACGGCTGCCCGCCGGCACTTCCCACACCTTCAGCCAGTACAGACGGCCACGGTTCGAGAAGCAGAGGATGTAATCGTGCGTGTTGGCGACAAATAGCGTGTCGATCCAGTCATCTTCCTTGGTGGCTGCGGCCTGCTTGCCACGACCACCACGCTTCTGCGCACGGTACTCGGAAATCGGCTGGCTCTTCATATAACCGCTGTGGGACAACGTCACCACCAGATCTTGCGGCGTAATGAGGTCTTCTGTATCCAACTCGGTTGCATTGTGCTCGATCTGCGAGCGGCGCTCATCACCAAACTCCGCGCGGATGGCGGTGAGTTCCTCGACGATGATGGCAGTAATGCGCTCCGGACGCGCCAGGATGTCCAGCAGATCGGCGATCTGCGCCATCACTTCGCGGTATTCCTGGACGATTTTGTCCTGCTCCAGCCCGGTGAGGCGTTGCAGGCGCATCTGCAGGATTTCCTGCGCTTGCGTGTCCGACAGCTTGTACAGGCCGTCACCCTGCATGCCGAACGCCGGCAGCAAACCTTCCGGACGGTAAGCGTCGCGGCCACCCGCGGTTTCGCCCTCGGCACGCGACAACATCTCGCGCACCAGGCCCGAATCCCAACTGCGGCTCATCAACTCGGCCTTCGCAACCGGCGGCGTCGGCGCAGCCTTGATGATGGCGATGAACTCGTCGATGTTGGCCAGTGCGACAGCCAGACCTTCCAGAATGTGGCCACGTTCGCGCGCCTTGCGCAGATCGAACACGGTGCGGCGCGTCACCACCTCGCGGCGGTGCAGCAGGAAGCACTCCAGCATCTGGCGCAGGTTCAGCAGGCGCGGCTGGCCATCGACCAGCGCCACCATGTTCATGCCGAAGGTGTCTTGCAGCTGCGTATTCTTATAGAGGTTGTTGAGCACAACCTCCGGCACTTCACCACGCTTGAGTTCGATCACCACGCGCATGCCGGACTTGTCCGACTCGTCGCGGATGTCGGAGATGCCCTCGATGCGCTTTTCCGTTACCAGCTCGGCAATGCGCTCAAGCAGCGTGCGCTTGTTAACTTGATAGGGCAGTTCGTCGACGATGATCGACTGGCGCTGACCACGGTCGATATCTTCAAAGTGCGTCTTGGCGCGCATCACCACGCGGCCACGGCCGGTGCGATAGCCCTCGCGCACGCCCGAGATGCCGTAGATGATGCCGGCCGTCGGAAAATCCGGCGCCGGGATCAGCTCGATCAGCTCATCAACCGTTGCCTCCGGATTGTTCAGCAGATGCAAGCAACCGTCGACAATCTCATTCAGGTTATGCGGCGGAATGTTGGTCGCCATACCGACCGCGATCCCGGACGAACCGTTGACCAGCAGGTTCGGGATGCGCGCCGGCAGGACCGAAGGCTCGCTTTCGCTGCCGTCGTAGTTCGGCTCGAAATTGACGGTTTCCTTGTCGAGGTCGGCCAACAGTTCATGGGCGATCTTCGACAGGCGGATTTCGGTGTAACGCATCGCCGCGGCGTTGTCGCCGTCGACCGAGCCGAAGTTGCCCTGGCCATCAACCAGCATGTAGCGCAGGGAGAAATCCTGCGCCATCCGCACGATGGTGTCGTATACAGCAGTGTCGCCGTGAGGGTGATACTTACCGATCACATCCCCGACGATACGTGCGGACTTCTTATAGGGACGGTTCCAGTCGTTGTTCAGTTCGTGCATCGAATACAGCGCACGGCGATGCACCGGCTTGAGACCATCCCGTACATCTGGAAGGGCGCGGCCCACGATCACGCTCATGGCGTAAGCGAGGTACGAACTGCGCATTTCCTCTTCGAGCGATACCGGGAGTGTCTCTTTGGCGAATTGATCCATTGGGCGAACGGTGAGAGGCCCCGTAGCGATCACTACGAAGCACTGCGGTTGCGCGAATAACAGAACATTTTACCATGCCGCAAGCCCCCTCCCCTCATGCGGGCGAGCGACGCATCCTCAACCTCGGGCACGCTCCCTGCGAAGTCGGACAAAACCCGCGACCCAGTCCCCACAAGGGTTTGCGAGCAGTTTCCTGCCTTGTTGCGTACACACCACAAGGCCGTGGTGCCCCGTTCGAATCGCTTATATTTGCTTTTTAGGAGTGCGTGCTTGTGGCACAATCCCCCAGCGAAGAGGCAGACATTGTTCGAAGTGGAGCCTTCACCACACCGAGAATGTTATACTCCGAAGAATGTATGACTTGTTTTCGTCCCATCTGCTCGCAGTCTTCTGCGGTGATCTCATCCTGAGAGGAGAAATATGAAAAAATTTGCCAAGCTCGCGTTCGCTGCAGCTGCGGTAGCCATGGCTGCGTCCGCTTACGCTCAGTCGGTGCCCTACGAAAAGAAGGCCGTCAACGACAACTGGGGTAACGGCACGAGCGAGTGGGTCTGGAAGAACGGCACGAACGAACTGTGCTGGCGCAATGGCTTCTGGACGCCGGCAACTGCCAACGCTCAGTGCGACGGCGCTCTGGCTCCGGCAGCTGCTCCGACGGCCGCTCCGGCTACCCCGGCTGCTCCGGTTGTGTCGAGCGAGAAGGTTACGTTCGCTGCTGACACGCTGTTCGACTTCGACAAGGCTGTGCTGAAGCCGGAAGGCAAGGCTAAGCTGGACGACCTGGTCTCGAAGCTGCAAGGCATCAACCTGGAAGTCGTGATCGCCGTTGGCCACACCGACTCGTTCGGCTCGGACAAGTACAACGACCGCCTGTCGGTCCGTCGTGCTGAAGCCGTCAAGGGCTACCTGGTCAGCAAGGGCATCGAAGCCAACCGTGTTTACACGGAAGGCAAGGGCAAGCGCCAGCTGAAGGTTGATCCGAAGTCGTGCAAGGGCGCTCGCAAGGCACAAATCGCCTGCCAGCAACCGAACCGCCGCGTTGACGTTGAAGTGGTCGGCACGCGCAAGTAATTCGGTTTCGACCGAAGGAAAAAGCCCAGCGAAAGCTGGGCTTTTTTTTTGCCTGCACACCTAGCGTTCAGCTTGGCTGGCTTATCGATCTGCGGATGACCAAGGCAGCAAAAAAGCGGTGACGCTCATGCCCCCGCCTTTTCATGCTCCAAGGTCCGGAACCCCGCTCGCCCTTCTCTATTAGTAAGATGGCGTTGCCTGGTCGTTGGCGACCATGGCGCGATCACCCACGCGCAGGTTGTTCGGGTTTTGCTGCGTGACGGTAGCGACACGGCCATCGTCCAGACGCACGCTGATGCGGTACACGGTTTGTCCGCCCGCAGCTGCACGCTGCTCAACTTGGTTACCCGCATAGGCGCCAAGTGCAGCACCGCCGATCGTCGCCACCGTGTTGCCTGTACCGCCGCCAACTTGGTGACCCAGGATACCGCCCGCCACACCGCCGATGATCGTGCCCAGGATGCCCGGGCTGTTAACCGGTGCTTGCATCGGCTGGATCGATTCGACCCGGCCGTACAATGCGCCCGGCTGCTGTTGTGGCTGACCGCCGTATGCTGGGGGCGGCGCATACCCACCGCCACCACCGTAGCCGCCACCATATCCACCACCGTACCCCGGTGCGGCGCAGCCCGCCAGCACCGTCAAGCCCACAACACCGAGCCCCGCCAGAATTCGTTTGGATTTCATTGATCTCTCCTTGAAGGAAGGTGTCGATTGGAGAAAACGCATGCGCGTTCGTTCACCTTTGTTTCAATGTGAAACCTTTTTTCCGGCGCGCCTGATTTGGTCGAGACGGCGCTTTTTGGTACATTTCCTCACCTAGCCGTTATGCCCAGGCGCAGCGCAACATGACTACCACTCACGCGAACGCCGATCCCGGCGAACTCGAAAAATTCAGCGAACTCGCCCACCGGTGGTGGGACCCGAACAGCGAGTTCAAACCCCTGCACGAAATCAATCCGCTGCGCCTCGACTGGATTCAATCCATCGCGCCGCTGGCGGGCAAGCGCGTTGTCGACATTGGTTGCGGCGGCGGCATCCTATCTGAAAGCATGGCGCGTGCTGGGGCGAACGTCAAAGGCATTGATCTGTCACGCAAAGCATTGCGGGTTGCCGATCTGCACAGTCTGGAAGCGGGCGTTGCCGTCGATTATGAAGAGATCGCAGCAGAAGCGCTCGCAGCACGTGAGCCCAGCAGTTACGACGTCGTGACTTGCATGGAGATGCTCGAACATGTGCCCGATCCGTCGTCGGTTGTGCGCGCTTGCGCGACCTTGGTCAAACCGGGCGGTCACGTGTTCTTTTCGACCATCCATCGCAATGCCAAGGCCTACCTGCTGGCGGTAATCGGCGCGGAATACGTGCTGAACATGCTGCCGCGCGGCACGCATGACTACGCCAAGTTCATCCGCCCGTCGGAGCTTGCCTCGTTCGCACGCCTGGCAGGTTTGCAGCCTGAGCAGATGCGTGGGCTGGAATACAACCCGGTCACCGGGCGCTACACCCTGACCCAAGACACCAGCGTCAACTATCTGATGGCCACGCGTCGTCCGGGCAACGCATGACAGCGGGCAAATTTCCGGCTCCGCTGGGCGCGGTGCTGTTCGACCTTGACGGCACGCTGGCCGACACTGCGCCAGACTTGGCGGCCGCAGCCAACAAGGTGCGCACGGACCGCGGCCTGGAGCCGCTGGCCTACGAGGCACTGCGCCCCGTCGCCTCACATGGCGCGCGCGGGCTGCTCGGCGTGGCCTTCGGCATCGGGCCGGAGGATGTGGAATTCGAATCGCTGCGATTGGCCTTCCTCGCCAACTACGAGGCAGAGATCTGCGTGCGCACGGCGCTGTTCCCAGGCATGGCAGACGTGCTGGCTGAACTCGGCCGCGCGGGCATCCCCTGGGGCATCGTCACCAACAAGGCGGGCCGGCTGACCGTGCCCTTGGTGGCCCAGCTGACGTTTCCGGTGCCGCCGGCATGCGTTGTCGCCGGGGATACGACGCCACACGCCAAGCCCCACCCTGCCCCGCTGTTGCATGCGGCCGAATCCATCGGCGTGGATGCGCGGCAGATCGTCTACGTGGGCGACGACGTACGCGACATCGAAGCCGGCCGTGCCGCCGGCATGCCTACTATTGCTGCCAGTTACGGCTATTGTGGTAATGGGCCGCCGCCCTCGGAATGGCGCGCAGATGCGTTGATCGCCAACGCCGCCGAGCTGATTCCGCTGCTGCTCGCATCGCAACGCACATAAGCGCGGCGCCAGGGCCGACGCCAGGCACCTTTCAGGACCGCCGCCTTCCGCACGGAACGCGGCGGTCAACCGACTGACGAAGTACGCCACACCGTGGCCGGACCGACACCAGCATGAGCACCTCCCCCGACTCGCGTCCCGACCTGCAATCAAAGCCCAATGACTGGCGCGCACGGCTTGATCGTGTGCGCGGCACAGCCGGCTGGCAACGCGCCGCACAGGTTGGTACGTCGCGGCGCACCAAGCGTATCGGGTTGGGTGTACTCATCTTCCTGGTGATGTTCGGCCTGCTGGGTGCTCTGGGCGGACCGCCGCTGCTGCACCACCTGGCCGAGACGCAGTTGAGCAAGGTCCTGGAGCGGCCGGTCACGGTCGGCAAGATCAGCATCAATCCGTACACACTGCGGCTCGATGTCGACCAGCTCCACATCGCCGAGCGCGACGGCAAGACGCCATTCGTGGACGTCGGCCACCTCCACGTGAATGCCTCGTGGAGTTCGATCTTCCGCCGTGCCCCCGTCATCGAAGAACTGCGTATCGATGCGCCGCGCGTGCACATCGTGCGTACCGCCGAACAGCGCTTCAACTTCTCCGATGTCGTCGACAGGCTCACTGCGCCGGAGAACCCGCCCAAGCCGAAATCGACCGAACCGGCGCGCTTCGTGTTTGCCAACCTGCAGTTGACCAACGGCGCGATCGAGTTTGTCGATCAACCGCTGGGCGCGCAGCACAAGGTGGACAACCTGCAGATCGGCGTGCCCTTCCTGGCGAGCCTGCCGGCCGACGTGAACATCTTCGTGCAACCCCTGCTGGCAGCGCGCATCGATGGTGCTCCGCTCCACTTCACGGGTCAGACCAAGCCGTTTGCCGATTCACTGGAATCGAACTTGAACATCAAGCTCGACGGTCTGGAACTGCCCCGCTACCTCGGCTATGTGCCCGGCCCGCTGCCGGTGGCCGTGCCGCAGGGCAAACTGACGACCGACCTGACGATCGACTTCCAGAAGCCGAAAACCGGCGCTCCGGTGCTGCGCGTGCACGGGACCGCCGGCCTCGACAACCTGGAAGTAACCGACGCCAAGAAGGCTCCGCTGGTGGCCGCCAAACAGGTGCGCGCAACGCTGACCGACGTGCGCCCGCTAGACAACGTATTCCACCTGGACGCACTGACGCTCGACGGCGTACGCGTGGATGCAGTGCGTGCTGCCGATGGGTCGATCAACTTCGCGCAACTGGGCGGCAAGCCAGCACCGGCGGAGGCCAAGCCTGCCGCACCGGAGCCCACTGCCAACCCGAAACCTCTGGACGTTGTCATCAGCAAACTGCAGTTGGCCAACAGCACCGTGCACTGGCGCGATGCCACCACACAGCCGGCGGCGGACCTCGCGCTGGAAGACCTGCATGGCGACGTGGCCGTACGCACGTTGGGGGGCCCGATCACGTTTGACGTGGGGACCAAGCTGTCTCAAGGCGGCACGCTCAACCTCAAAGGCAACACCTCGCTGGAGAAAAGCAATGGCGAGTTGGAACTGAAGCTCGACGGCGTGAAGCTGGTCGGCATCGGGCCGTATCTACGCCAGGCAGGCGCACCGCAATTGCAAAACGGTGCGCTGTCGGCGGAAGGCAAGGTCGCGCTCGACTTCGGCGCCGACAAGTTCAACGTGCGCGCAGAACCGCTGACGGCCAGCCTGGCGGATCTGTCGATGGCGCCACCCGCGGGCAAGGACACGGCGCTGCGCGCCAAGCTGCTGCGCGCCGACGTGAAAAGCTTCGACCTGGCAGCCCGTACGATCGCCCTGAACGAAGTGCGTGCGGATGGCCTGCAACTCGATGCGCTGCGCAAGAAGGACGGTGCGACCACGCTGACGCTGCTCGACGGCGCACCACCCGCCGCCGCTAAACCCGCCGCTGCCGCGGCCAAGTCCAAACCGAGTGCACCGGCCGAGAAGCCCTGGGCCGTGACCGTACAGACGTTCAAGCTGGACAACGGCGCGGTCGGCTTTGAAGACCAGACCAACTCACACCCGGTGAAGGTGCGCGTTGAACCGCTGAACGTGGTCGTGCAAAACGCATCGACTGATCTCGGTAAGCCGGTCAACGTGCAGATTGGCGCCGGGCTGGGCAGCAAGGGCAAACTGGATGTGCGCGGCGACGTGGTGCCGCAGCCGCTCAAGGCCGACCTGCGCGTGAACACGCAGAATCTGTCGCTGGCGGGCTTCGATCCATACATCGACAAGACGTTGAATGCAGCCATCACCAGCGCGCTGCTGACAATGGACGGCCGCCTGGTGCTCAACCAGGGCAAGGCGCTGACGGTCAGCTACCAGGGCAACGCGACGCTGGGCAACGTGCGCTTGCAGGATCGTGTGACTTCTGACGACTTCCTGCGCTGGCGCTCGCTGGCACTCAACCGCATCCAGGCCAACTACGACGGCAATACGCCGCGTGTGCGGGTGGGTGCGGTGGCGCTGTCGACGTTCTATGCGCGGATCATCATCAACCCGAACGGGCGCCTGAACCTGCAGGACATCCGCGTGCAGTCGGATGAGGAGCGCCGCTCGCTCACGCAGGCGCAGCCCGCCTCGGCTTCGGCCCCTGCTGCCGCCCCCGTCGTCAGTGCGCCGGTGGCCGTAGCTGCCGCCTCAGCACCGGTGGCCGCACCTGCGTCGGCCGTGGCAGCCACGGCACCCAAGTCTGGTGGTGCCGATTTGCGCATCGATGCCATCACGCTGCAAGACGGCAACATCCGCTTTACCGACAACTTCGTCAAACCCAACTACACCGCCAACCTGACGGCCATTGGCGGCTCGATAGGCACCATCAGCACGGCCGCTAACCAGCCACCCGCCGACGTGGCCTTGCGCGGCAGTGTCGACGGCACTGCGCCAGTCGACATCCACGGCAAGATCAACCCGCTCGCACCCACCGCCTTTGTTGACCTGTCAGCCAAGGCCGACGGCGTGGAACTGACCAACCTGACGCCCTACTCCGCCAAGTACGCCGGCTACCCGATCACCAAGGGCAAGCTGACGATGGATCTGCACTACCTGCTGGACCAGAAGAAGCTGACCGCGGACAACCACATCTTCATCGATCAACTCACTTTCGGCGATCGCGTGGAGAGCAAGGATGCGACCAACCTGCCCGTGCGACTGGCGGTGGCGCTGCTCAAGAACTCGCGCGGTGAGATCGACGTGCACTTGCCGGTGTCGGGCTCGCTCGATGATCCGCAGTTCAGCGTCGGCGGCATCGTCATACGTGCACTAGTCAACCTGATCGTGCGTGCGGTGACAGCACCGTTCTCGCTGCTGGCCAGCGCCTTCGGCGGTGCCGGTGGTGAAGAACTCGGCTATATCGAGTTCGATCCGGGCACGTCGGTCATCGGCCCGGCGTCGATCGCAAAGCTGGACAAGTTGGCGACCGCGCTCAAGGACCGCCCGGCGCTCAAACTCGACATTGTCGGCCGCGTCGACCCGGAATTCGACCGTGACGGCCTGCGCCGCGAAGCGGTGAACCGCCAGATTCGCGAGCAGAAACTCAAGGACGCCGGCGATGCCGCAGAGGCCGACACCACCGTCAAACCGGAAGAAGAGAACAAGTACCTGGAGCGTGCCTACAAGGCCGCCAAGTTCCCGAAGCCGCGCAACATGATCGGCCTGGCGAAATCGCTGCCACCGGAAGAAATGCGCAAGCTGATGGAAACCAACGTGCAGGTGACGGATGCGGACCTGCGAGAACTCGCCCAGCGCCGCGCCAACGCCGTGCATGTGGCGCTGGCCGAACGTGTGGATCCTGGACGTCTCTTTGTGGTGGCGCCTAAGCTCAACGCCGAGGGTATCAAGGACAAAGGCAAGACCACCCGGGTTGATTTCGCGCTGAAGTAGCCCATCTATGGGATAATCACGTTTCTTCTCTGGGGCCGACCTGGTTTCGACGTGGGTTGCGAAGCAGCGGAGGGCATACCGAGGACCCGTCACCTCGTTAATCAATGGGAATGCAATAACTGCTAACGACGAACGTTACGCACTGGCAGCCTAAGGGCCGCCGTCCTCGCACTGGCTCGCTGACGGGCTAGGGTCGCAAGACTAGCGAGGTCATTTACGTCAGATAAGCTTTAGGTGAGTCACGGGCCTAGAGACGAAAACCTAGTGAATCGCCGTCGTAGAGCGTGTTCGTCCGCGATGCGGCGGTTAAATCAAATGACAGAACTAAGTATGTAGAACTCTCTGTGGAGGGCTTGCGGACGCGGGTTCGATTCCCGCCGGCTCCACCAAATACCGCACTCAAACGTCTCCGACGTTTGGCAACGAAACCCCGCTGGGCTTGGCTCTGCGGGGTTTTTTGTTGCTCTGCTCACAGCAGCCGATATCCCTTCCCGCGTCACACGCGGCCCGCCATTTCCCTGCCCTCTTACTGTTCACGCAATGCGGACGGTGCTTGCGAGTCGCTTACGAATTGCTGGTAATACGCCAACGAAATTTCACATGGCATCAATAGCCTGCGTCCTGCCGCTACGCCAAGGGGGGGCGAATGCGCTCATGCCATGCGCGCTTGGTCGACGGCGGCGACATCCTTTCACCCGAACATAAGTTGAGATAGACAGTGAAAAAAGCTTTCCTCGCAATGACAGCCATCGCTGCAGCCTGTGGCGCTTCCGGGGCATTCGCCCAAACCGCATCTGGCGTGACGCTGTACGGCCTGGCCGACATTGGCATCGAAGCCATCAATCACGTGCCGGGCAACAGCACCGGCGGCAACACCGCTGTCCGCATGAATGCCGGCAACCTGAGCGGTTCGCGCTGGGGCCTGCGTGGCACGGAAGATCTCGGCAACGGCCTGAAGGCGATCTTCACGCTCGAAAGCGGCTTTGACCTCGACACCGGTATGTCGGCCCAGGGTGGCCGCCTGTTCGGCCGCCAGGCTTACGCTGGCCTGCAAGGCAACTTTGGCGCCGTCACGCTGGGTCGTCAGCAGACCGCGCTGTACGACCTGTTCGGCGCCTATGACCCGATGGGTGCCAACCCGCGCTACTCGCTGGCCGCTGTCGACTCGGCATTCAATGGCCGCGCTGACAACGCCATCAAATACACCGGCAAGTTCGGCGGGCTGACCGCCATCGGCTTCTACAGCTTCGGTCGCGACAACAACGGCGAAGTGCCGGGCGCAGCCAAGGTGGCCCGCAACTACGGTCTGGGCCTCGCCTATGCGGCAGGCAACCTCTCGATCGGTACCGCGTATGACCAGTACCAGGGTGCCACGGTCGCGCTGCAGGACCGCAGCGCCAAGCGCGCCGCGATTGGTGCGTCGTACGCCTTTGGCGATGCCAAGGTGTTCGGCGGCTTCCGCTGGCTGCGCGACGACGGTACGGCCAGCGCCACGGCCACCATCACGCGCACCAACGTCTACTGGCTGGGCGGCCAGTACCGCGTCATGCCGGCCCTGCTGCTGACGGGCGCTGCGTACTACACGGACAACCGCAACTCGAGCGCGGATCCGTGGATGTTCGTACTGTCGGCCGACTACTCGTTCTCCAAGCGCACCGATGTCTACCTGAACATCGGCTACGCGAAGAACAAGAACGGTTCGACGCAAGGCCTGAGCGGCTCAGGTTCGACCTTTGTTGCAGCGGGCGAAAACCAGACCGGCGCCACGATCGGTCTGCGTCACCGCTTCTAAGCCGTACGCGCCGGACGACGGCGCATCACCAAATCGTCGTCACCCGCACCTCCTTTGGGAAGCCGCGGCGTGACGACACCACGTTCATATCGACCTTGCCTCCTTGCAGGGCTCGTTGGGCCGATTCTCGATTGCTGAATCGGCCTCTTTTTGTTTCTGCCCGTCTCCCCTGCGACCCGGCGCACGCGTGCAATCTCGTACGCCGTCCGCGTTGCGCCACGTCCCAAACCACATCGTATCGACGCTGTACTCAGCGCGTTGCTCGCCCCGCAGGGTTGACTGGCGAGCCCGTGGCTTCTGGCCTGTGGCGGATCATGGAAACGCTCAGCATCAACGCACCGACAGCCAGCCCTGCCAGATGGGCAGCAGCAAGGGGCGGTGCACCAAGCCAGGCCACAGCATCCATGCTGACGCCACCGAGCCACTGCCAGACGGCACGGCCGACAAGCGCGGCCAGCACAACGGCGGCAATCGCTTCGCGACGCGCACGTGGCAGCAGCGCCAGCACAGCAAGGCCGTAGTTGATGCCGGAGAACCCGGCATAGAACTGCAGCCCAGGCAGGGCCGCAAAGAGAATCAGACCGATCAGCGTGGCGAGCACCGCGCAACGGCGCCAGGCACACAGCGACGCGGGCAGGATGGCCGCGAGTGCGGTCAAACCACCCACGTTGAGCAGGCAGTGCGCCCAGGTGAGGTGGACGAGGTGACCGGAGACCAGCCGCCACACCTCGCCATTGATGATGGCGGCGCGGTCATAGCGCAAGGCATCAACCACCGTTGCTCCGCCCGCCTGCAGCGCAAGCATCAGCAAGGCGGCCACCAGGAAGCCCGGATGCACCGGGCTGTGCGACCGCCAGTCAGGCCAGCGGTGTGCCCAGGTGCTCAGGCGCGCCACGAACGGCGGCGTGCCAGGGCGACCATGCCGGCCGTCAGCGTCAGCCATATCAGCGGGTCCAGCGAGCCCGAGCCCGAATCACCCACGTTGTTGCTGCCGCCGGGTGTGCCCGTGCTGCCTTCCGGGGTCGTGCTGCCGGTGCCCGGGGTGCCGCCCGTCGCCTGCGTATTGAGCGCAAAGTCAACCAGCACCGGATCGTGGTCCGAAGAACGGTAGGCATCCGGCGCATAGTACGTCTGCTGCTGCTCGGCGCTCTTGTAAGCGAACGAGTATTCCAGCGCGATCGGCTCGTCGGCATTGATGTGCCATTCATGCACGGCGCGCACGCGATCCGCCAGGCCGGACGTCGCCAGCGCGTGGTCGATGTAGCCTGACTCACCACCAAACACATAGCTGTACGCGTCCTTGCCGACGAACTTGGCAACCATGTCGGCGTAGCCCTTCTGTGCGAACAACAGCACCGGGTCTTCCTTGGCGTAGCTGTTCAGGTCACCGATCAGCAGCTTGCCCACGTCGGCCACGCCCGTCGGCGAGGTGGCGAGCCAATCGGCGATCAGGCCCGCGGCGCGCAGGCGGGTGGGGTTCCAGCAGCTCTGGCCATCGCCCTGGTCGGCGTCCTTGCCGGTGGCACCGGTACAACCCTTGGACTTCAGGTGATTGACCACCACGGTGAAGTTCTGCGTGCCACCAATACGGCGGAAGCTGCGAGCCAGCGGCTGGCGGTTCTTGTCGTCAATCGCCAGCGTTGCGACTGTGCCAACCGGTTCCACCGTGCGGCTGTTGTAGATGATCGCCACCGTGATCGCGTCGCCGCCCAGCTTGGGCACGCCCGGATCAACGAAGCGCCAGTCGGCACCCAGTTGGCTGGTCAGGCGGCGGATAGCACTCAGGTCACCATAGCCATCGTTCTCGATCTCCATCAGGCCAACCACATCGGCGTTGATGGCGCGGATGGCCGCAACGATCTTGGCTTCCTGCCGCTCGAACTCAGCCTGCGTCTTGGCGCCGCGGTTGTTCGGATCGTCGAAGCCGGCACCCTTGCCGTCGCCATTGAAATAGTTGAGCACGTTGAACGAAGCTACGCGCACGTCTGCCTGTGCGTGACGCGCGGGCGCACCGGTGCGCGGGTTGCCGGCAGCGTTGAAGACCGGCGCAGCAGCACCAGGCACCGGTTGCAGACGCCACGCGTTGTAGCGCATCTCCAGCACGCCCTGCACACCGCTCACCGTGTAACCGGCGCGCACCGGGTTGGCGGCGGACAGACCCGGTGCTGGATACGGCACCGTGCCTGGGTTCTGCTGGTTGGAGCCATCATCGAGTACCAGGCGGTTGAGCGCGTTGGCCGCAGCCTGCGCAGCCGCACCGTTCGCAGCTGGGGCCACGTTGGTCGGCAGTGGCAGACGACCGTTGCTGAGCAGCACGCTGCCATAGCGGCCAAGCTCGTACGTCTCGCTCACGGTGAGCGTCTGCGGCAGGCGCACCAGCATGCCTTCATAAGCTGACAGCGACTTGGCATCGGCCAGAGGTAGCGTCACATCCGCCGGCGTCACGCGGTTGCCACTGGAGCAGCTTGCAAGGCCATTCGTGGCCAGCGTCAGTTGGGTCTGGCCGTACTTCTCTTCGACCTTGCCGACGAGGTGAACCAGATCGCCGGCACGCGCGGTCACGCCGGGCGCATAGATGAACAGGCCCTCAGATACGCCTGCCAGCTTGCGGCGCTGCGCGTCGGGCTGCTGCACGAAGAAGCCGTTGAAGCCGTTGGTGCCGCTGTAATCAGCCGTCACCACGGCCTCGATCTCAACGTTCTGGCCGGCCAGCGGCGATGTTGCCCCTGCGCCCTGCACATCTGCGATATGCGTGGCCGCCGCGCCGCACACGGGCAGCACCGGCGGCGGCGTTGGCGTACCGCCCTGGCCGTTGTACAGGCCGAGATCGGAGAAGTCGTCGACATTGAACGCATCCCATTGCACAGCCGGATCGAAGACTGCGGAGATGTTCGTATCGCCTTGCTTTACCGTGCTCTTGCGGCGCAGTGTGTGGTCCATGGTGCCGGCCGTGGCCGTACCCCAGTAGCCCACTGCAGGCCGGTAGCCGACTTGGCCGATGTGGTCCACCACCGTGCCGGAGCGCGTGAGGGTGATGGCATCGTCGCCATTGAAGGTGAACGCCGCAGTCTGGTTGACCTTGGAGCCGAGCACACCGGCCAGCGTGCTGTGGGCCATCACGTACACCGCGCCCGGGGCAAGCTTGCCGGTGAGCGCGAAGGACGTGGTCGGCGTCGCGGCACCGTTGTTGTATTGCTCGACCTTGTAGAGCGACAGATCGACCTCGGTGCTATCGGGGTTGTAGATCTCGAGCGCCTTGTTGTTCGATGTGCCTTCAACGTATTCGCTGAAGATGAGCTCGGCATGGGCTGGCAACGCCATGGAGAGCACGATGGGAAGGATGTAATGCAAACGCATGGGATGGGGTCGGAAAAGCGGCGCGATGGCGCACCTGTGGTTGTTGTATTGAGGCTGGAGCGTGCCGCGCCATAGGCGAGACATGCTCCAGCCCTGCTGCGGGTCAGGGCGTTTCGATGTAGCTCTGCGTGCTGTAGTCCGCCACCGGCAGCTTGTTGAGCTGCTTGGTGGTGCCGGGCAGGCCATCCACATAGGTGAGGAAGGCTTCGGCGTAGTCGAGGCCGACTTCGGTACGGCGTGCACCGGTCACGCTCTTCATCGTGGTGTAGCCGTCCTGGCCATCCGCAAGGAAGTTGATGGTGACCACGCTGTAGGTCTTGGCCAGGTCCAGCGGCACATAGCCCGAGGCGGTCTTCACTTCGAGCTGGCTCAGGCGCGAGCCGGCGGCCTGGTTCAGGTCCACCTTCCAGCGCAGGCCACCGGTGTAGGGGTAGGAACCGGTGTTGTTGGCGACCACCGATGCGATGGCATCCTCCAGCGTGGCCTTCACTTCGGCGCCCGTCATCTTGAGCTGCACCAGCGTGTTCTTGAACGGCAGCACGCTGTAGATGCCACCCACGGTCACGTTGCCGGCCGGCAGATCAACACGCACACCACCACCGTTCTGGATGGAGATGTCGGCGTTGAAGAAGGCCTTGCCGCGCTCCAGGAACGCCTGGGCCACGAGCTGCTGCACATCGCCGCCATGGGCGATGACATCGGCGTCTTTGTTGCAGACGTCGCCCAGCGTGGAGCGCGTGGCGTCCCGCTTGGTGCCGGGTACGCGGCGCAGGCACAGGTTGGTCGGCGCGGTGGCCACGACCTTCTTGCCCAGCGCGTCCTTGTCAGCCTTGTAGCCGGCCAGCTTGGCGGCCGCAGCAGTATCCGGCGTAGTGACGCGCAGCACGCCGCTAGCGGCGATGTCCTGGCGAATGGCGGCGGCGTCAGCATCGGACACCGCCACCGTGCCACGCTTGAAGGTGTCGCCAATCAGCACGTGCGGCGTGCCCTGGCAGTTGACGACATCGCCGTTCTTGTCGAAGTCCACCTTCAGCTCACCGACCACGTAGCTGTACTGCCACGCCTGCACCACGCAGACGGGCTTGCCGTCCTTGTCAGTGGTGCGGGTCGGGTAGTCGCCTTCCGGGGTCAGGCCCAGCGGCTGCATGGTGGCCTTGGGCCCGAGCAGCGTGTGGGAATCTGCCCCCACAATCACGTCGACACCGCTCAGTTGCTTGGCCAGCGCCAGCTCACCGGTGTAGCCCACGTGCGAGGCAATCACGATCTTGTTGATGCCCTGGGCGCGCAGGCGGTTGATCTCGGCCTGCGCGGCCACGGCTTCGTTGTCGAACGTGGTGCCCGCATCCGGGCGCGAAGAATTCTTGGTCTTGTCAGCGATGGTCAAGCCGATGATGCCGATCTTCTGCCCGTCGCGCTCCACCACGGTCGAGGCCTTCACCGGGCCCTTGGCCAGCGCGGAGGTGGCCGCAAACTTGGCGTTGGCACTCAGCACCGGTGTCTTGCAATTGCCTACGTGCAGGTAGTCGATGAAGGTCTTCAGGCCGCTATCGGTGTTGTCGAACTCGTGGTTGCCCAGCGTGAACGCATCAAAGCAGACCGTGTTCATCATCTCCGCATCGGCCTTGCCGTTGCTGAGGTTGAAGTACAGGTCTCCGGTGACGGCGTCGCCCGCGTGAATCTTCACCACGTTGCGCGAAGCACTTGCCAGCGACTGGATGGCGGACGTCACGCGCGCGAAACCGCCGTACTCCACATCGATCGCCTCACGCTTGCCCGCAGCCGTCATCAGGTTGAGCTTGACCGACTCCGCATCGAGATGGGAGTGGTGATCGTTCACGTGCAGAAGCGTCAGCGACAGCGGCTTGGCTTCGGCGGGCTGCGCCGTTGCGGGCGGTTGGGTGGATGCGGTTGTGTCGTCACCGCCGCCGCAAGCGGCCAACGAGAACAGCGTCGAAATCAGGACGAGCGAATACGCGCCCGCCTGACGTTTGGAATGGCGTGCCATGATTAACTGCTATGGGTTGGGTAAGACGCAGACTTTCAGCAATGCGGATGACGTACACATTGCGGGCCGCCATGGTTCTTTCAGCGATCCCTAAGCTACCTTTTTGTTTGCTTTATCTGCACCAGGCACATCCACTCGATTGACGCTGCTGCACCCAAAAAGAAAAAACCCGCGATGCTTTCGCAGTCGCGGGTTCTTGTTGATCAACGAATGTGCGCGTTATCCGCCGATGGTCACGTTGAGGACGACACCGCTCGGTTGCACGAGGTAATAACCGCCGTTGACACCAATCCAGTGGGCTCCGCGCGGCGGCGGTGCCAGATGATGGTCACGCCAGTTGTCGATGATGTATTGGCGATCGCGGTACTCAGGTGGAATCCGTTCGCCACGGTTCCAGCGGTGGGCCATCTCGCGATCGGCACGGCGGTCGACATCGACACGCTCTTCGTGACGGTCGCGATCCCCACGGTGGTCACGGTCATGGTCTTGTGCGTGGCTCGCGAGCGGCACCAGCGCAGAGACCGCCAGCATCAAGGAAGTCAGAATCTTGGCTTTCTGCATCGATCTTCTCCTATGGAACGTCCGGTCAGTGCCGGACCTTGCTTCCAGTCTAGGCTTAAGGGGGCCTGAAGGCTGTGACGAACACGGTTAAGGATGTAACGGAAGATTATTGTGCGTCACTCGCAGGCTTGCGCCGTGTCAGTTCAGCGCGTCGTTGCTGGGCTGCCGTCTGTTTCCGCAGCAATCGTTTTCCACGTCTGGGATAACCGAAGCCCTGCCTCGAAACCCGACCGAGCCGGCTATGTACGCAATGCACAACATGGCGATCCTGCGTTGCTGCGGCATGCGCTCACGCCCAAGATCCTGACCGGGCAGCTCGCGTCGACATCCTGTTTGCGTATCTCACGCCGCATCTGCAAGCGCGCCTGAACACCTCACCGGCCGCCGGGCGGAACATCGCCCTCTTCCTGCCAGCGATGATGGTGTGAGCGGGCCTGAGCTGGTCGATCTCGCCCATCGTGCGGAACTACCTGATGCACAGTGCGCCGGACCAGGCGGATGCGAGCCTTGGGATCAACGTCTCGGCCATGCACCTGGGCGTGGCGCTGCCTGCGGATGCCTGAAGCCTGACGCTCAGCGCATCTCGAACTGCTTGCGCCAATCGCGTGGCGACAGCCCGGTGCGCTCCTTGAACACACGCGACAACGCCGACGGCCCGGCATAGCCCAACTCTTCGGCCAGCAACTGGATGGGCCGGCCTTCGCGCAACCGCGTCTGTGCAAGCGAGACGCGCCAATCCGCCACATAGTCCGCCGGCGTCTGCCCAACGATCTGCTTGAAGGCTGCTGCAAACGCACTGCGCGACATGCCAGCGCGGGCCGCCATGGTGTCGAGCGTCCACGCTGCGCCGGGCGATTCATGCACGGCCACCATCGTGCGGGCCAGGCGCGGGTCTGACAGCCCAGCGATCAACCCCGGCTGGACGCCGGCGTCCTCGGGGTGATCGACCAACCAGCGCAGCAGCTGGATGCAGACCACGTCGAACAGTCGGTCAGCCAGCACGCGCTGGCCGCAGCGCACGCGATCCGTCTCAGCGAACAGCAGGGCCAGTGCCGCATCCAAGCCTTCTACTTTCTCCAGCGGCAAGACGATCAGCGCAGGCAGGCCGCGCGCCAGCGGGTTGAGCGCACCCCCATCGAAGTCGAGCGTGGCGCAAGTGAAATCCGATCCGTCGACAGGCGGATTGTGAAAGCAGTGCGCCACCGGACGCGGATAGAACAGCACGGCCGGCGCCTGCACACGAAGGTGTGTCGGCAGGCCGTCCACTGCATCTGGATGCGTGAGTTCCAGCTCGCCACGCCGCAGCACATGCAGAAACCCCTGCCCAGCATCCGGCGCGAACTGCGTCACACCGCACAGTGGCCCCGAATGGAACAGACGTGCCCGCACGCGAAAGCGCTCCAGCAGGCCGGATAGACGATCCAGTGGATTCACCGCACTCATTGGACGAATTGGTATGAAATTAAAACTAAATCATCCAAATCATACATTCTCCGCCACCATACTGCTTGCACGTCGACGGCGCACCCCACGCGCCCGGCGCTCCGATCTAACCCATCCATGAGGAGTGTTTCCATGACTGCCCGCGTTCCCCTGCATGACCGCACCAGCGCCCCCATCGACAGCAAGGCCGTGCTCGATCAGATCCAAGGTGCATTTGGCGCAACGCCCAATATGTTCCGCGCCGTGGCCAATTCACCGGCAGCGCTCACGTCGATGTGGGCCGCGTTTGGTGCACTCGGCCACGGGCGCATTCCGGCCGTGCTCGGCGAGAAGATCGCCGTGGCGGTAGCCGACCGCAACCGTTGCGAATACTGTCTGGCCGCCCATACGGCGCTCGGCAAGAAGGCCGGCGTCTCCGGCCACGACATGGCCGAAGCCCAGGCCGGCCGCGCCGCCGATGCAAAGACGGCCGCCGCGCTCGGCTTCGCACTCAAGCTCGTCGAGCAACGCGGCCGGATCGCAGATGCCGAGGTGCAGGCCCTGCGTACGGCCGGTTTCGATGACGGTGAAATCGTCGAAATCCTGGCGCACGTGGCGTTGAACCTGTTCACCAACTATGTGAGCGTGGCCTTCAACGTGCCGGTGGATTTTCCGGGCGTGAAGCTGCTGGCCGCAGCCTGATCGGCCCGAGCGGCGGGAGACGCACCACGCGGCGTGCCTCCCATTTATGCGTTCTTTACACCGCGAGCGATCTCTTTACACCATCTTTGCGGCGCACTCCGTATAACGAAATCAAGCCGTATGCCCTCGCAACGGCGCCGCCCGGCCACCGCAGGTGAACCCGACCCAGCCTGCCGCCGCCCGATCAACGTGCAAGGAACACGCGATGCTCAAACTCCTCGTCCCCGTCAATGGCTCCCGGCATGCGCTGGATGCCGTGCGCCATGCAGCCTTCCTGTATCGGGATCGCTGCGCGTCCGACATCGTGCTGCTCAACGTGCAGGAGCCGATCGAGGGCGGCCGCGCCAGCGCCTACCATCCGCTGGAGATGCTACGCAGACTCGAAGAACAAAGCGGGGAAGAGGCACTTCGCCCAGCGCGCAGCATTCTGGATGATGCCGGCGTCAACTACACCGCTCAGGTCAAGATCGGGCGCGTCGCCGAGACCATTGCGCAAATGGCCGCCGCCAACCAATGCGACATGATCGTGATGGGCACGGCCGGGCGCACCGCTGTCGGTTCGCTCATGTCGAGCCGGCTGTCCAACCGATTGATCCGTCTGTCGTCGATTCCGGTGACGCTGGTGCGGTAACGCGTTCAGCCAGACCAATACAGAAGCCGTCGATTTTTTGAACTTCTGTACCTGTCGGGCCATTCCCGGTGGGTGCTAGCCTGCAAGCTCATCTTTTCTCCGCTCGCAGGCTTCATCATGCCAACACTCACCAACCTGCTCACCTTTGCCCTGGTCGCGCTCGGCATGGTGCTGACGCCCGGCCCGAACATGATCTACCTGATCTCACGTTCGATCTGCCAGGGGCGCAATGCGGGGTTGGTATCCCTGATGGGCATTGCTACGGGGTTCGTGTTCTACATGCTGTGCGCGGCGTTCGGCATCACGGCGCTGCTGATGGCGGTACCGTTTGCCTATGACGCCCTGCGCTTTGGCGGCGCGATTTATCTGCTGTATCTCGCCTGGCAGGCCGTGCGCCCCGGTGGCCGCGCGCCGTTCCAGGTGCGCGAGCTGCCGGTGGACAGCCCGCGCAAGCTGTACACGATGGGCTTGCTGACCAGCATGCTCAATCCGAAGGTGGCGGTGCTCTATCTATCGCTGCTGCCGCAGTTCATCGAACCCGCGCACGGCAGTGTGCTGGTGCAATCGGTCTGCCTCGGCCTCACGCAGATCTGCGTGAGTGTGACCGTCAACTCGATGATTGCCGCCACGGCCGGCAGCATTGCCGCATTTCTGTCCCGCAAGCCGAGCTGGCTGTCGATCCAGCGCTATTTGATGGGAACGGTGCTGACCAGCCTGGCACTGCGCATGGCAATGGAAGCGCGCAAGTAAGCGCTCGATAGGGCGCGGTCACTGCGGCGCACCATCCTCACCGTCGACAACCCTGATTGACACGGCTGCCGCCATGTCCTTGGATACCGTGAGGTGACTCCAAGGAGACGACGGCATGCACCCAGACGATCCGCAGCAACGCGCCCGGCGGCGCGGCGTACTCAAGGCGCTTGGCACGCTCGGTGCCGGCACCGCGCTTAGCCACCCGGCGTTGACGGCGCTGGCCGCCACCACAAGCAGCGTCACCCTGCCCTTCGACAACGGCGTGCGCGAACTGGTGGCCTTTCCCCAGAAGCGCCCGCTGATTCTGTTGACCAGCCGTCCGCCTCAGTTGGAAACACCGTTTGCGGTGTTCAACGACGGTGCCATCACGCCCAACGACGCCTTCTTCGTGCGCTACCACTGGGCCGGTATTCCCACCTCGATCGATCCCGCAACGTATCGCCTGCAAGTGGGCGGCAACGTCAACACGCCGCTGGACCTATCGCTGGCAGACCTGAAGGCGCTGGGCGAGCCGCGCGAGATCGTGGCCGTCAACCAGTGCTCGGGCAACGGGCGTGGCTACTTCCAGCCGCGTGTTGGCGGCGGGCAGCTTTCCAACGGGGCGATGGGCAATGCACGCTGGACGGGTATACCGCTCAAGCAGGTGCTGGAGAAGGCCGGCGTGCGCGCGGGCAGTGTGCAGGTGGTATTCGATGGCCTGGACCACCCGCCGCTGGCCGACGCCAAGAGCCCCGACTTCATCAAGGCGCTGGAGATCGACCACGCGCTCGACGGCGAAGTCATGATCGCCTGGGCCATGAACGGCGCCGACCTGCCCATGCTCAACGGCTACCCGATCCGCCTGATCGTGCCTGGCCATTACGGCACGTACTGGGTCAAGCACCTCACGAACATCCAGGTCGTCGATAAGACATTCGATGGCTTCTGGATGCGCACGGCCTACCGCATTCCCGACAACGCCTGCGCCTGCGTGGCGCCGGGCACCGCGCCCGCAAAGACAGTGCCGATCGGCCGCTTCAATGTGCGCTCGTTCATTACCAGCCTGACCGATGGCGCGACCGTTGCGGCCGAACGTGAACACATCGTGCGTGGCATCGCCTTTGATGGCGGCTACGGCATCACCGAGGTGGCATTCTCTGCCGATGGCGGGCGCACGTGGGTTGAAGCACAGTTGGGTGAAGACCTGGGCAGATACTCATTCCGAGAATGGCGCGCACCGTTCAAGCCCACGCGGCGCGGGGCGTACGAACTGAAGGTGCGGGCCATCAACCGCATCGGCCAGAGCCAGCCGATGACGGCGCTATGGAATCCGCCCGGCTACATGCGCAACGTGGTGGAAACCACGCGCGTGACCGTTGCGTGAGGAGGCCGACATGCTCGATCACAGAATGCTGCGCACCAGCCTCGCACTCGCAACGCTGCTCGGTGCCGCAGCCGCGCACGCGCTGGACGTCACGCTGCCGCCCGAAACCGCGCAATACAAGCCGAGCGACCTGCCCGGCTATCGGCTCGTGCTGCAGAACTGCATGATCTGCCACGCTGCACAGTACGTGCAGACGCAACCGCCCACGCTGCCGCGCAGCTACTGGGAAGCTACCGTCAAGAAGATGAAGGCGCCGTTTGGCGCCCCGTTTCCTGAGGAAGACATCCCGACGATGGTCGACTACCTGGTGAAGACCTACGGTGCAGAACGCTCACAAGCCAGTCCCGCCAAATGACAAGCGGGGCGATCCGGCCAAACCGGATCGCCCCGTTGTCATCACCGCGCTACCGAATCAGCGACGGCGCATGTAGAACGTGAAGACCTTGTCGTGCTCGCTGTGCTCCAGCAGTTCGTTGCCGGTCTGCTTGGCGAACGCCTGGAAGTCGCGCGTGGCGCCAGGGTCAGTAGCGACGATCTTGAGCACATCGCCGCTCTGCATATCGGCAAGCGCCTTCTTCGTGCGCAGGATGGGCAGCGGGCAGTTCAGGCCACGTGCGTCAATTTCCTTCTGGAACTCCATGTCTTCCTCTGGGTTTCGAGCGAATAGCTTGGCACTGCTCGCGTCAGTCATTCCGCTATTGTAACGAGCCGCGTGGGTTGCCACCGGCGCGGTGGCGGCTCGGCCGGCTCGCCGGTGCGGATGTCGATGTAGCTCACGGGCAGGCCGCGTGCCGTCAGGAAATCGGCCACAGCATAACCAGTGCCGGCCGTCCACGGGCGCACCTTTTCAAACGGCTTCAGGCGGTACTCGGCCAACTCTTCCGACAGCGCGATCTCACCATCAGCCACCACGTGGTAGGCAATGATCAGCTCGTTCTTGCGGATGAACTCGTACACACCGATCAGCGAGATCGATTGCGCGTCGAGATTGGTCTCTTCCTTCAGCTCGCGTGCGATGCCCTCTTCGGGCGTTTCGTCACGCTCCATGAAACCGGTGACGAGCGCGAACATGCCTTCGGGCCACAACGCGTTGCGCGCCAGGAACATCTGCCCACGATATTCGACCACCGCTGCCAGCACCGGCAGCGGATTGTTCCAGTGGACAAAGCCACAATCCGGCACAGGACAAGCGATGCGCAGGCGGCCGGCGTTGTGCTGCTCGGCGAGCGGCGTGGCGCACTGCGGGCAGAAGCGGTAGTCGAAGCTCATGGTGGTGAGATGGGCGGGTTGACGATGAATCAGGCAGCTTGTTCGCAGGCGAGGCGGATGTCGGCGGCAAAGGCTTCCACCGTCTCGGGCCGCACATCCCACGAGCACATCAGGCGGCAGCCGCCTGCACCGATGAACGTGTAGAACTTCCAGCCGCGTGCGCGCAGCGTTTCGATGGCCGCCAACGGCAGCTCGGCAAACACGGCGTTCGATTCGGTCGGGAACATGATGCGCACGCCAGGCACATCGGCGATACGCGAGTGCAGCAGTTGCGCCATCGCGTTGCCGTGGCGCGCATTGCGTAGCCACACGTCGTTCTCCAGCAGGCCCAGCCACGGTGCGGAGATAAAGCGCATCTTCGAAGCAAGCTGCCCCGCCTGCTTGACGCGATACGCAAAATCCTCAGCGAGTCGGCGATCGAAGAAGACGACGGCCTCGCCCACCGGCAGGCCGTTCTTCGTGCCGCCAAAGCACAGCACGTCCACCCCTGCACGCCAGGTGATCTCTGACGGATGCACACCGAGCGACGCCACCGCATTCGCAAAACGCGCGCCATCCATATGCACACGCAACTGGCGGCGCTTGGCGATGGCGGCAATCGCGCGCACCTCTTCCACCGTATAGACCGTCCCTACCTCGGTCGACTGCGTGAGCGAGACAACCTTGGGTTTCGGGTAGTGGATATCGGAGCGGCGCGTGACCAGCGCTTCCACCGCATCGGGCGTGAGCTTGCCGTTCTCGCCCTTGGCGGTCAGCAGCTTGGAGCCGTTGGAGAAGAACTCCGGGCCGCCGCACTCGTCCGTCTCGATATGCGCCAGCTCGTGGCAAATAACGGAGTGGTATGACTGGCACAGCGATGACAGCGCCAGCGAATTGGCCGCCGTGCCGTTGAAGACGAAGAAGACTTCGCAGTCGGTCTCGAACAGGTCACGAATGCGATCGCACACGCGCTGCGTCCAGGAGTCATCGCCATACGCGGGCTCGTGGCCGCTACCGTTGGCTTCCAGGAAGTACTTCAGCGATTCCGGGCAGAAGCCCGCGTAGTTGTCGGAGGCGAAATGTTGCATGGGCTGCATCGCGGGCCGGCGGCGTAATTGGGGAAAGGCGTTACTTCTGTTCAGACCAGAGCACGCCGCCGGTCGCCCAGTTCTCGCGCTTGACATCGTTGATGATGATGTCGACGGCGCCCGGCGCACAGCCCAGGGTTTCGCAGGTGACGCGCGTCACTTCTTCGACGAGCTTCTTCTTCTGCTCAACGGTACGGCCTTCAAACATCTCGATATGGAAAGTCGGCATGGTGTCTCCGGTGTGAGTGATTCGCGTGTTCAGTCGCGATAAGAGGCGTCAATTTTATCCAGTTTGCGCAGTAGGGCCGGCCACTCCATCACGCCTTCGATGGCGCCGCCGTCTTCCAGCTGTTCGGCAGCGCGATCGGCCAGGTGCGGTACGGGTGAGACCACCTCGCCGCCCGTCAGCGCCTGAATCTGGATCTCGCATGCCTTGATGAGCGTGGCCATCAGCACATGGGCTTCTGCCACGGTGCGGCCGATGGTGAGCGTGCCGTGATTGCGCAGCAGCATGGCGAATTGAGCCCCAAGCGACGCAGTCAGGCGAGTGCCCTCTTCCGGCGTAAAGGCCAGGCCCTCGTAGTCGTGATACGCCATGCGCTTGTGAAAGCGCAGTGCGTGCTGCGACAGCGGCAGCAAGCCGTGCTTCTGCGCGGACACAGCAATGCCGGCCGTGTTGTGCAGATGGATCACGCAATGCGCATCGGGGCGCGCCGCATGCACAGCAGCGTGCAGCGCAAAGCCTGTGACGTTCACCAACGGCCGTGTTGCAGCGTCGGGCCAATCGCCAACGAGCTGGCCCGCACCGTTGATCTTGACCAGGTTGGACGCGGTGATCTCGTCAAACGCCAGACCGAAAGCGTTGATGAGGAAGTGATCCGGCTCACCCGGAACGGTGGCCGACAGGTGGGTGTAGATCAGATCATCCCAGCCGTTGAGCGCAGCCAGTCGATAGGCGGCTGCCAGGTCGACACGTACCGCGCGCTCGGCTTCGCTGATCTCGCCCCCGGGCACAACGGCACCGGGGCGCAGGGCAAAAGACATGGGGCTCCTCCAATGGAGGAGGCATTCTAGAACGTACGTGCCGCATGAGCGAGATGCGGCGCGGCGACCTGCGCTACATGCAGTCCATCACGCACGTACGGGCGAGAGGGGCGAAGCACGCTTGACCGCAATGAAGATGGCCACGCCCACCACCAGCGACACCGCCGCCACCGCCAGCGATGCACTGAAGCCACCCGTGGCTGCAAACAACCGATTGGCCAGCGGCGGCCCAGCAATCTGACCAATGCCATAGGCAGCCGTCATCAGCCCCATCAGGCGCGGTGCGGCGTGCGGCCACAGACGGCGCGCCTCGCGCATGGCAAACAGCGTGATCGCCGTAAATGGCAGGCCAAGCAGCGTGCTCGACAACGCCAGCCCCGCCACCGTCGGCCAGACGATGCTGACTGCCACGGCAATCGCCTGCATGGCATACGCCGTGGCGAGCAGCGAACGGTTGTCGCGCGCAAGGCTGATCCGTGTGGACAGAAATGCGCCCAGCGCCACCCCCGCGCCGAACATCGGCCAGAACAGATCGGGCCAGATCGAGCCCGCCGGCAGCACCTTGCGCGCGATCACCGGCAGGAAGGTGGCCGTGATGATGTAGCCGAAGCCGGCCAGACCGTAGGCCAGAGTAACGGCCGTGGTGGCTGCATCCAGAGGTGGTACGCCGCCGATTGCAGCAGCGGGCGCGGCCGCATGCGCGTGGGGTTCGGGACGAATGGTCGACCACACCGCCGCTGTCAGCATCGCCGACAGCACACCAAACGCAATCCACGCCGACGTTGCATGCCAACCCAGTGCCACCATGCCACTGGCCGCCAGCCCCGGAATGGCAATGCCGAGCCCAGGCCCACAGAAGATGATGCCGCCCAGCGCCGCGTGCCCCAGCTCCGTCAGCTTGTGCAGGCACCACCCCGCGGTGAACACGAACACCAGCGCGCTCGCCATGCCGGCCGCAAAGCGCAGCCCAAGCCACGCCGGCTGCCCTTGCAGCACGCCCATCCCCGCTGTGAGCAGCACCGTGGCGATCAGGCCAATGCGGATCAGCCGCGCCGCATCGCCCCGCACCGCCATGCAAGCCAGCGCGCCCAGGAAATAGCCCAGGTAGTTGCCCGTTGCCAGCCAGCTCCCCTGCGCCAGCGACAGGCTGCCGTCGTGCAGCATCATCGGCAGGATCGGGGTGAAGGCGAAGCGGCCGATGCCCATTGCCACGGACAACGCGACCATGCCGGCAATCGCGACGCGCCAGGCCACGCCGCGCGCGTCATGCGCGGCAGACAACGAAGAGGAGGAGGACGGGGACGACAGCGCGGATTGCATGGTGGTGCCCAGACGGGGAGATCGGTACCTCATCGTACGCAACGCGGTTCATTCCGAAAAATGAATTATATTGAACGAATCTATTAGCAATTGAGATGCATCATGGATCTGGCCTCGCTCGAAATCTTCCGGACCGTCGTGCGCGAAGGCGGCGTCACACGGGCGGCTCAGCAATTGCACCGGGTGCAGTCAAACGTGACCACGCGCATCCGTCAGCTGGAGACCTCGCTAGGGGTGCAGCTATTTGTGCGCGAGGGCAAGCGCATGGTGCTTACGCCGGCCGGCCAGACGCTGCTGACCTATGCGGACGACATCCTCCGCCTTGCCGCCGAAGCCCGACAGGCCGTGCAGCCACGTGAGCCGCACGGGCGCCTGCGCATCGCCTCGATGGAAAGCACCGCTGCCAGCCGCCTCCCCGGCCTGCTCGCCACGTTGCACCAGCGCTGGCCGCGCGTGCAGCTGGAGCTGGTGACCATGCCGACGCGCCAGTCGATCCAGGCGCTGTCGAACTTTGAAGTCGATTGCGCCTTCGTTGCGGAAACCGCCTGCCTGACCAATACGCGCGCTGCGCTCACGACCCTGCCAGCGTTTGCCGAAGCGCTGGTGCTGATCGCCCACCGCTCGCATCCACCCATCCGCCGCGCGGCCGATGTGCAGACACCTGCCTTGCTGGCCTTCGAGGCGGGCTGTGCCTATCGGCAACTGATCGAAGACTGGTTTGAGGCCGGTGGCGTGGCGCCGTCGCGCGTGCTGGAGCTGGGTTCGTATCACGCCATCATCGCGTGCGCAGCGGCGGGGATTGGCGTGGCGCTGGTGCCGCGCTCGGTGCTGGAGCTGTACACGAACGCGCCGGACATCAGCATCCACGCGCTCGACAAACCCGGCCGCGTCGACACCATCCTGGCGTGGCATCGCGACATGGCAGGGCCGGCGCTGCAAGCACTCGTGCAGGTGCTGAGCGAGCCGCATGCCACGGCAGACGTGCCCACCGCTGAAGCCATCGCCGCCTAAACTGGGTAGAACAGCTGGATACACAGACCCCGCCGCCGGTCTAACAAGAAAGGCGGTCACAAACGGAGGCTGTCATGCGACGGTCGTCTCGTGCAGCACAGTGCATGGCATGGATGGCGGGCATGCTGACCGCCGCATGGAGTTGCCTGGCGCTGGCATCTGCGCCGGTCGTGGTGCTGCCGCTCACAGGGGCCATCGGACCGGCCAGTGCAGCCTACGTCGTGCGCGGACTGGAAGACGCGCACAAGCAAGGCGCACAACTTGTCGTGCTGGAAATGGATACACCGGGCGGGCTGGATGCGTCGATGCGGCAGATCATCCAGGCCATCCTGGCTTCTCCGGTGCCGGTGGCAGGCTATGTAGCGCCGGGGGGTGCACGCGCAGCCAGTGCCGGCACCTACATTCTCTACGCCTGTCATGTTGCCGCGATGGCGCCGGCTACCAATCTGGGGGCGGCATCGCCGGTGTCCATCGGCATCGGCGGGCATGCGCCGCCCGGCCCCACGCCAAACCCTGGTGATACCGCCAAGCCGGCCAGCGCCCCTGCAGCCGCCTCCAGCAACGAAGACACGCTCGCCCGCAAGCAGATGCACGATGCTGCGGCCTACATCCGGGGCCTGGCACAACTGCGTGGCCGCAACGCAGCATGGGGCGAACGCGCCGTCCGCGAAGCCGTGAGCCTGGACGCGTCCGAAGCCGCCAACCAGCGTGTGATTGACCTCATCGCCAACGACGTGCCCGACCTGCTCAAGCAGGTGGATGGCCGCACGCTGCGCACTGCCACCGGCACGGTCACGCTACACACCGCCGATGCGCAGGTCCAGACCCTCGAGCCTGGCTGGCGCAATCATTTCCTCGCCGTCATCACCGACCCGAGCCTGGCGTTGTTGCTGCTGACGGTGGGCGTGTACGCGTTGATCTTCGAGTTCTCCACGCCGGGCATGGTGGTGCCGGGCCTCCTGGGGGCGATGTGCATTCTGGTGGCGCTCTACGGGCTGCAGATGCTGCCGATCAACTACGCGGGGCTGGCGTTGATTTCGCTTGGCCTGGGCTGCATGGTGGCCGAGGCGTTCCTGCCGACCTTCGGCGCGCTGGGCGTGGGCGGCATCGTCGCGTTCATCCTGGGCGCGGTGATGCTGATCGATACGCAAACACCCGGCTTCGGCGTGCCGCTGCCGCTGATCGTGTCGATGGCCTTCGTGAGCCTGACGGTGATCCTGCTGCTCTCAAGCATGGCGGTACGTGCACGACGTCGGCCGAAGGTGACCGGCGGCGACACCATCATCGGCATGACGGGTGAACTGCTCGAACTCGATCCGACCGACCCCCGAGACCCGGCTGCCGGCTGGGTGCAGGTCCACGGCGAGCGCTGGCGCGTGCATTGCGACGGCCCGCTCGCACGTGGCGATCGTGTGCGTGTGACCGCAAGGCACGGGCTCACGCTCAATGTCGTGCCGGCCTGAGCTTCTCAAGGAGAAGAAAAATGCTCTATGGATTCTTCAGCGCAGGCGGCCTGATGTTTCTGGCTGTGCTGCTGATCATCTCGTCGTTTCGCGTACTGCGCGAGTACGAGCGTGGGGTGGTGTTTCTGCTGGGCCGTTTCTGGCGTGTGAAAGGGCCAGGGCTGGTGCTCATCATCCCGGCAGTGCAGCAGATGGTGCGTGTGGACCTGCGTACCGTGGTGATGGACGTACCGCCGCAAGACGTGATCTCGCACGACAACGTGTCAGTCAAGGTCAACGCGGTGGTGTACTTCCGCGTGGTCGATCCGGAGCGCGCCATCATCCAGGTCGCCAACTTTCACGAGGCCACCAGCCAGCTTGCGCAGACCACGCTTCGCGCCATTCTCGGCAAGCACGAGTTGGACGAAATGCTGGCCGAGCGCGAGAAGCTCAACCTCGACATCCAGAAGGTTCTCGACATCCAGACCGACCCGTGGGGCATCAAGATCGCCAACGTGGAGATCAAGCACGTCGACCTGAATGAATCGATGATCCGCGCGATTGCGCGTCAGGCCGAAGCTGAACGCGAACGCCGGGCCAAGGTCATCCATGCAGAGGGTGAATTGCAGGCCTCGGAAAAACTGCTGGAAGCCGCGCGTATGTTGGCGCAGCAGCCCGAAGCCATCCAGTTGCGCTATCTGCAGACCCTTACGCAGATTGCGGGCGACAAGAGTTCCACAATCGTCTTCCCGCTGCCGATGGAAGCGCTAGGGGCGTTGAAGAAGGCTTAGTGGATGGATTGACCGTTGTGGGTGCATCCGTGGTTTCGCCCCCCGGCCAGGGCCGACTCACTTCCTTAGTCTTGCCAGAGAAAGTCAGCAAAGAATGTCGCCACATCAGGGACGAACGGTCGCACCACTGGGGCGCAGGTGGTCATGCCCAGGTGCGCTTGGCTTGTTTCATTTCCCTCCAGCAGCAGCCCAGTCGATGGCCGCATCGAACAGTGTGCGACCTGTCGACGTGAGGTTCGGGAAGGTTTCGTTGTCGAGGAAGAAGAACACGCGGCGGGCGGGGGCCAGCGTTTCATAGTCCATCGTCGCGCCTTTCTCGTAGCCGAAGATGGTTGCCTTGGTTGGGTCACCCGCCACGCTGGCGATGATGTTCGCACCCAGGCCCGGCTTGCCCCAGCCCATCGGGGCGTCCTTGGCGTAGCCCACGGCCACGCCTGCCGGCACGCCGCCCGAGAGTGGGTGCGGTGCGTTGACCATCCACAGGTAGTGCTCCTTCTCGACCATGCCGAAGTCAGTGCCGAGGCGCTTGCCCGTCATCGCCAGGTCGTCGAGCAGGTCGTTCTCCCATGTCATCAGCGGCACGGGCACGTTGCGATAGGCACCCAGCAGGTCGCGCGAGCGCACGGTAGACGACAGCACAACGAGGTCGAAATCCTTCGCGCGCTCTGCCGGCTGGTATTGGTCGTACAGCGTGACGGCATAACCTCGCGATTCGAGATGCGCGACGATCTGCTTGTCGATGGGCAGGCTCTTGCCTTGCATGCGGACGACCATCAGGACCGTCTTGCCGGCGCCTGGTTGCGTATCTGCGGCAGCGGGTTGGGTGAAAGCGAATGCCATCAATGCGACGGCAAGGAAACGAAGCAGCGATTGCATGGGTTGCACTCCTGAAAACATCATCACAGGTCAATCTTCATGCCGAGCTTGAACAGGCGCGGCGCACCCATCGACAGACGGTTGTTGCCAGCGCCGGCCCAGTAGCGCTTGTCAGTCAGGTTGTCGACGTTGAACTGCAGCGTGGTGCGCTTGCCCGAGATGCGCGTGACATAGCGCACGCCAGCGCTAAACAGCGTGGTGCCGCCCAGCTCTGCCTGGTTGGCATCGTTCACGGGGCGCGGGCCGAGGTAGTACGCGCCCGCGTTGAACGACACGGAGCGCAACGTCGGCAGCGTGTACTCCGCAAACAGGCTGGCGGTGCTGCGCGGCGTGTTCTCGGGCGTGTTGCCGTTCAAGCCATTGCCAACGCCTCGGAACTTGGCATCGGTCCACCCGGCGGAGGCCAGCAGCGACAGGTCTTTCGTGACGCGGCCCTGCGCGGTCAGCTCAACACCGCGAATGCGCTCGCGGCCGTCCTGCACAAAGATGTTTGCGTTGTTGGTGTAGCTCGCGGCGCGGTCGATGTCGTAGACGGCGGCAGCGAGTTGCGTGCCGGCTGGCGTTTCGTAGCGCACACCCACCTCCTTCTGTTCGGACAGCGCGGGCGGCATTGCCACGTTGGCGTTGGCGGCGGTATTCGGCGCGCGCGCGCCCGCCTCCAGCCCTTGTGCGTACGACGCATACGCCGACAGCGTGGGCGTGAACTTGTAGATGACGGCGCCCAGCGGCGTGGTCTTGCTGGCCTCGTAGCGGTTGGGGGCCTGCGTGCTGGTGTAGCTCGTATAACGCAGGCCGGCAATCACCTGCCAGTGCTCCGACAGCGTCATGCGGTCCATCGCGTAGACGCCCGTGTCCACAGCGCGCTGCGCAGCCGTCGTGCTATTGCCTTGCGTCGGCAACCAACCGAGGTCGATCGGGTTGTACAGGTTCTGTGCACCGCTGAAGCGGTCGGAGTACACCGCTGCCTGGCGGAAATCCGAGCGCGCCACGCCAAACGTCAGGTCATGCGTGATCCAGCCTGTCTTCTCCGTACCGTTGATGTCAGCACGCACATGGCTCGTGTGCCACAGCCCGCTCTGGCGGTTGCCTGAGATCGTGCCCGCGCCGGTGATCGGGTTGGTCAGGCGGAATTCCGTAAAGGCGCGCGTGCGTGCCGTTTCCGACATGCCGCCCTCCACGGTCAACAACCATGCATCACTGAGCGCATAGTCGGCGCGCAGGAGTGCATTGGTGGTGTTGCCGTTGAAATCTGCCCAGCCCGGCGCCAGTCGCTTGGTCGGGTCTGGCATGGCGGGCAGCGTGATCACGCCGTTCTTGGCCGCGGGCAGCGTCACCACGGACTGCTCGGTGATGATCTTGCGTGAGTACTCCACATCCGCCTTCAGGCTCAGGCGGCTGTTGACCTTCCAGTCGAACGCCACGGCCCCGAGCTGGCGTGTGCCATCAATGCCGCTGGTGGGCGATTGCAGCGAGCCGCCTGCGGCGTTGAAGCGAATGCCGTACTGGTTGTCTTCACCAAAGCGGCGGGCAACGTCCAGCGTGCTGACGATCGAGCCATTGCTATCGAACTGCACACCCAGCGTAGTGACCGGCGTGTTGCCCGCGCGCTTGGTGACGAGGTTCACGACGCCACCAGGCGTGGTGTAGCCGTAGTACAGCGCCGACACGCCCTTGAGTACTTCCACGCGTTCCTTGTCTTCCAGCGGAATAGCCGCGAGCGCCGCAATCGGCATCGAGCCATTGAAGCGGAAGTTGGTGCGGTTTTCCATCGTCACGCCGCGGATGGCGAGGTTGTCGAAGGTCTCACCCGAGAGCTGCTGGCGCGTCACGCTTGCCGTGTTGCGCAGCGCATCGAACAGCGACGTGTCCTGCTGCGCATCAAGCGCCTCGCGCGTGACCACGTTGACCGTGGCAGGAATGTCGCGCAGAGCCATGCCGCGAAACGCGCCCACCTCTGCCGTACTGGCCGCAAAGCCGCGCTGGCTGCGCGCGGTGACGGTGGTTTCGTCCAGGTCCACCTTGGCGTGATTGCCAACGGCGGGTTGGGTGTCGTCGGCACGCGCAGGCGTGGCGGTAAGCAAAACGGCAAGAGGAATGGCAGCAAGCGCGCACGGCAGTGCACGGGCCGCCGCAGTGGCCACAGTATGGCAGGTCATCGCGGGCAAAGGGTCGACAGGATTGGTCAAACCGAGCGCGCCCCGACATGCATGTCATGCAATGGGGAAGAAGAAAAAACGCGCCGCAGAAACATCACGCGGCGCGTCGATCCGTTGGCTTGCAGGTGAAAACCCGCTGGCTCGCCCGGCAGAAGCGATGGCCAGCGATCAGGCGAGATGCCCGCTGCCGCCCATCAAATGAGAATGATTCGCATTATATATTTTGAAATGTGATGTAAGCAACCATTAATTCGGCACCCCCTGCTTCCACTGCGGCCAGTGGTCGACGATGTCGTCCAGCAACGGCTTGGCCGCATTGACGAGGTTGTGCGTGGCCGGCACGAAACCGCCCTGCTGCACGTAGTTGATCAGGCCGTCAGGCGCCGTCTGGCCGTCGTACGGGCGATCAAAGTCAGAACCCGCACGCAGCAGCGCTACACGGCTGAAATCGACCTTGCCGGCACGGGCGCCACGCGTGAGCACTTCCAGCGTGGCGTTGTCCTCCTGTGCAGTGGTGCAGTAGGTGCCCTTGTTGTCGGTCATGGTCATCACCCAGTCACGCGCGCGCTGGCCAAGGTTGCGGCCGGCCCACCATGTGTCGGCGGAAGCCACATCGCACTGGATGACCGACGGCGGCTGATTGGCCGGCGCAAACGCGTAGTTCTTGCGGAAGGCGATGGCCTCTGGGCTGTCTTCCAGCGTGGCCGATTTCGACAGCGTGAACGCCTTCTGCAACAGCGTCTCGTTCAGCTGGAACACCTCGGTGCGATAGTCCAGCGGTGGTTTCTGCCCGGGGCCTTTGGTACCGATGCCGAAGTAGCCGTAAGGCCATCCGGTGGGCATTTCGCGTGCGTCGATCTCGTGCGACAGTCCGTAGTCCACCGCATAGCGCGCCCATGCTGCCGAGCCCACCGTGCCCTGCCCCGGATCGATGCCCGCAATGCCGGCGATCACGAAGTAGGTGTGCGTCAGGTCCAGCTTGCTGCGGTAGAGCAGGGCCGAAATCGTCGACGCCGCATTCGCGTAGCCCATGCCGGTGGTCACCTGGCAGACGCCGTCATCGTTGCACAGCATGTTGGGCGCATCGGGCGACAGGCCAGAGATGTAGACCTTCTCCTTCAGGCCATAGCGGTCGATGAAGGGCTGGGCTTCGCCCTGGAACATGTTGATGACGATGACCTTGACGCCGTCGTACGCACAACTGTTCAAGGTCAGCGCGGCCGCGCCCACGGCGAGCAGCTTGGTGATGGAGCGCATGGGGGTTGTGCTCTTGGAATCGATCATGGCGAGGGCACTCCGTGTTTCCACACGCTCCAGCGCGTGACGATCTCGTTGACCAGCGGACCGCCCGCCAGATAGAGGTTGTTGAGCGACGGCACAAACCCGCCAGAATTACTGTTGACCAGCGAGTCATACGGCGTCTGCCCCGGATACGGCCTGTCGAAGTTGGACGCGGTGCGCAGCACGGCCACACGCTGCAGATCGAGCAAGCCCGCTTTCGAGCCGCGCGTGAGCGCTTCGAACGTGGCGTTGTCTTCCTGCTGCGTGGTGCAGTAAGTGCCCTGCCCATCCGTTAGCAGCTTGACCCACGCGGCCTCGCGCTCACCCATCTTGGCGCCGTGCCAGTAGGTGTTGCCGGCGGCGGTGTCGCATTGCACGACAGACGGCGGCTGGTTGGCCGGTGCGCTGGGGTAATTGGCGCGATACGCGCGGGCGGTGGCATTGTCGTCAAGCGCCGCGCCCTTGGAGAGCGCCAGCGCCTTCTGTAGCAATGCCTCGTTCACGCGAAACACTTCCGTCTTGTAGTCCAGCGGCGGCTTCTGCCCCGGGCCCTGCGTGTTGATGCCGATGAAGCCGCTGGGCCAGCTTGCGGGCACTTCGCGCGCGTCAATCTCCCACGCGATGTCGCTGTCGACCAGGAACCGCGCCCACGCAGCGCTGCCCAGCGTGCCTTGCGACGGATCGATCCCGGCGATGCCCGCCACCAGAAAGTACGTGCGCTGCAAATCAAACTTGCCGCTGTAGATCAGCGCCGATACCGACGACGCGGCATTCGCCTTGCCCATGCCAGTGGTGAGCTGGCACACGTCGTTGACGTTGCAATGCACGCTCGGATAGTCGATCGACAAACCGGGCACGGGCACGTCTTGCGTCAGGCCCAGCTTGTCGATCCACGGCTGCGCCTCGGGCGCAAACATGCTGATGATCAGCACCTTGACCTTGCGCGCGTGCGACTCCGGCGCAAGTTGCGCAATCGGCTGGGTCGATGCGCCAATGCCTGCGGCCACCAGCACGCCGGCCGCGACCGCCCGTAGCAATCGTTTGCTGCGTCGCGCAGCCGATGGCGCTGGCGGCACAGCGTCGACCTTGTCAGATAGGACGCTCATGGTTCTCCTCGGATTTTGGGGTAAGGGGTACAACGGGCACTGCGGGGAATATCGGGCTCGGTCAATGCAAATTGCCTGCCAGGCAGCCTGCAACCGCAGCGTCTGACCGGTATAGGCGATGGCTCGGCCTGTCTCCAGCATTGGAGGCATCGCCAACTTGTCCGCGCTGCTTAGACAAGACGCCACCCCTGTGCCGAATGCCCCAAAAGGCGCATCCGGCCAGCCACGTACCCCGGTGAAAATCGATTGCTCAGTTTTCAGCGCTGGCGCTCAGGGTCTCCGTAAGACGGGCGTGATGTACTCCAAGCCGCCCCAGCACACCTTGCCGGGCATCTTGTTTGTCACGCATAAGCCGATCGGCCGGGTTCTCCGGACCGCATCCGGCAAACCGGAAACCCTTTCGTCATGCTGGAACCGACACGCCCTGGACGGCGGAGCGTCAACACGCCCGCCGCGACCGCCCACGCGCGCGACCTCGCTTCGAACGCTGCAGCGCTGTCACCCGGCACGGTCATGGCATCTGCGGCGCAAGTGGCGCACGCCTGGCCATGGCAGGCGTTGCGCCAATGGAGCACGTGGATCTTCGCGGTACTCATCGCCTGTGCCTACCTGCTGCCGGGCACACTCGGCCACGACCCCTGGAAACAGGATGAGACCTACACGTTCGGCATCATCCAGCACATGCTGGAGACCGGCGACCTGATCGTGCCGACCAGCGCCGGGCAACCCTTCGTCGAGAAGCCGCCACTGTATGCGTGGGTCGCCAGCGGCCTGGCATGGCTGCTGTGGGATACGCTGCCCGCGCACGACGCTGCGCGGCTCGCAAGCGCACTGTTTGCTGGCCTCGCTTTCGCCTTCACCGCGCGCCTGGCACGCGGTGCCACCGATGCACCTTCATGGGCCGACCCGCGTGTGCTCGGCACATTGGCGCTTTGCGCGGGCTCTCTGATCGTGGTCAAGCACACGCACGACATGATGACCGACGTGGCTCTGCTGGCCGGCACCGCCATCGGCTTCTGCGGGTTGTTCGAATGCGTGCAGCCCAGGGCGCACAGGCGCAGCTCCGCAGTGTGGCTTGGTGTGGGCATGGGGATCGCACTGTTGGCAAAAGGCGTGTTCATTCCGCTGGTGTTCTGCATCACGCTGGTCGGGGCGTGCGTGCTGTTTCCGGCCTGCCGCAGCCGCGTGTTCGCACGCCGGCTCGCTACCGCGGCGCTGGTGTTCCTGCCCTTCGCCACGATCTGGCCAACGTTGTTCTATCTGCGCGCCCCTGACCTGTTCCACGTCTGGTTCTGGGACAACAACATCGGCCGCTTCCTGGGTTTTTCCGTGCCGGTGCTGGGCGCGGAGAACGACGACCCGTTCTACGTCTGGCACACGCTGCTGACCATCGGCTTTCCCGCGGGCCCGCTTGCATTGCTCGCATTGGCCTGCGGCGCGTGGCGCGAGTGGCGGACGCCACGCGTGGCTCTGCCGGCCATCTTCGCGGGTGTGGGGCTGCTCGCGCTGCAGGTCTCGGCGACGGCACGCCCGCTCTACCTGCTGCCCTTCATCGTGCCGCTGGCACTGCTCGGCCAGCAGGCAATCGCGCGACTGCCAATGCGTCTGCATGTCGGATGGGACTACGTCAGCCGGGTGTTGTTTGGCGGCATCGCGCTGCTGGCGTGGCTGCTGTGGGCCGTCATGACGGAGAACACCTCGCGCGCAGGCGTGCGCTGGCTCGACCGCTGGTTGCCGGTCGACTGGACCATGCCTATCGAACCCTGGCTGGTGGGCGCCGCGCTGGTGCTCACGATCGGATGGCTGCGCCTGCTGCCACATCTGCGGCGGGCCGGGGTATGGCGCGGCGCGCTGTCCTGGGCGGCCGGCGCCCTTGTGGGGTGGGGGTTGGTCGCCACCCTGCTGCTGCCCTGGCTGGACGAGGCCAAGAGCTATCGCTCGGTGTTCGACAGCCTCAGCAGCAAGCTGGCCCCGGCATGGCGCGCAGACGACTGCATGGCAAGCCTGCATCTGGGAGAATCCGAGGCGCCGATGCTGCACTACTTCACCGGCATCCTGCACCGTCCGCTGGCGCAGTCGTCGACCCACACCTGCCGCTGGCTGATCCTCCAGGACAGCCACACACACGCACGAACGCCCGGCAGCGAATGGATACCGTTCTGGTCCGGCGCCCGCCCCGGTGACAGGAACGAGCGGCTGCGTGTCTTCATGCTGGCGCCTCCCGTCTTGCGCACCGCCGCTCACGTAGTCCGCTGAGGGGCTCAAAACAAAACGGCGCGCGCCCCGTTGCCGGGAACGCGCGCCGTTCAGCGCATCAGGTTGGCAGCGTTACATCACACCTTCTGCTGCACCCATGCGACCACACCCGCCAGCGCCTGCGGCAGGTTGTCGGGCTCGGTGCCACCTGCTTGAGCCATGTCCGGGCGGCCACCGCCTTTGCCGCCGACCTGCTGGGCGACAAAGTTGACCAGCTCGCCCGCCTTGACCTTGGCGGTAGCATCGGCCGTCACGCCTGCGATCAGCGCAACCTTGCCGTCGCTCACGCTGCCCAGCACGATGGCGGCGGTCTGCAGCTTGTCCTTGAGCTTATCCATGGTCTCGCGCAGCGTCTTGGCATCGGCGCCATCCAGCTTGGCGGCCAACACCTTGATGCCCGCCACGTCCACGGCTTGGCTCACCAGCTCGTCGCCCTGGCTTGCGGCCAGCTTCGACTTCAGGCGCTCAAGTTCCTTCTCCAGCGTCTTGACCTGGTCCTGCACCTGGCCGATACGCTGCGTCAGCTCCGATGGCTGCGCACGCAGTGCGGCAGCAGCTTCGTTGATGCGCGTGTCGAGCGTCTGCAGGTAGTGCAGCACGTTGTCGCCGGTGATGGCCTCCACGCGGCGGATGCCGGCTGCCACACCCGATTCGCCCACGATCTTGAACAGGCCGATGTCACCGGTGCGCGCCACGTGGGTGCCGCCGCACAGTTCCTTCGACGTGCCGATCGACAGCACGCGCACTTCGTCGCCGTACTTCTCGCCAAACAACGCCATCGCGCCGTTCTTGACCGCATCGTCAAAGCCCATGAGTTGGGCGCTGGTAGCGGCGTTGGCGAAAATCTCGGCGTTGACGCGCGCTTCCACTTCGCGGATCTGCAGCGGCGTCATCGGCGCGTTGTGCGAGAAGTCGAAGCGGGTCTTGTCGGCATCCACCAGCGAGCCCTTCTGCTGCACGTGGCTGCCCAGCACCTCGCGCAGCGCCTTGTGCATCAGGTGGGTTGCCGAGTGATTGCGCATGGTGCGCGCACGGCGCACGGCGTCCACTTCCGCAGCCACGGCATCGCCGACCTTCAGCACGCCGGTGCGCAACTCGCCGTGGTGGCCGAAGACTTCCGGCTGCACCTTGAGCGTATCGGCCACGTCAAACCAGACGGTGGCGGCCTTGAGCGTGCCCTGGTCGCCAACCTGGCCACCAGATTCCGCATAGAACGGCGTGTGGTCGAGCACCACCACGCCGGTCTGGCCCGGGTGCATTTCCTTGACCGACGCACCATCGACGAACAGTGCCGTCACGCGCGCGGTTTCGCGCACGAGCTGGTCGTAGCCGTGGAAGGTGGTCTTGTCGCCGGTGTAGTCGAGCGTGCCGGCGGCCATCTTGAACTTGCCGGCGGCGCGCGCCTGCTCGCGCTGGCGGTTCATGGCGGCGTCAAAGGCAGCTTCGTCGACGATCACGTCGTTCTCGCGGCAGACGTCTTGCGTCAGGTCCAGCGGGAAGCCGTAGGTGTCGTGCAGCTTGAAGGCGAGTTCGCCGTCGAGCATCCGCTGTTTCCCATCCTGGTTGTTGGCCTTCAACTCGCCCAGCGCGCTGTCGAGAATCGACATGCCGTGCTCGATGGTCTCGAAGAAGCGGGCTTCTTCCGTGCGCAGCACCTCGACCACGCGGTCGCGCGCGTCGCGCAGTTCCGGATACGCCTCGCCCATCTGCGCCACGAGGTCGTCCACCAGCTTGTGGAAGAACGCGGCGCGGCACCCCAACTTGTAGCCGTGGCGGATGGCGCGGCGGATGATCCGGCGCAGCACGTAGCCGCGGCCTTCATTGCCCGGGATCACGCCGTCGACGATCAGGAACGAGCACGCGCGGATGTGGTCGGCAATCACGCGCAGCGAGTTGTTCGACAGATCCTTGGTGTTGGTCTCACGCGAAGCCGCAGCGATGAGCGCCTGGAACAGGTCGATCTCGTAGTTGCTGTGCACGTGCTGCAGGATGGCAGCCAGACGCTCCATGCCCATGCCGGTATCCACGCACGGTGCGGGCAGCGGCGTGAGCGTGTATTCGCCGGTGGCCGGATCGAGCTGGCGGTCGAACTGCATGAACACGTTGTTCCAGATCTCGATGTAGCGGTCGCCATCGGCTTCCGGGCTTCCCGGGGGGCCGCCCCACACGTCCGGGCCGTGGTCGTAGAAGATTTCCGAGCACGGGCCGCACGGGCCGGTTTCGGCCATCTGCCAGAAGTTGTCGGAGGCGTACGGCGCGCCTTTGTTGTCGCCAATGCGCACGACACGCTCGGGCGGCAGGCCAATCACTTTGGTCCAGATGTCGTAGGCCTCGTCATCGGTTTGATAGACGGTTGCCCACAGCTTGTCGGCCGGCAGCTTGTATTCCTGGGTCAGCAGCTCCCACGCCCACACGAGTGCGTCGCGCTTGAAGTAGTCGCCGAACGACCAGTTGCCGAGCATCTCGAAGAACGTGTGGTGGCGCGCGGTGTAGCCGACGTTTTCCAGGTCGTTGTGCTTGCCGCCGGCGCGCAGGCAGCGCTGCACGGAGGCCGCGCGCACGTATGGGCGCTTGTCGGTGCCGAGAAACACGTCCTTGAACTGCACCATGCCGGAGTTGGTGAACAGCAGCGTCGGGTCGTTGCCCGGCACCAGCGGCGAAGAGCGCACCACGGTGTGGCCCTTGCCCTCAAAGAAGGTCAGGAATTTTTGGCGGATATCGGAGGCTTTCATGTCGCGGGGTGCCGGTGTCAGCATTGCGCCTTGGAGCATCCCGCCCCTGAGCGCCTTGGATTAGTGCAAACCATTGATTATACGGGGTTCATGCCCCATTCGCCCCTATTCGTCGCATGGGCCTGCGGGGCCGCCGGGGCGTGGTGTACAGTGCACGCGTTCCGATTGTGCAGATTCGTTATCCATGGGCGCTCTCAGCCATCTCCGTGTTCTCGATCTCACGCGCGTGCTTGCCGGCCCGTGGTGCGCGCAAAACCTCGCCGATTTTGGCGCCGACGTCATCAAGGTGGAGCGCCCGGGCGCAGGCGACGACACCCGCACCTGGGGCCCGCCCTGGCTGAAAGACGAAGCTGGGCAAGACACCGCCGAGGCCGCGTACTACCTGGCTGCCAACCGCAATAAGCGCTCGATTACCGTTGACATCAGCACGCCAGAGGGCCAGGACATCATCCGCAAGCTCGCCGCGCATGCGGATGTGGTGCTGGAGAACTACAAGGTCGGCCAGCTCAAGAAGTATGGGCTCGACTATGAGTCGCTCAAGGCCATCAAGCCGGACCTGATCTATTGCTCCATCACCGGTTTCGGCCAGACCGGCCCTTACGCCGCGCGCGCCGGCTACGACTTCATCGTGCAAGGCATGGGCGGCTTCATGAGCCTGACCGGCGAGCGCGACGACCTGCCTGGCGGCGGCCCGCAGAAGGCCGGCGTGGCCATCTCCGATTTGATGACCGGCATGTACGCCACCGTGGCCGTGCTGGCCGCACTCGCGCACCGGGACCGCACCGGCGAGGGCCAGTACATCGACATGGCGCTGCTCGACGTGCAGGTCGCCATGCTGGCCAATATGAACACCAACTACCTGGCGAGCGGCCAAGCACCCAAGCGCTGGGGCAACGCGCATCCGAACATCGTGCCGTATCAGACCTTCCAGGCGGCCAACGGCTGGATCATCGTCGCGGTCGGCAACGATGGGCAGTTCCGCCGCTTTGTCGAAGCCGGCGGCATGCCCGAGCTGGCCGACGACCCGCGCTTTGCCACCAACCCGCAGCGCGTGGCCAACCGTGATGTACTGGTGCCGATTCTGGCGGAGATGGTCAAACGATTCGGCAAAGGCGAATGGATCGACAAGCTCGAAGCCGCCGGCGTGCCCTGCGGCCCGATCAACGACCTTCACGAGGTGTTCGACAACGAGCAGGTGCAGGCGCGCGGTCTGCGGGTCGACCTGCCCCACCCGAGCGCCGGCACCGTCAAGCTGGTCGGCAGTCCCGTCAAGATGAGCGTCACGCCACCGAAGGCCGCGAGCCACCCGCCGCTGCTGGGCGAGCACACCGAAGCGGTGCTGCGCGACGTGCTGGACCTGAGCGCCGACCAGATCGAGGCACTGCGCACACGCGGCGTAATCTGATGCCCGCGCCGATCATTGCTCACCCCGGTTTCCCCACCCTGACGAGGTCACCATGTGGCTCGATGCGTTGCTGGCTTACCTGCATTACATCTCGATCTTCACGCTGATCGTCTTCCTCACCGCCGAAGCCGTGGTGCTGCGGCCGGACATGACGCCTGAAATCCGCAAGCGCCTGGCACGCTATGACGCCGTCTTCGGCTTCGCGGCGCTGGCGGTGCTGATTACCGGCAGCCTGCGCGTGATCTACGGCGCCAAGGGCTATGCGTTTTATGTCCACAACCCGGTGTTCCACGTCAAGGTTGGCTTGTTCATCCTCGTTGGGCTGCTGTCGATCGTGCCCACGGTCACCATCCTGCGGTGGAACAAGCAAGGCAAGACGCTACCCGACTTCGTGCCACCGCCGTCGGAGATCGCCAAGACGCGCCGCTGGGTCATGATCGAATCGCACCTGATCATCTTCATTCCGCTGGCGGCTGTGCTGATGGCTCGCGGCATCGGCATGTAGTTCGCAATCGCAATGGGCCGCGACAGCGCTGCGCGGCCCGCTCTCTCCCGCCCCCCCCCCGCGGTTAGGGACAAACCCTGAACCGCTTGCCCATGCGCCCCGCCGGGCCGCCGCGCAACCTGCCTCCCCCTGCAAGGTGCTTGAAAGCCGCTCTGCTTAGCGTGCACACTTGGTCGCCGCTTTGCCGCCATTCGGCCAACCGCAAAGCGATGCGCCGCATGCCGACAGAAGGAGACCCATCTTGCAAAACGATCCACAGCGCCGCCCGGTGATCCGCAGTCACCAGGACTTTGCGTCGGGCGTCATGTTCATCGTTGCGGGCACGGCGTTCGCCGTCCTGGCGCGCGGCTACCGCATGGGCACGACGGCCTCCATGGGCCCCGGCTACTTCCCGTTCTGGCTGGGCATCGTGCTGGTGCTGCTGGGTGTGGTGGTGGTCGTGCAATCGCTGTCGCGCAAGGGCGTGGCAGACCGTATCCCGCGCTGGGACATCAAGACGCTGCTGTGGATTCTCGGCTCGGTGGTGCTGTTCGGGTTGCTGCTGCAGCCGCTGGGGCTTGTGTTTTCGGTGGTGGCGCTGGTCATGATCTCCAGCCTCGCCAGTCACGAATTCGGCTGGCGGGGCGCCCTCGCCACCGCGATCGTCATGGTGATCATCGGCTGGGGGACCTTCGTCTGGCTGTTGAATCTGCAACTCGCGATGTGGCCTGCCTTCGTTTCCTGAGGACCCCGCGGTATGGATCTCTTTGCCAATCTTGCACTCGGCTTCTCGACAGCGCTTTCGCTGCAGAACCTCATCTATGCGCTGATCGGATGTATCTTCGGCACGTTGATTGGCGTACTGCCGGGCATTGGCCCCATCGCGACCATCGCGATGCTCCTGCCAACGACCTACAGCCTGCCGCCGGTTGCCGCGCTCATCATGCTTGCAGGCATCTACTACGGCGCCCAGTACGGCGGGTCCACCACGGCCATTCTGGTCAATCTGCCCGGTGAGTCATCTTCCGTGGTCACGACGATCGATGGCTATCAAATGGCGCGTCGCGGTCGCGCTGGGGTTGCACTCGCAACGGCTGGCATTGGTTCATTCTTTGCAGGCTGCGTCGCCACCGTGATCCTGGCCGCGTTTGCCAAACCCCTGTCGGAGATCGCGTTCCACTTTGGAGCGGCAGAGTATTTCTCTCTGATGGTGTTGGGCCTGGTGGGCGCAGTCGTGCTGGCCTCCGGATCATTGCCGAAAGCCCTGGCCATGATCATTCTCGGCATTCTGCTTGGCCTGGTCGGCACGGACGTCGGCTCAGGCGTGGCACGCTATTCGTTCGACGTCCCGGAGTTGGCGGATGGGCTGAACTTTGTCTCCGTGGCCATGGGGTTGTTTGGCTTTACCGAGATCATCGTCAACCTTGAACAGAAGGAGCACCGCGAGACGTTCGTCAACCATGTGCGAAACCTCTGGCCCAGCCGCGAGGACTTCAAGCGCATGATTCCTGCCGTGCTGCGCGGCACGGCGCTGGGCTCGGCGCTCGGCATCCTGCCTGGCGGCGGTGCCACACTTGCCTCGTTTGCGTCGTACTCGCTCGAGAAGAAAGCGTCGAAGTACTCGCACGAATTTGGCAAAGGTGCCATCGAGGGCGTGGCTGGCCCGGAATCGGCCAACAACGCGGCCGCGCAAACCTCATTCATTCCACTGCTCACGCTGGGTATCCCGCCCAACGCCGTCATGGCACTAATGGTGAGTGCCATGACCATCCACAACATCCAGCCGGGTCCGCAGGTGATGACCAGCAACCCCGCGCTGTTCTGGGGCCTGATTGCCTCGATGTGGATCGGCAACCTGATGCTGATCGTGCTGAACCTGCCGATGATCGGCGTGTGGGTGCGCCTGTTGAAGGTACCCTACCGCTTCCTGTATCCGGCCATCCTGGTGTTTTGCTGCATTGGCGTGTATTCGGTATCGAACACCACCTTCGACATCTTCCAGACGGTCGTCTTCGGGTTGCTGGGTTACCTATTCGTGAAACTACGCTGCGAGCCGGCACCGATGCTGCTCGGCTTTGTGCTGGGGCCGATGATGGAGGAGAACTTCCGCCGTGCGCTGCAGCTCTCACGCGGCGATCTCTCCACCTTCGTCACGCGGCCACTGTCGCTGGGGCTGCTGATCGCGGCGGTGATCCTCGTGCTGCTGGTGGCGCTGCCCGCCATCCGCCGCAAACGCGAGGAAGCGTTTCAAGAAGAGTAGCGACGTTGCTGCATCGCATCCTAAAGAACCGGAGGCTTGCCCTCCGGTTTTTGTCTGCGCACGCGGCGGCGCAGCATTAGAGCCAATCCTCCAATTCGGTTGACGGTGGAATGCGCACTTCGGATAACGGAGGGCGATCGACCCGCAGAGGTCGACCACTCATCCATCATTCAGGAGACAACCGAATGCCACAGACGCCCCAGCTCCATGCTGTGTACAAATCAGCGCGCGGCATCTTGCGCACGCGCACTGCAGCCGCCGCCTTGGCCACGACGTTGGCCGCATCCGCCCTCGCCCTGACTGCCGCTGCACCGGCCCAGGCCGCCAGCACGTACGCCGCCACCCAATACCCGATCGTGCTGGTGCACGGCCTCTCTGGCACCAGCAAGTTCCTGGGCGTGGTGGACTACTGGTACCAGATCCCCGAAGACCTGCGCGCCAACGGTGCCAACGTCTATGTGGCCGACGTATCCGCCTTCAACGATGAAACCGTGCGCGGCGAGCAACTGCTCAGCCAGATCCGCGCCGTGCTGGCCACCACCGGTGCGGCCAAGGTCAACCTCATCGGCCACAGCCAGGGCGGCCTGACCTCGCGCTACGCGGCCGCCGTGGCACCCAACCTGGTGGCGTCGGTCACCACCATCGGCACACCGCACAAGGGCTCGGAATTTGCCGACTTTGTCGAAGCCACGCCGGAGCCCTTCAAGGCTCTGGTGAACCTGGGTGCCAATGTGTTCGGCTCGGTGCTCGGCTGGTTCAACGGTGCCAGCAACCCGCAGAACGGTTTTGCCGCATTGCATATCCTCTCCACCGCGGGCGCGGCGGATTTCAACAAGACCTTCCCGAGCGCGGGCCTGGCCAGCGGCTGCAACACCGGCAGCGCCACCGACGTGCGCAACGGCAACGTGCAGAAGCTGTATTCGTGGACAGGCCGCTCGACGGCCACCAACATCCTCGATCTGTTCGATCCGGTGCTGGTTTTCAGCGGCGGGGTCATGCAGGCGCGCGGCTCGGGCACCAACGACGGGCTGGTCTCGGTGTGTAGCGCCAAGTTCGGGCAGGTGCTGTCGACCGACTATGCTTGGAATCACCTCGACGAGGTCAACCAGTTGCTCGGCCTGATCGGCTGGGGTGCGGCGGATCCGGTGGCGGTGATCCGCACCCAGGCCAATCGGCTAAAGACGGCTGGGCTGTAATCCGTTGTCACCAACACGCACATCGTCATGAAGGGCAAATCACAACCCGTGCAATCCATGCAGCCCACGACGTTCGTCGCGGCAGTGTTGGTGGCAATCGCCGTTGCCGGGGGCGTCTACTGGTGGCACACCACCGGTGATGCCCCCCCGGCCGCCGAACCGCCCCAGGCGGCGCCGCGATCCGGCGCCTACATCGGCAGCATCAAGAGCGAAGTCGCCAGCCCCGCGGCAACCCCCACGGAGCTGGCCGATACGCAGGCGCCCGACGGCCTGCGCGTCGATGCAAGCGGCCATCTCATCCTGGAAGCCGCCAACCGCGCGGTGTTCGATTACTTTCTCGACGTGCCTGCCTCGGTGCACGAGGCGCAACGCATGGCGATGGCCGAGGCGCACATGCGCGCCAAGCTGGTCAGCCCCGCGCTGTCAGAGGCGCAATCGCTGCTGCAGCGCTATCTCGCCTATCGCAAGGCGCTGGCCACACAAGGCGATACCAGCCGCAGCAAACCGAGCCTTGAGCAGGTCCAACAGCATCCCGAAATCCTTGCCACGCTGCGGCAACAGATCGGCGCCCGCGCTGCGCTGCGCCGCCAATATCTGGGCGCGGATGTCGCCCAGGCCTGGTATGGCGACGAAGACGCGTTGGACACCGCCGCGCTCGACCGCCTGGCTGTGATGGCCGACCCCTCGCTCACCCCCGAGCAACGCGCCGCCAAGCTCGCAGCCATCGAGGCCAACCTGCCGGCCGCCCTGCGAGAGGCCCGCCGCAATGCCTCCGCACCGGTCAAGCTCGCGAACGACATGGATTCCTGGACCAAGGTTGGTCTGAGCGAGGCACAGATCCGCCAGCGGCTGGCCGCCCAGGGCATCGACGGCATCGTGGCGGATCGCCTCGTGCAAGCCAGCCGTGAAGAAGCCATCTGGCGTGGCCGCTACGACGCCTACGCCCAGCAGCGCGACCGCATCAACAACTTCCCCGGCCTGTCTGACGCCGACCGCGCCGCGCAGCTCACGCAACTGCGCCAGCAAGCCTTTCCTGCCCCAAATGAGGCGCTGCGTGCACAAGCGTTGGATGGCGTGGCGCAACGGAAATAAGGGACAACCCGGCAGAGCGCCCCGGGCACGGTAAAATCATGGGATTGCCGAATCAAGCATTCCCATGAGCCAAGACAACGCCAACGGGGCAACCGCCGCCCCAACGTCCAACTTCCTGCGCCAAATCATTGATGGCGACCTGACGCAAGGCACCTATGCCGGCCGTAAGGACTCCAAGGGCCAGGCCCTTCCGCCGGTCATCACGCGCTTTCCGCCGGAGCCCAACGGCTACCTGCACATCGGTCACGCCAAGAGCATCTGGGTGAACTTCGGCTTGGCCAAGGATTACCAAGGCCGCTGCCACCTGCGCTTTGACGACACCAACCCGGTCAAGGAAGACACCGAATACGTCGACTCCATCATCGACGCAGTGCACTGGCTCGGCTACTCGTGGGAAAACGGCACGGGCACGCACCTGTACTACGCCAGCGACTATTTCGAACAGCTCTACGGCTTTGCCGAAGTGCTGATCCAGCGCGGCGCCGCCTACGTCGACAGCCAAAGCGCCGAGCAGATCGCCGCCAACCGTGGCGACTTCACCAAGCCGGGCACACCATCGCCATTCCGTGATCGCTCGGTGGACGAGAACCTCGCGCTGTTCCGCGACATGCGCGCCGGCAAGTACAAGGACGGCGAGTTGGTGCTGCGCGCCAAGATCGACATGGCCGCGCCCAACATCGTGATGCGCGATCCGGTGCTGTACCGCATTCGCCATGCGCATCACCACCGCACCGGCGACGCGTGGTGCATCTACCCGATGTACGACTTCACGCATTGCATTTCCGATGCGCTGGAGAACATCACGCATTCGCTGTGCACGCTGGAGTTCGAGAACAACCGCCCGCTGTACGACTGGGTGCTCGATCATCTGCGTGACGCCGGCGCACTGCCCGCACCGTTGCCGCATCAGTACGAGTTTGCGCGCCTGCACCTGACCTACGCCATCACCAGCAAGCGCAAGCTGCTGCAACTGGTGAACGAACAACGCGTCGACGGCTGGGACGACCCGCGCATGCCGACGCTGGTGGGCATCCGCCGCCGCGGCTATACGCCGGAATCGATCCAGCTCTTCTGCGAACGCGTGGGCGTATCCAAAGCTGACAGCTGGATCGACATGAGCATTCTGGAAGGTGCCGTGCGCGACGACCTCGATGCGCGTGCGCCGCGTTCGGTGGCCGTGCTCGACCCGGTCAAGCTGATCCTCAACAACGTGCCGGCAGACTTCAACGAGCCGTGCTCGGCGCCGGTACACCCGAAGCAGCCTGAACTTGGCCGCCGTGACTTCCCGCTCACGCGTGAGCTGTGGATCGAGCGCGAAGACTTTACCGAGACGCCGCCCAAGGGGTACTTCCGCCTGTTCCCGGGCAACAAGGTGCGCCTGCGCTACGGCTACGTGATCGAATGCACCGGCTGCGACAAGGATGCCGACGGCAATATCACCGCTGTGCACGCCAACATCATCCCGGACACCAAGAGCGGCACGCCGGGTGCTGACAGCGTGAAGGTGAAGGGCAACATCCACTGGGTGAGCGCCGCGCATGCGCTTGAGGCCGAAGTACGCCTGTACGACCGCCTGTTCAGCGACCCGCAGCCGGATTCGGGCGACAAGAACTTCCTGGATGCGCTCAACCCGAACTCCAAGAAGATCGTCACGGCCTACCTGGAGCCGACACTGGCAACGGCCAAGCCGGAAGACCGCTTCCAGTTCGAGCGCCACGGCTACTTCGTGGCTGACCGCATCGACTCGCAACCGGGCAAGCCCGTGTTCAACCGCGTGGTCGGCCTGAAGGACAGCTGGGGCAAGTAAGTACAGGCCCATGCATGTGTGGGCCCCTGAGTAAGGAGGCACCATGCGTGCATGGTTTCTGATGCTGGCGGGGGTGCTCAGCACCTCTGCCCTTGCCGCACCGTTCACGCCAGACCTGGCACATACGTCGGTGTACTTCGGCACCTCGCACTTCGATCGATCTACGGTGCGTGGCCGCTTCGACAAGATCGACGGCGCCATCGACTTTGACGAAGCGACGAGCCAAGGCGGTATCGATTTCACCATCGACGCCGCATCCGTCAATACGCGTCTGCCGGTGCTGGATGGTGTGCTGAAATCCGAGCAGTTTCTGGATGCTGCGCAGTTTCCGATCATCCGCCTGCGCAGCGATCGCTTTGTCGTACAAGACGGCAAGCTCGTCGCCATCGAAGGCAAGCTGACGCTGCGGGGCGTGACGCAACCGGTGCGACTGGATGTGCGCCGCTTCAACTGCGGCGACATGAAATTGGCCGGCACCGCACGCCACGTATGCGGCGGCGATTTTCACCTCGCCATCGCCCGCAGCGCTTTCGGCATGACGCGGTTCCTGCCCGACGTGGGCGACCGCGTCGACCTCGACATCAGCGTGGAAGCTTCCCCGCAATAAACCACGCACTATTCTCTGCCATGCCCAACATCGATTTCGCCCTGAACACCGAATACATCGAGCTGCACAAGCTGCTCAAACTCACCGGCGTGGTCGACAGCGGTGGCGCCGGCAAGGCGGTCGTCGCCGATGGCGGCGTCACCGTTGATGGCCAGCCGGAGTCGCGCAAGACCGCCAAGATCCGTGCGGGCCAGGTGGTCATGCTGGGCGACATCCGCATCGCCGTGCACGAAGCTGACTAAGCGCCGCCAACAAAACCCAGCGTAGCGGTTCTGGCTAGGCGCGCCGACGCAGACAGTACAAGAAGTACGGCAAGGAGGCGTAACGACGCCAGGAGGGTTTTGTTAGCGGCGCTAACCCTTCTGGTGTTTGAAAACGCCACCTGTGCTACGGTGCGGCACCTTCACTACTGTCCAGGAGACTGACCATGCCGATCGCCCTCTGGTGCGTTCTGGTGGCGGCGGTGTTGCCGATCGTGTGCGTCGGCATCGCCAAGGCCCGTGGCCCGCGTTACGACAACCGCAACCCGCGCGCGTGGCTAGCGCAGCAAACCGGTCTGGCAAGCCGCGCCGGCGCCGCGCAGCAAAACCACTTTGAAGCGTTCCCGTTCTTTGCGGTGGCCGTGCTGGTGGCCATCCTGGGCGGCGGCATGATCGATCGCGTCAACCTGCTCGCCATCGCATTCGTCGTGGCACGCGTGCTGTACACGATCTGCTACCTGGCCGACTGGGCTGCCTTGCGCTCGCTCATGTGGTTTACGGGCTTTGGCCTGAGCGTTGCGCTGTTTGTGCAACCGGCCTTCGCGCACTGACGCTTCCACCTGCACGCAATAAAAAACGGCGCTCCTTGGCGCCGTTTTGTTTGCTACTGAGATGACCCCGGCGGTGTCGCCGACGTGCGGAACAACCGCCACGCCATGCCGCCCAGCACAACCACCGCGGCGACCAGCGCGCCCCACAGCACCCATTGACGCGTCCTGCCGCCGGGCGGCTCAGCCGTCATCGCATCGGAAGGCGAGTCACTCATCGCACCAAGCTGTGCGGGTGCGATTGCGGGCGAAGCACCCGCCAACAGATCCGCCCGTGCGATCGGGTTACCGCGTGCCACCTCCCCAACCGCAAGCACAAACGGCACGTTGCCGCGCGCCGCGTAGGTGACGGTGGCCGGACGCCAGCCGATCGCCAATTGCGGCGCGCCCGAACCCAAGCCGCCGCTGCGCGTGTCGACCTGCAGGCGCCAATAACGCTCGCCGGTGGCAGGCACGCTGATCGGCGCGTTTTCCTGTTCGCCTTGCCCACCAGCACTTGCCAGGCGGAACAGCCGCGTTGACACAACCGGCCGCCATTGCGCCTGCGCATCCGCTCGCGCGTACAGCGTTGCCTGCGCGACGGTGTTGGGCTGCGGCAGATGAATCTTCACGCGCTCCACCGGAAACGCACCGCCTGTATCAAACTGGTAGTCACCGGCAGCAGGTGTCAGCACCGGTGTCAGCCCCGTGCGCCACTGGATGGCGCTGTCGGCAGGCAACACGGGCGCACCGGCCGCCAGTTCCGCACGCACGCTGTCGGGCGCGGGCGGCTTGCCCTGCCAGGTCAGGCGCAGGTATTTCGCACGCAGGCCGGTGAATTCGATGCGATCCTGCAGCAGCGTGCTGCCCTGGTTGGACAAGCGGAACAACGTGGCCTGGCCCACCGGGTTCCAGTGCTGCATGTCGTCGCTGGCCTGCACGGTCACGCCGCTCTGGAATTCGGCGGCTGGCAAACCAACCACCAGCGCCGTCACGGTATCGTGCAACTGACTCAGGTCGACCAGCCACGCGCGCGCCGATTCCTGTGAGGCAAGCGTGCCAGTGGCCCGCAGGACACCGTCCGTGCCGAGCACGACGCCGGCAGCGCCCGGCTTCTGCGCTTCGTCGATGGGCGTGGCAAACCAGCGCACATCCTGCAGCGTGCGTGCCTGTGGTGCCGGATCGCGCGGGATCTCAATGGTGAACGGCACAGGCTCGCCGTCGCCGTTGAGGATGCGTAGGTCCGCCAGGCCGGTGTCGCGCGCATGGGCGTACACGTCTTCGTCGAGCGTGACAGCGTAGTACGGCGCACCGGGCGTACCCGTCAACGCAAAACGCTCAGCCCAGGCCGGCGCAGACAGCAGCGACGCTACGGCAATCGCAAGAACAACCTTCTTCACACAACCTCCTTGGTCTCGGCCTCACCCAGCGCCTTGCCCTTGGGCGGCAGCGGCGACAGATAGCCGATCAACAGCAGCAGCACGCCAATGCCGATGAACGAAACGATGCGCTCCACCCCCGTCACGCGCGACAGGTCGAAGAGGAACAGCTTGATCACCGTCACGCCCAGCAGCGCCGCACCCGTGAACCACAGCGCACGGCTCACGCGTCGCGTAGCAAACACCATCACGCCCAAAGCCAGCACCGTCCAGAACATCGACAGAGACGCCTGGACCAGCATCGAGTCCCCCAGGTCGTCCAGTGTGTATGGGATATGCGCCCAGTGGTGCAGCGTACGCAGCAGCACCGCATTGGCCCAGATGAACAGCGTGGCACCGACCGCGTAGCCGATCACCATCGGCTCAGGCACGAGCTTCTGCAGTGCCACGCGGCGCATCCACAGCGTGATGGCCAGGAAAACCAGCAACTGCGCCACGTCCAACGGGTTGAGGATGGGCAGGTAGAACAGCGGCGCGGCATCGCCGTTGCTGGCGGCGCTGACCAGGCTCCACAGCCACAGCAGCGCAGCCAGCGGCGCAGCCCCCCACAGCAGATAAGCGCGCTCGAAGCGGGCAATCGGCCAGCGGATGCGCCAGCCTGCGCCCGCCAGCAGCGCGAGCAACGCGCCATAGCCGTAGGCCCAGGCAGCAAAGCTCCATGTGCCTTCCGGCACGTAGGCATCCAGGCGCCAGTAGCCCTCGGTGGCCAACATGCCGCAAAGCAGCCAGAACAGCACCGTATGCAGTGGCGCGAGGATGGCGTCGCCCCGCTTTTGCTCCATCGTGCGCTGCTGACGGCGCAGCAGCACAAAGGCCAGCACGATCGATGCGATCCACACCACCCCACCCGGCCAGCGGCGACGGCGCCCAGTGTTCGATCGCCATCAACGCGATCAGCGCAAGCACGGGCGACAAGGCCAGTGCAGGCCACTCCGCCAGCGCCCAGTCGAGCTTGCGGCGCAGGCCGTGCGCACCCCATGCGGTCAGCACCGCAAAGGCGGCGTAAAGCGGGATGTCCGGTCTGTCAACAGCCTTGGTGGCGAGGCGCCATGCATAGCGGTCGATCTCATCGCCACCACTGCCAAGCCACCACAGCAAGCCCCACACCGAGGCGGCCATGCCGAGCGCAGGTGCCACCTTCAGCCAGTCGCGCGCTTCGGCCTTGCCGTGCAGGCGCCAACCGCTGAAGATGCCCGCCACCGCAATCAGCACCCCGCCGATGTAGTGGCTGTTGAGCACCGGCCACTGCAGCGCTGTCGACCATTCAAACAGCGCGCCCAACGCAAAGGCGATACCCGCCGCCAGTTGCAGCAGCAGGCCGGCTGCCAGCGCCAGACGACGCTGCTGGCGCACGCTGGCCCAGACGACTGCGGCGCCTTCCACCGCCCAGACTGCACTGGTCGTACGTCCGTCGAAGGCCAACGGAATCGCCAGGGTGATGAAGATCACGCCCAGCGCAAACATCGATTCAAACAGCAGCCCCAGGCGCGCCCGCTTGGGCGCGAGCCATGCGGCAATGCCCAGATAGAACGCCGCCAGCGCCGCGGCACTCCACGCCATCGCAAACGGAATGTGGTGCACCAGCGCAGCCTGCAGGCCCATCGCCACCAGCGGCGTGCCGAACACCAGCGTGCCGTCTACGTAATGCTTGAGGCTGACATGGCGGCGCAGCGCGTACAGCAGCGCAATGCCCACATACATCAGGAAGAACAGGATCAGGAACGGCTCGGTGCTCTTGAGCAACGCAGGCTCGTAGCGCAGCGCACCCCAAGCCGTGGCAATGCCAAAGGTGAACACGAAGCCCAGCAGATTCAGCGCGCGCCATGCACGGAACCACGCGATGGCGAAGATGCCTGCGTTAAGCAGCGCGTAGTAGCTGAACAGCGCCACATGGCTACCCTGCCCGGTCGAAATCAGGATCGGTGCCAGGAAACCACCCGCGCTGCCGGTAAAGGCCAACGCCGGCGCGTTCTGCTTGACGGCCAGCCCGGCTGCCAATGCGCAGATCAGCACAAGCAACGGAAACGCCATCCCCGGCGTCAGCAACGGCACCATGCGTGTCGCCGCAAAGACAGTCAGGTACAGCACCCCGACCCCACCGCCCTGCAGCACCAGCGCATAACCGGGGCGCTTGTCGCGCAGGCGCCAGCCAATGCCCAGCAGCACGATCGCCCCAACCGCCACCCCCGCGAGGCGGAACTCAACCGGCAGCAGGCTGTTGTCGGCCGCATACTTGAGCAGGAAGGCCACGCCAAAGAACAGGATCAGGATGCCGACCCGCACCACGCTGTTGCCGCCCAGCAGCCAATCACGTGCGGCGCCGACAGCGCGTTCCACCCAATCGGGTTCGTGGGGGATCAGCGTGGGTTGGGCAACCGGCGGAGCAACAGGCACCGGTTGCGACACAGCGGGCGCCTCCACGGGCGGCAACGATTCGGCAACGATGGGCACCGGCACCGCTTCAGGCACAGGAGCCACCACGGGTTCGACGGCCGCCGGCGCTTGCGGCGCGGGCGTTGCAAACGACTGCCCTTTCAGCTCGGCGATCTGGCGGCGCAGCAGCGCCACCTCATGCTCCAGCCGCGTTACACGCTCATTGATCGGCACAGCCACCGGCACCTGCGCCGGCGCATTGCCCTGGGCGACGTCAGGCGCCTTGGCCCATTGCGAGCTGGCCCGCTTGTCCATGACCAGGATCAGCGAAGCCAATCCGACACCGATCAGCGCGCCAAAGAACGCGCCAACCACACCCCCTGAGAAAGCCCCGAACACCAGGCCCACGATTCCGAAAATCCAACGCATCGTTCTGATTGTCCTGTTGGTATTGGAAAATGCGCGCGCATTTCCTGCGCCCCAGGCAACCCGACACCTGCCCAAGATGCGCACACCGCTTGCGTATACAGCAATCCGGCCCCGAAGGGAATGTACCAAAGTACGAAAGCGCCAAACGGCACGTCAACCGCGTCACGATGCCGTGCGACAATGCGCGCTTTGCTGAAAAACCCGCTGCCCGAATGGCCCTCAAATCCACGATCTACAAGGTCGATCTACAGATCGCCGACATGGATCGCCACTACTACGGCAACCACGCGCTGACCGTCGCCCGCCACCCGAGCGAGAACGACGAGCGCATGATGGTGCGCGTGCTCGCTTTTGCCCGCCACGCCAGTGAAACGCTCGCCTTCACGCGCGGCCTGTCCGAGCCCGACGAGCCCGAACTCTGGCAACGTGACCTGACCGACGCCATCGAACTCTGGATCGACCTCGGCAATCCCGACGAAACCCGCGTGCGCAAGGCCAGCAACCGTGCCGAGCAGGTCGCTGTGTATACGTATAGCGGCAATGCCAGCCGCGTGTGGTGGCAGCAGATCGAAAACAAGGTCGCGCGCTTTGCCAACCTGTCGGTCTACGAAGTGGCGCCCGACACCGTAGCCGCGCTGGCCGCCATGGTAGAACGCACCATGCGTCTGCAGGTCACCATCCAGGATGGCGACATCTGGATCGCCAACGACGCGGACAACGTCCACGTCCAGCTTGAAACGCTCAAGGCCGCACAGGCTGCCTGAGCCCTCTCTCATCCACGCCCACACCACGAGGTTCAACATGACCACCACGACCACCGCTAGCGGCCTGCAATATGAGGACGTCGTCGTCGGCGACGGCGCAGAGGCCGCCGCCGGCAAGTACGTCACCGTGCACTACACCGGCTGGCTGTACGACAACGGCCAGGCTGGCAAGAAGTTCGATTCCAGCAAAGACCGCAACGATCCGTTCGCCTTCCCGCTGGGCGCCGGCCACGTCATCAAGGGCTGGGATGAAGGCGTACAAGGCATGAAGGTGGGCGGCACGCGCAAGCTCATCATCCCGGCCGAGCTGGGTTACGGTGCGCGCGGCGCGGGCGGCGTGATCCCCCCGAACGCAACATTGCTTTTCGAAGTCGATCTGCTGGAAGTCTGATCCTGCGCTAGAATCGCGCCCGGCCTGCGATAGATCATCCGACACATCGCAGGCCCCCTCCCCCGGCGGGGTGGCAGAGTGGTCAATGCTGCGGCTTGCAAAGCCGTATAAGACGGTTCAATTCCGTTCCCCCGCCTCCAGTTTTCCGGCCTCACCGTGCGTACCGTTGCGGCCGCGCCATAGCCAAACGCTTCCCGACCCGAGCAACGCGATATTTCAGCGGGATCGCCCATCCGCCTGCGTGACCACGCGTAACGATTGCTCTATGCTTGCGACATGGCCGTCACCCGAGAGGATCTCGAACAGAACCGGTTGCGCGACGCCCTGGGTGATTCACCCGTCGCGTCGTCGTTGCTAACCGAGGCTGCGCTGGAAGCGTCGCTTGCATCGACGCTCGCGCGGTTGTCGAGTGCGCCCTGCGAATGCCAGGACGCCTGGGTGTTCGGGTACGGCTCCCTGATCTGGAACCCGATGATCTTCCACACCGAGGCGGCGCCCGCCACGGTACACGGATACCACCGCGGCTTCTATCTGTATTCCCGCATCAATCGCGGCACCTGGGACAACCCGGGGCTGGTGCTCGGCCTGGACCGTGGCGGCAGTTGCCGGGGCATGGCCTTCCGCGTGCCGCGCGCCCATGCCGAACGTGAATTCCGCGTGTTGTGGCGCCGCGAGATGCTGACCGGCGCCTACCAGCCGCGCTGGCTGCCCACCGAGATCAACGGCGAACGCGTCTTCGCGCTGGCCTTTGTCATGAACCGTGCGCATGACGCCTACGCCGGCCGCCTGCCCGACGAGCGCGTGGTCGGCTGCCTGCGCGATGCGGTCGGCCTCTACGGGCCGGCACGTGAATATCTGCAACGCACGCTGATCGGCCTGGCCAGCAACGGACTGCACGATCCGTATCTGGACCGTCTGTGGACACGCCTGCAGGCAATGGATGCCGCCAACGCACCTGCCACGGCCGAGCCTACAGAGCAGCCCGACCCTTATCTCAGCGCCTGAGCCCTCCAGCCATGCTCCTCGCCCGCCATCCCGCGCTCAACCAGCTGATCGGTGTCATGCTGGGTCTCGCGCTGGCAGTGGGTGACATGGCCAACGCCTGGCAAGAGCAGCATCTGCCGACGCTGCGCGTGGCTGCCAGTACAAGCACCAAAGCCACGCCCGGTGCCGCGCCTGCCACGCGTCCAGCCCATCGCAGCGACCCTGCCACGCGTGACCGCGACCTGATTGCCGCCGCCCAAACCGGCAATACAATGGTCATCCAGGCGCTGCTAGCCGACGGTGCCAGCCTCAAGGCGCGCGATGCCGAGGGCCGCACCGCGCTCATTGCCGCCGTGGCAGCGCATATGGGCGCGGCGGCCCGCCTGCTCATCCAGGCCGGCGCCGACGTCAACGTGCAGGACAACGCCCAGAACAGCGCCTTCCTGCTCGCCGCAAGCCAGGGCGATGCGGAAACCGTGCGTCTGGCGCTCTCGCACGGGGCCAACCTGCGCGCCACCAATGCCGAGGGCGACACCGCGCTGATCCCGGCTGCGCGCCGGGGTTACGTGGAAGTGGTGAACGAACTTGCAAAGGCCGGCGTACCGCCCGACGCAACCAACAACCTCGGCCTGACGGCGCTGATCGAAGCCGTGGCCATGGGCGATGGCAGCGACAAGTACGAAAAGATCGTGCAGCTCCTGCTCGACGCGGGCGCCGATCCAAACATGCCCGACCGGGCTGGCGTTACGCCAATGCGGCATGCGCGCCAGCGCGGCTTTCACGGTATCGGCGCGCTGCTCTTCAAGGCACGCGGGCATTGAAAAAGGGGCCACCCGGGCCCCTTCCTCTTTAGGCTGCTGCCGGTTTTTCAGCCGCCGCGTTCCTGGCGTTCTCCTGCTCCTGCAGCGTGCGCCACATCACCTTGCCCGTGCCGGACTTGGGCAACGCATCGACAAACTCCACCACACGCGGATACTTGTACGCGGCCATGTTATCGCGCGCCCAGTTGATGATGTCGTCTTCCGTGGTTTTGCCCTTGGCGTGCGCCTTGAGCACGACCACGGCCTTGACCGACTCGCCGCGATACGCGTCCCGCGTGCCGATGATGCAGGCCTCCTGCACGTCCGGATGCTTATACAGCAGGCTCTCCACCTCGGCTGGCCAGACCTTGAAACCCGAGGCGTTGATCATGCGTTTCAAGCGGTCGGTCAGGAAGAAATAGCCATCTTCATCCATCTTGCCGAGGTCGCCCGTGCGGAAGAACTTTTTGCCCTCGAACTCGATGAAGACCTCGGCGGTGGCTTGCGGCTTGCTCCAGTAGCCCAGGAACACCTGCGGGCCGCTGACGATGATCTCGCCCACCTCACCAATGGGCAGCTCCTGCAGTGTCTGCGGGTCGACGATGCGTGCGTCGGTGTTGAACACGGGAATGCCCAGGCACTGTTGCTTGGCCCGGTCGGCCGGGTTGCTGTGTGTGGGCGCGATGGTTTCGGACAGGCCGTAGCCTTCCTGGTACGCCAGGTTGAAATCTTTCAGCAGGCGCTCGGCCACGGCCTGGGGCATCGCCGCGCCGCCACCGCCGATGTAAGCCAGGCTCGACAGGTCGAACTCCGCCAGTTGGGGGCTCGCCAGGAAGTCGATCACCATGGTCGGGATGTTCGTCCAATGCGTGATCTTGTAACGCGAGATCAGCCGCCCGGCCACTTCGCGATCCCAGCGCGGCAGCATCACCACCGTGGAGCCCATGTAGATCGGCGCGTTCATGCCGTACTGCATGCCGGTCACGTGGAACAGCGGGATGATCGACAGGCTCACGCCTTCTTTGGTTGAACTCGACCACATCGAGCCGCCCACAACGTTGTGCATGACGGTGCGGTGCGGGTGCATGCAGCCCTTCGGGAACCCGGTGGTGCCCGACGTGTACGGCATCACAGCCAAGTCGTCTGGCCCGGCGGTGTGCGGGCCAGGGACCAGGCGCTGGGCCAGCACATCGCTCCAGGCAACGGCGCCCGGCTGTGCCGGATGCTCCGCCGTGATCCACGCAGGCGGCGCATCTTCGGGGTATTCGTACGTGGCCGGCAACGCGTCGGCGTACGACGTCACCAGCAGATGCTTCGTACGTTGCGCTTCTGGCAGTTCGGCGTTGGACGTCGTCACGTTGACGGCCAGATCCGCACTGCAGATGACCGTGGCGGCGCCCGCATCGGTGATGTAGTGCTTGAATTCTTCCGGCCGGTTCATCGGGTTGACTGGCACCACCACCGCGTCGGCGCGCAGGATGCCGTAGTAGGCGGCCATGAACTGCGGGCAGTTCTGCATGTACAGCAGCACGCGGTCGCCCTTCTGCACGCCGGCCACCTGCTGCAGCCAACCGGCCACGGCGAGCGCGTCGTCGTGCAGTTCACGGAAGGTGGTGTGGCGACCGTAGAAGATGATCGCGTCTTTGTCCGGATAGCGTCGCGCGGACACTTCCAGGTTGTACCAGAGACTCGTTTGCGGCGAGCCAATGTTGTGCGGCATGCGCCGGGGCCAGAACTGGAAGTGCGGTCGTGTCATATCGTGTCTCCGTGAATCTGTCTGTTGTTTTTACCCGATGGTATCCGAACGATCGTTCTATTTTCAACCGTTGTCAGGACAGCCATTTTTAAGAACGCGAAAACAACCTGGAAGCAGCCCCAAACACCCCCAAGTAGAATGCTCGACACACCGCCGGCAAACACAGCCGGCTGCACTTTTCCCAGGAGAACCCCGCCGATGAGCGACGTCACCTCGCAGAGTTTCGCGCAGGAAGTGATCGAAACATCTCGCCAAATCCCGGTACTGGTCGATTTCTGGGCGCCGTGGTGCGGGCCCTGCCGCACGCTGGGCCCGATGCTGGAAAAGCTCGAGGCTGAATACGCCGGCAAGTGGAAGCTCGCCAAGGTCAATTCAGATGAAAACCCCGAGTTGTCAGCGCACTTCAACGTGCGCAGCATTCCGTACGTGGTCGCCTTTGTGGACGGCAAGCCGGTCGACCAGTTTGTCGGCGTGCTGTCTGAAGGGCAGTTGCGTGGGTTTCTTGACCGCGTGATCCCGCAGCCAGCCGACGTGGCCTACCGCGAAGGGCTGGCCGAGCGCCAGGCCGGCGAGGTCGCCCATGCGCGCGAGGCCTTTCAGAATGCGCTGGCGTTCGACCCCGGCTTCGATGCGGCACGCTTCGAGCTGGTCAACCTGCTGCTGGACAGCGGGGACGTACGCGCAGCGCAGGGTGAGTTCGCGCTGCTCTCGCCCAAGGCACCGCAGGACGAGCGCTACGGCCCGCTGCAAACGCGCCTGAAAGCCACAGAACACGCCGATGCGCTGCCCGATGCCAACGCCCTGCGCATGCGCGTCGAGAGCGAACCCAACAACCTGCAAGCCCGCCTGGACCTTGCCGAGCGGTACATCGCGCAGCAAAACTACGAAGCCGCACTCGAACAGCTGATCGCCATCGTCGAGCGCGACCGCACCTTCCGCGACGACATCGCACGCAAGACCATGGTGTCGGTGTTCGACATGATGCGCGACGCACCACAGGCGGTGTCGCACTGGCGCCGCCAGCTGGCCTCCAAACTGAACTGACCATGCGACTCATCTACGTAGCCGATCCGATGTGCTCGTGGTGCTACGGCTTCGGCCCGCAGCTTGCCGATCTGCGCAAGCGGCTGGGCGAGCTGCTTGGCGCGCCGGTGCCTGTCACGCTCATCACCGGTGGCCTGCGCCCCGGCCAGCGCGAGCCCATGGCGGCGGACAAGCGCGATGAGATCCTCCACCACTGGCACGCCGTGGCCGAGCGCAGCGGCATGCCGTTCGACCAGTCGCCCGAGGTGGCCATGCGCCGCGATGGTTTCGTCTACGACACCGAGCCCGCCTGCCGCGCCGTGGTCATGGCGCGCGAACAGTGGGGCGAGGATGACGAGCGCGTGCTCACGCTCTTTCATGCCGTGCAGCATGCCTTCTATGCCGAGGGCCGCGACACGACGCAGGCCGACGTGCTGCGCGACGTCGCCATTGCCAATGGCATCGACGCCGCGCACTTCGACGCCGTGTTCGACACCGACGCCCTGCGCGACGAAACACGCGAGGACTTCCGCCTCTCACGCCGCTGGGGCATCAACGGCTTCCCCAGCCTGCTGGCCGAGCAGAACGGCACGCTGTACCAGATCGGACGCGGCTATGCGCCATCGGTGGCGCTGTATGCGCGAGCGGTGGAAGTGATGCAGCAGCATCCCGCGGCAGACGCTGAATAAGCGATTTGCCCGGCGTCAAACCAGACTACAAAGGCCGTCGCGTAAGCTGACGGCCTTGTCCATCCCGCACATCCACCCGCCATGCCCGTGATCGAATGGTCTGAAGCGCTCCAGCTCGGCGACGCCGCCACCGACGCGAACCACGCCGAGTTCTGCGCACTGCTCAACACCGTGGCCGACGCGTCGGACGCCGACTTCATTGCCGCACTCGACGCCTTCATCGCGCATACCGAAATCCACTTCGGCGAAGAAAACGCGTGGATGGACGCGGCGGAGTTTCCCCCACGCCATTGCCATCGCGGTGAGCACGACAACGTGCTGGCGCTGTGCCGTGAAGTGCGCAAGCGTGCCGCTGCGGGCGAAATGGAACTGGGGCGCCGTCTGGTGGCGGAACTGCCCGAGTGGTTTGCCCAGCACGTGGACGTGATGGACCGCATGATGACGACGTATCTCGCACAAATGGGCAGCCAGATGCGCAACATCGAGCACGTCGGCTGAACACGGGTTGTCGATCGGGTTCTGCCTGCCTAGAGTCAGAGTGGACCTGCTCGCGCGCCGTTGCTGCGCGGGAGCTTCCCCACCCCGACGAAGGAGTGCCCATGAAGATCGTCAACGATGCCTCGTTTCAGTCAGACGTGATCGACGCCTCGCAAAGCAAGCCCGTGGTCGTGTGCTTTGCCGCAGAGTGGAGCCACCCCAGCCAGTGTGCGGTAGCCAGCCTGGAGAAGATGGAGTCGAGCTACGCGGGGCGCGCCACGTTCGTCACCATGGACTTTGACGAGAACGAGGGCACCGCGGCCAAGTACGGCGTATCGGTCATGCCGGCGTTCGTGCTGTTCGCCAACAGCCAGCCGAGTAGCGAATGGTCGGGGCGCTACGCAGACCAGATCCAGGAAAAGCTGGACCAGCTCCTGCCCCACTAGCTCCCTATCAGACGGCCGCGATCGCTCGCAAGGCGGTCGACGCCGCCACCATCCCGAACACTGCCGTCACGCACACCGACGAGCCGAAGCCTGCGCAAGCCAACCCTTGCGGGCCTTGCGAAGGCTGCGGTGCGGGCGGCGCATTGACGACTTCGATCTCCCCAGCCGCCGCCAGATCGTCAATGCCGGCGTGGCTCGACTCAGCAGGCAACTCGACTGCGCAGGCCTGCTGCTCCGGCTCCGGATAGCGCAGCGGCTCATCCGAGAACACGGCATCGATACCGAAGCGCGACTTGGGGTTCTTTGAGAAGCCATGCTGACGGCGCAGGTTGCCGCGCACCTTGGCGAGCAGCGGGTCTTGAATCGTGCGGGTGAGATCGGTCACGCGAATGCGCGTCGGGTCCAGTTGCCCGCCTGCCGCACCGCAGGTCACCACGCGTTTGCCGGTGCGCTTGCAGAACGCGAGGATGGCGGTCTTCACCTTCACGGCATCGATGGCGTCGATCACGTAGTCGAACGGGTGGCCAAGCAATGCCTCGACGTTTTCCACGGTGACGAAATCGTCGATGCGGCTGATCTCTGCACGTGGGTTGATCTGCAGGATGCGCTCCGCCATGGCATCGACCTTGGCCATACCGTAGGCATCGCCCAGCGCGTGAATCTGGCGGTTGGTGTTGGAGACGGCAATGTGGTCGAGATCGATCAGCGTGAGCTTGCCGACACCGCAACGCGCCAGAGCTTCGGCCACCCATGAACCCACCCCGCCGATGCCGATCACGCACACGTGTGCGGCCGCAAAACGCTCCAGCGCGTTGGGGCCATACAAGCGTGCGACACCGCCAAAGCGGCGTGCATATTCGTCATCGAGAATGGGCGGGTGCGCGGGTGCGCTGATTGCTACTTGGCTCATGACACAATTGAATCGGGACTGCGCCGAACTATATAACAACGCGGCGAGTCGGATTTTTACGTGTCAAACGAATAAGAAAACCCATGCGAACCTCAGGCAAGCTCGCCCTCGGACTGGTCATCTCGCCCGTTGTCATCGTGGCGGCGGCGGTCATCTTTGTGCTGACGTTCGACTGGAACCGCGCCAAGCCGTACCTGAACGACCATGTCTCGCAAGCCATCGGCCGCGCGTTCGCCATCAACGGCGACCTGATGCTGACCTGGAAGAAGCCCGAAGGCGAAACCGGCTGGCGTGCCTATGTGCCCTGGCCGCGCCTGATTGCCAACGACATCACCGTCGGCAATCCGGACTGGACCAAACAGCCGCATGTGGCGACGATCCATCAGCTCACCTTCGTGCTGGAAGCGCTGCCGCTGCTGGCGCACCGCATCGTCATCCCGAGCGTGACGCTCGATACGCCGGCCATTGCACTGGAACGCGACAAGCAGAACCGCAACAACTGGACATTCGACCTCGCTGGCAATGGCGAAGGCAGCGAAAACAAGCCGTCCGACTGGAAGCTGGAGCTGCGCGAAATCGCCTTCAGCAAGGGCTCGCTGGCGCTGGATGACGACATCAAGCGAATCCACCTGGCGGCCACCATCGACACGGTCGACAACCAAGCGCTGTACACCGCAGCCAACGGCATCGGCATCAAAGGCGGCGAGCAACCAGCGACGGTGCCGACGACCCCGGGCACAGCGGCCTCGGGTGCGGCTGCCAATGCGCCTGTCACACCCGATCCTGAGCAGCCCTACGGCATCGCCTGGACGGTCAAGGGTACGTACAACAACGCCGCCATCAACGGCAGCGGCAAAGCCGGCGGCGTGTTGCGCCTGCAAGATGCCAAGCGCCCTTACCCGCTGCAGGCCGACGTGACAGTCGGCAAGACACGCATCGATCTGGCAGGCACGCTCACCAACCCGGCCAGCCTGGCGGCGCTGGACCTGCGCCTGCACTTATCGGGCGCCAGCATGGCGCAGTTGTATCCGCTGACGGGCGTGGTGCTGCCTGACACACCACCGTTTGACACGCGCGGCCGCCTGATCGGCGAACTACGCAAGCAGGGTTCGAGCTGGCGCTACGAAAAATTCACCGGCCGCGTAGGTGGCTCGGACCTGAGCGGCACGCTCACCTTCGCCATGCGTGAGCCGCGCCCGCAATTGACGGGCGAGCTGGTCTCGCACCAACTGCTGTTTGCCGACCTGGCCCCGATCATCGGCGCCGACTCCAATGCCAGCAAGGCCAAACGTGCCGATCCTAGCGCAGAACCGGGCGACAACAAGACCGTCCGCCAGCCAGCCGACAAGGTGCTACCGGTCGAGCCCTTCCGCACCGACCGCTGGAACGCCATCGACGCCGATGTGAAGTTCACCGGCGAGCGCATCGTTCACAGCGCCGACCTGCCGATCGACCACCTCGTCACGCACATCAAGCTGCAGGACGCGGTACTCACGCTCGACCCACTCAACTTCGGCATTGCGGGCGGCACGCTCACCTCCAACATCCAGCTCGACGGCCACGCCACGCCGATGCAGGCACGCGCGGCGCTGGCGGCGCGGCATTTCAAGATCAAGCAGCTGTTCCCGAAGATCGACTCCATGCGCGCCAGCGTGGGCGAGATCAACGGCGACGCGCGCCTCTCCGCCACTGGCAACTCGGTCGCCGCCCTGCTCGGCTCGTCCAACGGCGAAATGAAAGTGCTCGTGGCGCGAGGCACCATCAGCAAGTTCATCCTGGAAGCCATGGGGCTGAACGTCGGCAACGTGATCCTCACCAAGCTCTTCGGCGACAAGCAAGTCACCATCAACTGCGCAGCCGGCGACTTTGCGGTGAGCAACGGTTTGGCACAGGCGCGAACCTTTGTGGTGGACACGCAGGATGCGGTGATCGACGTGACCGGCGCGACAAGCTTCAAGCAGGAGGCGCTGGACTTCACCATCCATCCGGATTCGAAGGGGTTGCGCGTGTTCTCGCTGCGCACGCCGCTGTACGTGAAGGGCACGTACAAGCATCCAGATGTGTCGATCAACCCGGCCGTGGTGGCGCTGCGCGCGGGTGGTGCGATAGCGCTGGCGTTTGCGGCACCCATCGCGGCAGTGCTACCGGTGCTGGAACTCAAGCCCGCGCCGGACAGCCCGTGCGGCAAACTGCTGGCCGACGTGCGCCAGCGCCCCACGGCCCCGCCGCCGGGCAAGACCTATCGCAGCAAGAACCCTGGGCGCACACCCGACGGCGAGCTGAAATCCGCACAGCCCACCTCGCGCACAAGCACACCGCCCGCGCGCGATCCGATGACGAGCGGCGGCTGATCAGCGCCGCTTCGCAATCTCCTCTGCCGTCATCTGCGGCGTGGCCGGATCGCCAAACTGCCGTGTCACGTAGTTCGTGAGCGCTGCGAGTTGCGCAGCCGACAACTCGCGCCCGAACGCGGGCATGCCGATGTGCCGATCCCCGGCCTTGCGCTCAATGCCATGCAGGATCACCTGCACCAAGTTGCCCGTGTCCCGCGCTCCCACTATGGAGTTGTGCAGCAACGGCGGGTAGTAGCCGTCGGGGGTGCCACGTCCATCGGCCTGATGGCAGGTGGCGCAGTTGCCGAGATACAGGCGCGCAGCGTCGATGGTGGTTTCGATCGGCTTGCCGCGCAACGCGGTCACGTCGACGGCGGGCTTGCCCCAGTCCTGCCGTGCGCGCTCCAGGTTATTGCTGACGGCGGGAACGGTGCGCAGGTACTCCGCCATTGCCAGGATGTCGCGTTCAGTCATGCGCGAGAAGCTGTGCTGCACCGCCTCGCCCATCGGCCCCGCTGCCTGCGCCACACCTGGCACACTACCGGTGCGCAGGTACTGCACGACCTGTTCAGGTTTCCATGCGCCAATGCCGCTGATTGGGTCAGACGTGATGTTGAACGCTGTCCAGCCCGCGAGCGTCGAGCCTGACAGATAGCCCTTGCCACGCTCATCCATTGCCTTCTCCTGCATGGCGAAGCCGCGCGGCGTGTGGCACGTGCCGCAATGCGCGAGGCCCTGCATCAGGTAGGCACCGCGATTCCACGTTGGCGTCTTGTCACCCCTTGGGATGTACGGCTCGCTCTTGAGGAAGACCAGGTTCCACAGCTTGAGTGGCCACCGCATGTTCAGCGGCCAGCGGATCGTGCTGGGCGGCGGATCGTTCTGTATCGCCGTCACGCCATAGCGGAAATACGCATAGAGATCGTGCATGTCCGCATCGTTGATCTTCGCGTACGAGGGATACGGCATGGCCGGGTACAGGTTGTCGCCGTCGTCATCCACACCCTTGCGCACGGCGCGCTCGAAATCTTCATAGCTCCATTTGCCGATGCCGGTTTTTGCATCGGGCGTGATGTTGCTGGTGTAGATCGTGCCCAGCATTGGAATCGGCATCGGCAAGCCGCCTGCAAAAGGCTTGCCGCCTGGCGCCGTGTGGCAGGCCGCGCAGTCCGCGGCAATGGCGAGGTATTCGCCCCGCTTGATTTGTGCGGCATCGGCTGCTGTATCGGCAGCGTGCACCGTGGCGGTCATGCCCGCCAGCATCAGGAAAGAGGCGACGGCTCTCATCTCACGCCTCCTTCTTCAGTTGATCAGCAATGCGCAACGCCAGCGCTGCGATGGTCAGCGTCACGTTGACGGTACCCACGGTCGGCATGGTGGAACTGCTGCTGATGAACAGGTTCGGGTGGTCGAACGTGCGGCAATCCTTGTCGACCACGGAGTCCTTCGGGTCCGCCCCCATGATGGTCGCGCCGGTGATGTGGTTGTTGGGCGCGAAGTCATCGCTGAACTGCACGTCGGTGCCGCCCAGCACCTTGGCGGCCGTGGCATACACTTCGCGCGTGTGCACGGCGCTGCGTTTGACGTAGTCGTCGATGCGGTAGGTGATCTCGGGGCGCGGAATGCCGATAGCATCCACCTCGGTCGTACTCGGCACGATGCGGTTCTCAGGCAGCGGCAGGATCTCGTGAAAGCTGTCGAACTCCACGAAGCGTGCAGCCTGGTCACGGATGCGCGCATCCAGTTCGGCAGGCTTGATGAGCTTGCCTTCCTTGAAGATGCGCTGTGTCTCCTGCTCAATGCGCGAGATGTTCGACAGGTGCAGCTTCTTGCCCGCCTGCGTGGCACGGAACGGTCCGTCGCGAAAGCCGATCAGCGAGGTCATCTCCTGCGGGCCGCGCCCCGGCCACAGCTTGCGGTCGGCGTAGAAGCTCACGCCGGTGCCAGGGTGGTCCATCAGGTTGCGGCCGACCATGTCGGAACTGTTGCCCACGCCCTTGGGATAGTCCTGGCTGGTGGACATCAGCATCAGCTTGGGCGTTTCAATGCCATTGGCAGCCAGCACGAACCACTTGCCTTCCACGCGGTGCTCGACGCCCTTTGAATCCTTGTAGCGCGCCGCCACGATGCGCTTGTTGGCACCCACCTCAAGCCTGAAGACCACGGCGTTCTCGATCAACCGCGCACCGGCCTGCTCAGCTTTCTCCACATGGAAGATGCCGTTGTACATCGCGCCGATCGGGCAGATCGGCATGCAGTTGTTGTTGCCGCAGCAGGTGGGGCGTCCGTCGTAGGGGCGACTGTTGCGCGCCACCGGTTCGGTCACCACGTGGAAATCCGGGTCATACCCGTTGAGCGCTTCCTTGATCGTGCGTTCGTTGAAGGACAGCGGCAGCGGCGTCATCGGATACGGCTGGCTGCGCGGCGAGCCAAGCTCCTCATCGTTCGGCCCCCACACGCCAAGCGCTTCTTCTGCGCGGCCGTAGTAGCGCTCCAGATCGCTGTACTGCAAGGGCCAGTCACGCGCGATGCCGTACACGCTGTGCAGCTTGAAATCGTTCGGCAGAAAGCGCCAGGTGGATGCCGCCCAGTGCCACGTCGTGCCACCCACGGCGCGGATGTACTGCGAGTTGAATTTGTGCTCGCCCTTGAGGATCAGGTAGTTGTTGGGCGGGCCGTACTCCGGATGCGGCGCCCACGGCGTGGACGGATACGGCGCCATGAAATCCATCTTGTCGGCCTGATTGCGGAAGCGCTCGACGATCTCCCAGCGCGGCAGACGCGGGCCGGCTTCGAGCATCAGCACTGACTTGCCCGCGCGGGCCAACTCATACGCCACCAGTGCACCGGCCACGCCGGAGCCCACTACCACGATGTCCGCCTGTTGCGCGGCTTGTTGGGTATCGGCCATCAGGCTTGCCTCTCGACAGGGGGCTCGGCCCAGAAGCCGGGCTGGTTGGGGCAATACGTGCGGATGACCAGCGTGTCGGACACCACGCTGTACATCAGCGCCTGCTCGTACGTGACAACGTTGCCGTCGACCACACCCAGATACCACGCCTCTAGAATGCGCAGCGCGGTCTTCTGCTGATCTTCGGACAGCGCGCCGGCCGCCAGCGATTGCGCCAGCGGCCGCAACTGCGCGACAAAGTCGCTGCCCGGCTTGCCCAGTGCCGCCAGCAACCGCGTACCGACTGCACGGTCCAGCGTCGGCCTGGCCGTCAACGCCTGTGACAACGCCATGAACGCATCGAGCGGTTCGCCCGGGGCCTGCGCCACCGCGCGCAGCACCTGCGAGCCGACCAGCCCGGCAGCCGCAACGGCCAGCGTGCCCTGTAGCCACTGGCGGCGCGTCAACCCGAGCGGCGCATCAGCAGGTATGGGGGATTCAGGAGAAGGAGAATGGGGGGGCATTTCGACATCCTCTTGCAACTTTTGCCGGGGGATCAGGCGAGCGTGCCGCCGCGCGGCCCGAATTGCCAATATAGGCGGCGTTCCGCAGATCGCCAGAATCCCGGTGCAAGCGCGAACCGTGCCAGGCATCCTTGCGTATGCGCAAACGGCGCTCGGCCGTGTTTGTCTATACTCGGCCCGTTCGCATGCCGCTTCTCCCTGCACCATGACTTCCATCGCCGATATCCGCACCGAATACGCCCGCGCCTCGCTCGACATTGCCGATGTCGACGCCAACCCCCTGCGCCAGTTCCACCGCTGGTTTGACGAAGCGCTCAAGGCCGAGGTGGCCGAGGTCAACGCCATGTCGCTTGCCACGGTCGACGTGCACGGCCAGCCGTCGGCCCGCATCGTCCTGCTCAAGAACCTGGACGAGCGCGGCTTCACCTTCTTCACCAACTACGCCAGCCACAAGGGTGAGGAACTGGCCGCCAACCCGCGCGCGGCACTGCTGTTCCACTGGATCGGGCTGGAGCGCCAGGTGCGTATCCAGGGCATCGTCGAAAAGGTGTCAGAAGCCGAGAGCGACGCCTACTACCACTCGCGCCCGCTGGGCTCGCGCCTGGGTGCCTGGGCTTCGGAGCAGAGCAGCGAAGTGCCCGACCGCGCCACGCTGGAGGCACGCGAGGCCGAATACAGCCAGCGCTTCGGCGATGCCCCGCCGCGCCCGCCGCACTGGGGCGGCTATCGCCTGCTACCTGCTTGCGTGGAGTTCTGGCAGGGCCGCCCGTCGCGCCTGCATGACCGGCTGGAATACCGCAAGCAAGCCGACGGCACCTGGAAGATCGCCCGCCTCGCCCCCTGACCGGGTGTGGCCTGAATGTAGCCCCGGGCGCAATGATTTATTGCGCGCTGCGTCATCCCGGCACGGCGCTTGCTGCTACGCGGAAGGAGCCGCGCGCCGCCCGCAAGACCCGCACAGCAGCATGGAAAAGTTTGTCGTAAGCTAATGTGATGCGTTGTGATCCGTTCGGGCGGCAATCCGATGGCCGCCCCGAATCTCTGCACATCTGGGAGGCGTCGACATGTTTTTCCAACAGGCGATTGACCGCAAGCTCGAGCAGTGGATCAAGGAGATCCGCGAGTCTGCCAACCTCCCGGTGCGCCTGCGCTTATGGAACGGTGATCAATACGAGCTTGGCCGCTTCGACCAGCCGCGTGTGACACTGACCGTGCGCGAGGCCAGTGCCCTGCCGCTGCTGCTCTCTCCCACGCTCAACAACCTCGGCGAGGCGTACGTTCAGGAGAAGATCGACCTGGACGGCAAACTGGCCGACATCATCAGCGTGAGCTACGGGTTGGCTTCTGCGGCAGCCGCCAAGAGCGGCAATGCGCTGGCCCGCGTGGTTCGCCACTTCGCCCACACGAAGGAAGGCGATAAGGAATCGATCCAGTATCACTACGACGTCTCCAACGATTTCTACAAGCTGTGGCTGGACCAGAACATGGTCTACTCGTGCGCCTACTTCGAAAACGGCAACGAAACACTCGACGAGGCGCAGCTCAAGAAGATCGACCACATCCTCACCAAGATCCGCTTGCAGCCCGGGCAGACACTGCTCGATATCGGCTGCGGCTGGGGGGCACTGGTACTGCGCGCGGCGCAGAAATATGGCGCGCGCTGTCTGGGCGTGACGCTGTCGCAGAACCAGTACGACCTCGCCACCGAACGCGTGCGCGCCGCTGGTTTGCAAGACCAGATCGAAATCCGTATCCAGGATTACCGCGATCTCACCGGCCAATTCGACCGCATCACCAGCGTCGGCATGTTCGAACACGTGGGGCGCAAGAACCTGCCAGGGTATTTCCGCCGCATGCACGACCTGCTGGCCGATGGCGGTGTCGCCATGAACCACGGCATCACCTCCACCGACCCAGACGGCGGCGAAGCCTCGATGGGCGGTGGCGATTTCATTGACCGCTATGTCTTCCCGCAGGGCGAGCTGCCGCATATCTCGCTGGCGCTGAGTGCCGCGCAGGATGGCGGCCTGGAGGCGCTTGACGTCGAAAGCCTGCGCCGCCACTATGCGCGCACGCTCGAGCACTGGGCTGAGCGTTTCGAGACCAACGGCGACACCATCCGCGCAATGGTCGGCGAGAAGAAGTACCGCATCTGGCGCGTCTATCTGGCTGGCTGCGCGCACGCCTTTGACGCCGACGAGATCTCGATCTTCCAGACCGTCCTGCAGAAGGCCGGCCAGTCGGCGACATCGATCCCGTGGTCGCGCCGCTTTATCTACGCGTGACCATTTGACCACCACCCCGCCTATCGACGATCTGTTCGGCGCACCGCCCGCACCCAGCGACAACGCGGCCGCCAAATCCGACACGCCTGCAACCAAGCCCAAGCGTTCCCCCACCCGCCAGGGCGTGCAGCCGGCCACGGTTTCACCCGAGGTAACAGCGCTCGCGCAGCGCCTGCCACGCGGGCTGCGCATCGGCACGTCGTCGTGGTCGTATCCGGGGTGGGATGGGCTGGTGTATGCGGGTGAGTATTCGGATTCGATGCTCGCGCGCAAGGGGCTCGCGGCCTATGCCCAACACCCTCTGCTGCGCACGGTCAGCATCGATCGTGGTTTCTATGCGCCGATTCCATTGGCAGATTACGTGGCCTACGCAGCCAGCGTGCCGGAAGATTTCCGCTTTGCGGTGAAGGCGCCCGCCGCCGTATGCGATGCATGGATTCGCGAGCTGGACGGCCGTGGACGCATGGCCAACCCAGCCTTCCTGAACGCCGAGTTCGCGATCCGCGATTTTGTCGATCCGGCCACGCGTGGGCTCGGCGTGCGGTGCGGGCCGTTGGTGTTCCAGCTCTCGCCGCTGGGCGCGCTGGCTGAGGATGCAGCCGGCTTTGTAGAGCGGCTCGAAGCGTTCCTGGCCGCGCTGCCGCCGCTCGATCCGCAACTCAATCCCGATGCCGTCTATGCGGTGGAACTGCGCGACGCCACGCTCCTCACACCACGCTTCATCAAGATGCTGCGCGCTGCTGGCGTGCGCTACTGCGTTGGCCTGCACGAACGGATGCCAGCGGCCGACCGGCAAGCCGCGGCCGTTGCACTGCTGGATGAAGGTGCGGGCGGCCCGCTCGTGGTGCGCTGGAACCTGAACAGCCGCTACCGTTACGCGCAAGCCGAGGCGGCGTACAAGCCGTTCGACAAGCTCGTCGATGAAGACCCATTCTCGCGCGAGACGCTGGCCGACATGGCGGTGGCCGCGCTGGCGGCGGGTCGCAAGGTGACGATCCTGGTCAGCAACAAGGCCGAAGGGTCGTCTCCGCTGTCGTGCATCAAGCTGGCCGAGGCCATCGCCGCGCGCCTGCCGGCAGACGCAGCGTAGCCCCGGTCCACCCTCTTAGCCCTGCAAGCGGTGCGCGAACTGCTTGCGGAACTTCGTCACCTTGGGCGAGATGACAAACGCGCAATAGCCTTGTGCCGGGTGGTCGCGGAAGTAGTTCTGGTGCTCGTCTTCCGCACGCCAGAAGGTCACCTTGCCGTCGCTGGCGTCCACCAGTTCCGTCACGATGGGCGCTTCGAAAATGTCGCTGGCGCCGATCTCGTCAATCGCCCTGCGCGCTGTCGCCAACTGCTCGGGTGATTGCGCAAAGATGGCCGAGCGGTACTGCGGGCCGACATCGTTGCCTTGCCGATCCACCGTGGTCGGGTCATGGATGGCGAAGAAGATGTCGAGGATCTCGCGGTAGGGGATCACCGCCGGGTCGAAATCCACCTTCACCACTTCGGCATGGCCAGTGTTGCCGTTGCAGACGGCGCGATAGCTGGGGTGATCGACATGGCCGCCTTCGTATCCGGACACCACGCTGCGCACGCCCTGCACCTGCTGGAACACAGCTTCCAGACACCAGAAGCAGCCTCCGCCCAGAACGGCGGTTTCAAGCTGACGGTCTTGTTGGTTTTCCATGGTTTCTCTCCTTACACGCTTCCAATTTTTGGGCAGAAAGACCTGCCACAAGGGTTGGCCTGTTTGACCTACTGCATGCTCTTGAACAGAACAGCGCCCATTCGCGCGATGGCCGCATTGCTTTCGCCAAGGGTGGCTTTCGTGTTGGTGATGTAGATGGAGACTAGCAACGGTTTCTTCCCCGCGGGGTAAACAACCGCGACGATGGAGCGAGAGCCGTATCCCCCTGCTCCAGTCTTGTCGGCGATGCCCCACGTGGAAGGCAGCGATTTCCTCAACAGGTCGTTGGCAACCTTGTCGTTGACCATCCAATGCTTCAGCTCGGCCTTCGCGTTTCGAGACAGCCCATCGCTAAAGAAAATCTGATTCAAGCTGTTGGAAGCGGCGATCGGCGTCGTGGTGTCCCGACGGTCGCCTGGGGTGCCTTCATTGAGCTCGGGCTCCTTCCGATCCAGGCGGGTTGCATGGTCGCCGATGGATCGCATGAACGCATTGAAACCCGCTGTACCACCAATGTTCTCGAGTACCTTGTTGGCCGCCGTGTTGTCGCTGTAGCTCACGGCAGCTTCACACAGCTGGGCATTGGTGGCCGACTGCAGTTTCTCCGTAACGGGGGAGTACGTCACCCGATCGCTCTTGGAAATGGCGGTGATATCACTGAGCGCAAGCTTCTTTTGGTCGACCTTTTCAAGCAGGGCGGCACAGAGATAGGCCTTGTGCGTGCTGTTGATCGGGAAGGCCTCGTCGCCTCGGTAGTTCCAGGTGTAGCCAGACTCCTTGTCGATCACGGCGATACCAATTCTGGCATTCAGATTGACCTCCTCAGACTTGGCCGCCTGCAGCAACCATTGCGCGTTGAATGCCTGCGCATTGAAACTCGCGGCCAGCATGCCGGCCATCAGGGTGACGAACTTACTTGTCTTAGCAATCATCAGTGCAACGATTCGAAATCCATTGAGAAGCGCCCGTGCGTACTCAGCAACGGCCGTTGCCGTTTGACACCGGGCTCGCCGAAGCGCTGCGTCAAAAATGTAACGCATTGGTATCAAAACGGCTTTCTTCGGGAGTACGCGCTGCCATTGGTCGGCGTCACACGCGCTTCCTGACATATGACCCTTGAGTCATGCAAAGCCCTACCTACCGGCGGCCTATCGGGCGTCCGTTACAATTGAGCCTTACTTTCGGTAGTTTGCATGGACCATCACGAAGCCATTCCCATGGATGTGCGCGATAGGGAGCTGTCCGCGCGCAAGCCGTCGGCGCATGGCAGCGCCACCCCGCCTGATTTCGATGCCGCGCATTTCCGGCATGCGCTGTCCCAGTTCGCCACTGGTGTGACGGTTGTCACCACGCGCTCGGAGGGCGGACCGAGCAAGCCAGCGTTTGTCGGCGTGACGGCCAGCTCGTTCAATTCGGTATCGCTGGACCCACCGCTGGTGCTGTGGAGCCTGGGCATGCAGGCGAATTCATTCCCTTTGTTCCACGCCGGCTCACACTACGTGATCAACATCCTGGCCGCGGAGCAGCTGGACCTGTGCAAGCGCTTCGCCACGTTGAAGGGCGACCGCTTCGCCAACATCGACTACGCCCTAAGCCCGACCGGTCTGCCGATCCTCGCGCAGTCGCTGGCGTGGTTCGAGTGCCACAACCGCAGCCGCTATGACGAGGGCGATCACGTCATCTTTGTCGGTGAAGTCGAGCGCTGTGGCGTGACCGACCCGGCGGGTGCACCACTGGTATTCCATCGCGGCGCGTTCTCGTCGCTCACGCAACTCGGCAAGTAGCCAATCGCATCATGCGGGAGCGCTCACCTTGCGCGGCGCTTCCGCTTCAATGCCCCAATCCCCGAAGGCATACCAGTCGTTGCCGAGCAGTTCGGCGGGGTGCTGCGTGTGGCCGGAGCGGTTACCGCAGCCCAGTGCGTCGGTGGAGCAATACTTGTCGCAGCCCCAGCAGATGCGTTCGGGGTGGACGGGATGCAGCGGAAATTTCTTCGCCACTGCCTGCTTCGCTCAACAACACTGGGCCACTATCCACGTACGCTGGCAGTAGAGGCTTGATCCCCGTCAGAAATTAGCTGGCCTTGCCACGTTTGCCCGCCCCCGCCTCAAGCGGTCGCACGCCGCGGGCCTCCATCAGCAAAGCCAGACCGCCATCGCGATCCTTGATGGTGCGTAGGACGATGTTCGAGCGGATGTCCATCACGCCCGGCGTCTTATATAGCCGCTCGATGATGAACTCCGAGTAATGCTGCAGGTTGGGCGCCTGCACGCGCAGGATGTAGTTGCAATCCCCGGTGATGATGTAGGCGGCCACGATCTCGGGCCAGCTCTGCACGGCGGCCATGAAAGTCTCGTGCCAGCCGGTCACGTCCTGCCGCATCGACACCTGCACGATGGCCTCCAGTTCCAGCCCCAACGCAGCCCGGCCCAGTTGCGCCCGGTAACCGGTGATGGCGCCGCCCTCCTCCAGCATCCGCACGCGCCGCAGGCACGCCGACGGCGATAGCGCCACGCGCTCGGCCAGGTCCTGGTTGCTGATGCGGCCGTCTTCCTGCAAGACCTGGAGAATCCGCAAATCTGTGGTGTCGAGTTGCATCTGTCGTTGTTCTTTGCGTGATTTCTTTGATACGTTGAATTTTATGCGAATTCATCGAAATTACACGCACGAATATGCAAACCCATTGCGCGTAGATTTCCCTATCATTTCGGCACGGATTCACCGAGTTTTCTGCCCTGGAGCCGCCTTGGAACGCACTTTGTGGGACATCAGCCCCGCCCTTTCGCCCGCCACGCCCACGTGGCCCGGCGACACGCCGTTTTCGCAGGAAATTGCGTGGAAGCTCGAAGGTGACTGCCCGGTCAACGTCGGCCGCATCACGCTGTCGCCGCACACCGGCGCGCATGCCGATGCGCCACTGCACTATCACGCAGACGGTGCCGCCATCGGGCAAGTACCGCTGGACGCGTACCTCGGGCCGTGCCGCGTCATCCACTGCGTGGGCGTGACTCGTGTCGAGCCGGAACACGTGCGTGATGCGCTTGCCGGCACGCCACCGCGCGTGCTGCTGCGCACGTACGCGCAAATGCCGCAGACCACCTGGGACGACCACTTCGCCGCCGTCGCACCCGAGACCATCGAATTGTTGGCCGCGCACGGCGTCAAGCTCGTCGGCGTCGACACCGCTTCACTCGACCCGCAAACCTCCAAGACCATGGACGCGCACCATGCCGTCGGCAAACACGGCCTCGCCATCCTCGAAGGCCTGGTGCTCGACGACGTGCCCGCCGGTGACTACGAACTGATCGCCTTGCCGCTCAAGTTCGCCACACTGGATGCAAGCCCGGTGCGTGCCGTGCTGCGCCGCCTGCCCTGATCCAAACAACCCCACGCATTCAACGCCCCACGCTCACCATGACTTTGACCCGCAACTCCTGCCTCGAACGCGACGCGGCCGACCCGATCGCCCCGCTGCGCGACGCCTTTGCGCTGCCCGACGGCGTGATCTACCTGGACGGTAATTCGCTAGGCGCCCGCCCCAAAGCTGCGCTGGCCCGCGCGCAGGAAGTCGTCGCCAATGAATGGGGTGACGGCCTGATCCGCAGCTGGAATTCGGCCGGCTGGTTCGAACTGCCGCGCCGCCTGGGCAACAAGCTCGCTCCGCTGATCGGCGCGCGTGAGGACGAAGTCGTCGTCACCGACACCACGTCGATCAACCTGTTCAAGGTGCTGGCCGCCGCGATTCGCGTGCAGCGTGAAGACGCGCCGAATCGCAAGATCATCGTCTCGGAAACGCACAACTTCCCGACCGACCTGTACATCGCCGAAGGCCTGGCCGACTTGCTGCGCGACGGCTACAAGCTGCGCCTGATCAATTCGCCCGACGAGCTGGAAGGCGCGCTGGGTGACGACGTGGCCGTCACCATGCTCACACACGTGAACTACAAGAGCGGCCACATGTACGACATGGCGGCCGTCTCTGCGCTGGCGCACAAGCATGGCGCACTGGCGATCTGGGACTTGGCGCACTCGGCCGGTGCGGTGCCGGTGGACCTGCACGCAGGCGGCGCCGATTACGCCATTGGCTGCACGTACAAATACTTGAACGGCGGCCCCGGTTCGCCCGCCTTCGTGTGGGTGTCGCCCGCGCTACGCGAGCGCTTCTGGCAGCCGCTGTCGGGCTGGTGGGGCCACGCGCGGCCGTTCGCAATGGAGTCGCGCTACGACGCGGATGCCGGCATCGGTCGCTTCCTGTGCGGCACGCAGCCGATCACGTCGATGGCGATGGTCGAATGCGGGCTGGATATCTTCGCGCAGACTTCAATGGCCGCACTGCGCACCAAATCGCTCGCGCTGACCGACCTCTTCATCACGCTGGTGGAAACGCGCTGCGCGGGCTTCCCGCTCACGCTGGTCACGCCGCGTGACCACGCCGTGCGCGGCAGCCACGTCAGCTATGAGCACCCGAATGGCTATGCCGTGGTGCAGGCGTTGATCGCGCGCGGCGTGATCGGCGATTACCGCGAGCCACAGATCATGCGCTTTGGCTTTACGCCGCTTTACACGAGCTTTGCCGATGTGTGGGATGCGGTGGAAGTGCTGCGCGACGTGCTGGAAACCGGCGCGTGGCAATCGGCCCAATTCAACGAACGTACGCTGGTGACCTGAGATGTCGAACCCGATTGAACCGATCAAGCCCGTGGCATCCGGCTGCCCCATGCACGGGGTGCAGAGCAGCGAGGGCGAAGGCTGGCACGACGCGCAGCTCGATTTTTCCAAGTCGATGAGCTACGGCGATTACCTCGCGCTCGACCAGATCCTGAACGCGCAGCACCCGCGCTCGCCGGATCACAACGAGATGCTCTTCATCGTGCAGCACCAGACCACCGAGCTGTGGATGAAGCTGATGCTGCACGAGCTGCGCGCCGCGCGCGACTGCGTACGCAACGATAACCTGCCGCCCGCGTTCAAGATGCTGGCGCGTGTGTCGCGCATCATGGATCAGCTCGTGCAGGCGTGGAACGTGCTCGCCACCATGACACCACCGGAATACTCGGCCATGCGCCCGCACCTGGGGCAATCGTCGGGCTTCCAGTCGTACCAGTACCGCGAGATTGAGTTCATTCTCGGCAACAAGAACGCGGCGATGCTCAAGCCGCATGCGCATCGCCCAGAGCATTACGAACAGGTGAAAGCCGCACTCGACACCCCGTCGCTGTATGACGAGGCGGTACGCTACATGGCGCGCCACGGCTTTGCATTCGACGCGGATTGCGTCGAGCGTGACTGGTCGCGCCCGGTTACGTACAACGCGTCAGTGGAAGCTGCGTGGCTGGAGGTCTACCGTGACCCGACACACCACTGGGAACTCTACGAACTCGCCGAAAAGTTCGTCGACCTGGAAGACGCGTTCCGTCAATGGCGCTTCCGGCATGTGACCACGGTGGAACGTGTGATCGGGTTCAAGCGCGGCACCGGCGGCACGGAAGGCGTGGGCTATCTGCGCAAGATGTTGGATGTGGTGTTGTTTCCGGAGCTTTGGAAGTTGCGAACGGATTTGTGATTAGCGCTGTTGGTCCATCCTCGGTTTCGCCCGCTGCCGAGGGCCGATACCGGGGATGCACCACAAGAACATCCCCGGGGCGAAGGCCCAAACAGCAATACCCACTACGCCCCGTTCAAGCGATTGTCACTACGCGAAGTCGTTGTCACCTTCCCATCCGGCCCAAAGTGGACATTGAAGAACGCCTTCTCAGTCGGGCTTTCCATCCACCGGTATCCCCACACCTCTTCCTGCTTCAGCCGAAACGCTTCCACCTTCCCCGGCTTGCCAAGCATCCGGCGGATGTCATCCTTGGTCTGGCCGACCCGCACGCGCCCAAAGTTTTCGGCGGTGAGCACTTGCTCGATCTTGCTCACATGACCATCCGGTGAAATCGTCACCATCCAGGTGGAAGTCCCTTCCGGCCCGCGCGGGTACTCAAGCTGCCGCGCGCCACCTTCGTTCTCCCAGATCATTTCGGGCTCGCCCGCAGTGGCCTTCACATCGGCCTCGGTCGATTGGCCGGCAACGATGTCCTTGAACAGCAGGTTGTCCGGCTTGGCCGATTGCCACACCCGCTTGGCCGCCTCCCCGGCGCGATCGACAGCCTGGTCGACCTTCTGTTGATCGCAGCCGAACAGCCCGAGCAATGACGCCAGAATGCCCATGGTGACTCCCACTTGTGCGAGTTGACGACGATGCGGCATGGAACCCCCTCGTTCAAAACGTGTATCCGTCGCCATTCTGGCAGCCGGATCACCCGATTACCAACGCTTGTTGAACAGCACCGATGCACCGTTGATCGTGCCGCCCCGTGCCACGACCGACCATCTCCGTGAGAACTGCCACGTCATCTTGACGATGGAATCCGCGGTCGACAGGCTTTGCTCGTAGCCCACGGTGATGCTCTCGGAGATCGCCTTGCCCAGGCTCACCACCTGCGGATCGGTCAGGCCCGAAGTCGACGCCCCGATCGAAAATTCATCCAGCCCAAAGTGCCGCGCCACGTTCTTGCCCGCCACGTTGCCCAGCAGCCCCAGCGCCGCGCCGGACATCGCCTGCTGCTGGCCCAAACCAGCGTTGGATGCGCTGTAACCAAACATCAGCCACGAGAGCTTGTCTTCATCCGGCACGTTCGGCTCAGAGACCAGCTTCACGCGCGGCTGACGCACCGTGCCCGTCACCTGCACGCCGGCCTCGACCTCCTGGTTGCGGCGCATGGCGGTGATGTTGAACGAGGGGTTGTTGATCGGCCCGATGAAGTTCAGCACACCCTGATCGATAGCCAACTTGCGGCCGAACGCTTCGTAGGTACTGCCCTGGCGCACGTAGATCGTACCGGTACCGCGCAGGGGCACCAGCGGCTCACTGTGCACGTTCATCTGACCGCCGAGCGACAGGTCCGCACCCGCACCCTTGAAGCGGAAGTTGTCGCCAAAATCGACGTCGACATCAACGATCGGGCTGAAGCGGCCAGCAGGTTTCTCTTCGCGCTTGACGCCACGCTCCGCCTGATTGCGGGCAGCATCGGCACGACGCACGATGACCACGTCATCCCCCAACGACGGTGCGCCGTCCTTGGGCAGATCGAATAGGCCGCGGTCGACCTTGAACTTGCCGGTAATGCCCACGCGGTCGTTGTCGTTGGCAATGCGCGCCTGCCCCGATAGCACCAGCGTGCGATCCGGATCGGCAAAAAGCTGCAGCTTGTCGGCAACGATGGAGCCGCTCAGGTTGGGGTTGGCCTCGCCGAGCTGCACGCGGCCCTTCGCACGCACAGTGCCATCGCCGCCGTAGAACACCACCTCCTGCAGGTCGACCACGTTCTGATCCAACGCCACGCGCACCACGCCCTTGGTCAGGCGGATGCCCTGGTCGTACAAGGCGACCTCGATGTCCTGCCCGGTCAGGAAGCCGCTGATCTTGGGCGCGCCAACCGTACCGGCAAACTGCAAGCTGGCCGCAAGCTGGCCATCGGTTGCAACGTCAGGGCCGAGCAGATCACCGATGCCTTTGAGATGCGGCAGGCTGATCGTCAGCCCGCCCGTCAGCGGTGACGCCGGCGACATCAAGGCCAGAGCACCCGGCGCGGCGTCGCGCGTCAACCCGATGCCGGCATCGAGGTAGAGATTGCCAACGCGCGTCGATTGGGCGTCGCCGCGCAGCGCCAGCCGCATACCCTCTCCACACGCCTCCACCACCAGTTCGGTCAACCCCAATGGCGTGAACCCGCGGCCTGCATTGATCGACAGATCACCGCTGCGGCGGGCAAAGCGCGCCGTGCCGGTGGCCGTACCGCCGAGGTCCAGATCCCATTGACCATCGATGACGAGATCCGTGCGCACCGGCAGTGCTTGGCCCGTCCACGTACGCACCAGTTCCAGCACGCGTGCGATCTGCAATCCGTCGATACGGCCGGCGCTGCGCAGATGGCCCTGATTGGATTCCACCCGCTCGATGTGGATGGGCGTCTGATCCAGCGTCAGATCTGCGCGGCCGATCATCAAGCGACTCGGTGCCACCGACACGCGCACCGGTGCCATCAGTTGCAGGTTGGGCGCGCCCTGCGCCGACAGCGTGGAGATGGTGGCGTCCCATGCATCACCGTCCTTCCCTGGCGTGAGTGCACCGTCGCCGGCCAATGCGAACTTGAAGGGCTGGTTGCGCACATTGCCGTCGGCATCGGCGCGAAAGCGGTGCGCACGACGCGTGCCTTCCAGCGTGGCGCGCACCTCACGCAACGACACGCTCGGGGCCGTCACACGCTGCGCGGTCAGCTCGAACTGGAGCGGACCATCCACCCCATCGCGCATCTGCACACGGCCGTTCGCCAGTTCGATCTTGTTGCCCTGATAGACAAGTTGCTGCGCGCGGAAAGTGGCATCCACCTGCGGGCGCTTGATCGTGCCGGACACGTCGCCAGACAACGTCAGCGCCCCGCTCACGCCAAGTTGCAGGCGCGCAAGTTGCGGCGCGTCGACTTCCACATGCAGGCGGTCGCCCGCCGCACCAAAGCTGCCGCGCAGGCTGGCCTTGTTGCCTGCGACATCCAGCTTGGCATCGCTCGGCAGCAGACGCTCACCACGCAGGTGGACGTTGCCGTCGCCCGTCATCGGCAAGCCGGCGTAGTCGCTGTCACGCACAGCAAACTTGATCGCTGCATCAATCGGCTCACCCAGCGCGCCACGCGCGTCGAAGGTGGCGTTGATCCGGCCCTTGGCCACCTTGGCCAGCCGCGACGGGTCAAACTCTGCAAGGTCGCCCTTGAAGGCAAAGGACTGCGCGTCGTCGTGTTTGAGCGTGCCCGCCAAGTTCAATCGCGAGCGACCCAGCGACACCTGCGCACTCTCCACCGCGACCTGCGCCGCGTCGAGTACCGCCTTGGCCTGCGCACGCATGTCACCGCCAGCAAGATCAAGCGCCACGTGTTGCGTACCGCCCGCAAAGTCTACGGTGATGGGGCCGGCGAGCTTCGTCTTCTCCAGCGATGCATGTATTGCCTGCAGGTCCAACTGACGCACATCGACACGCAACGTGCCGTGGCCCTTCTTCACATCTGCACCGCCGGTCAACTGCGCACCGCCCAGCAGGCGCAGATCCAGGCCGGTGAGTTGCTGATCGTCCTCGTTCAGCCGCACCTGCGCACGCAGCGATTGCAGCGGGAGTTTCTGCTTGTCGAGCGTGCCGGCTTGCGCGTTGTCGATCTGCACGGGGCCGGCGACCGTCAGCGTCTTGGCTTTCTCGTCAGGGCGCAGATCGGCATGGATGGTGAGCGACGCTTCCGGCGCGCCTGGCGCAAACGCACGCGGGTTCACATGATCGGCCGACACCACGGCGCGTGACAGGGGCAGTGCCCCGAACGGCGTGGCGTCGATCTGCGCCTGCGCGGTCAGCTTGGCACCGGTGCCGGTCGCATCGATGTGCAGCGCCTCCAGCGAGCCCGAAAGCTGTGCCGACACCGACGCATCCTGCTTCTGCCCACTCGTTTCGAACTGCGTGGCCAGCGTGGCCGCCCCGGTGAGCGGGTACGGCCGCGTGCCCGTCATGCGCAGCGTGGCCACCAGCTTGCCGGCAGGCGTTTCCATACCGTCGAGCAGCACGTTGTGATGCGTGCCATCGGTGTGCAGGCTGCCGGCAATCGACTTGAGTTCAGTGGTCGACGTGCCCTCGCGGATGGCAAGGCGGTCCACAGCCAAGCGATCCACATCGAGCGCCAGTGGCAGCACCAATGAAGCAGGTGGCCCGCTCGGCGGCGATGGCGGCGTCGGGTGCAGGATCACCTCGACACTGCCTGCTGTGAGATACGCGAAGCGCGCATGCCACGGCCCGCGCGTGATGGTCCAGCGGCCTTCCACATGGTCGATGCGCACTTCGGTACTGCCCGCACGCACATGCAGGTCACGCAGCGACAGCCCCTCGCGCACCGAGCCGCCGGCCAGCTTGCCCGACACATGGTCGTGGCCGAAGCGCGTGACGAGCGACCACAACTGCGCCGTGCCCGTGGGCGAGTGGATGGCCCAAACCAGCCAAGCGGCAACACCAAGCACGACCACCAGGACAAGCGCCACAAGACCACCCAGCCACTTCAGCAAGCGGCGGCCCATACGCCTGTTTGGACGCTTGGGCGACGGTGTCTCGGGTTGAACGGATTCAGGCGTTTGCGTTTCGGTCATGGCGGCGCTCAAAACGCGATGCCCAGCGATACGCTCGGCCGGAATTGCTTTTGCTGGATACCGTAGGCCAAGTCGAGCTGGATCGGCCCGACCGGGCTCTTCCAGCGCACGCCCACGCCCACGCCGTTGTACCAGCGGCGCTCCGACCAGTTGTCGGTGGCGGTGCCGGTGTCCCAGAACACGGCGCCGCCCCACTGCGGCAGGAACCAGCGCTGGTATTCCAGCCCGCCCGTCGCGAGGAACTTCGTCGGCAGCGTGCTGCCATTGACCTCGTTGCCGATACTCTGGAAGTCGTAGCCGCGCACCGACTGCGTACCGCCCGTGCGAAAGCGCAGCGTGGCCGGCACACCATCACCCGCCCCACTGGTAATGACGGCGCCCAATTCTGCCCGCGCAACAAAAATGTCGCGCTGCCCGACCGGCACGAACTGGCGAATGCGGCTATACGAGCGCACAAACGTTTGGTCCGTCAGGAAACCCTTGACCGCCGCGCCGATCTGCGTGGTGATGATGTTGCCCCGACGCGGGAACAGCGGATCGTCCACGTCGCGGCGCGTCCACGCGAAGCCGGGCACCAGCGCCTTGCTCAACTGGCGCTCGGCGCCTTCGGGACGCAGGTCGTCATAGTAGAAGTCGATGGTGAACGAGGTCTCGTAGATACCGCGTACGCGCGTCTGCTTGAAGCCGGAGCGATAGCTGCGCGTCTCGGTGCCCGAGGTGTCGGTGCGGTCCATGCTGCTGTAGAGGCTGTTGACGTACTGTTTCTCGTCGGGCGGCAGGGTCACGCCGGCAAACAGATATTGCCGGCGCTGCTCGATGCGCGCCTGAGTGTCGAGCACCCACGCCTTGCTGAACAGGTTCAGATACTGGTAGCGCCCTTCCACCGAAGCGCCCGTGTCCGTGCCATAGCCAACGCCGCTGGTGAGTCGATTGGGCGGATACTCGCGCACCCGCACACGCACCGGCGCGTTGACCGGGTCCTTCGGCTCGTCGCCCAGATCAACAATGGCGTTGGCAAAGTACGGCTGCCCCTGGATGGCCGCCTGCAATGCCTGCAGGCGGTCTGCCGAGTAGTCCTCGCCCACGCGCAGCGGGTTGACGTTGGTGATGATGCTGGGCGGGTAGCGCGTCAGGCCCTGCACATCCAGCGGGCCCAGCGTGTAGGCCGGGCCGCTGTCATAGGAGACGGACAGATCCGCCTTGTTCTCGTCGGGGTCAACACGCGCCTGCGACGCCGTCTGCTTGGCCGCGTAATAGCGCTTGCTCTGCAGCGCGGCCAGGCTGTCGTCCTTGGACTTGTCCCAGCCGGACTGGCGGAATGCCATCTCCTTCTGCAAACCCCAGGCCTTCTTCAACTCCTCGATACGCTTGGGGTCCTGCGTGATCGCGCCATTGAAATCCAGCACCACACTGTCGATGGTGGTGCGCGGACCGGGCTCGACCTTCACATGCACGACACGGTGATCCGGCGGCCCATCCACGCTGGCGGTGGCCTTGGGCACGAAGTAACCCTCGGTGGCCGTTAGTTTGGTGACTTGGTCACCAATGGTCTCGACCATGTACTGAAGCTGATCGTCGGTGATGTCGTTGCGATCCTGATAGCGCGACAGATCAAGATGACGCTCCAGCAGGTCGCGGATCGCCTTGGGCGCTTCGATCTTGACGTCGTACTCGGCATGGGCAGGTGCGCAGGCGAGCGACATGGCAAAGCCGACCGCAAGCGCGGCGGCATGAACACCCGGAAAACGAAAGTGAGACGGTCGTGACGGTCGACGAGGGCCGGTCATCGTGGCATGCGTAGCGCCGCCCCCACGGGCCGGCTAAGTCAAAGGAAAGGCGTATTTGACCATACCGACCCCGGCAGGTGCCCAGGCAAATGCAACGAATACTGGCTTTCGTATCGGTCCGAAGGGCTCCGCAGGCGCCGTGCCTGCCTGCCGATACGGTAAAATGCGCCGTTTTCCGCCCGGGAGCCTCCCGTGCGGGCCGGATCACCCAATATCACTGACTGCCATGGCCCTGTACAAGTCCGAGATCACCCAGTTCCTGGAAGAACTCAAGACCCAGAAGCCCGACCTGGAAGCGCAACAGCGCCAAGGCCGCTCGCTGCTGTGGGACAAGGACCCGATCGACCTGGACGAACGCACCCGCGCCCAGGCAGCACGCGTGGCGCAAAAGCCGTACGTCTATTCGCTGGACTGATCGGCAGACCGATCCCCCAAGCCCCCAGGCGCGCCGCCGCATGACTACCTCTGCGCAGGACAAGCTGCCGCTCCCCGTCGAGCTGCCCAGCGTGGCGCCCGAGCAGGACTCCACGCCGGTACAGGTCGACGGCCTGGCCTTCGCGCGGCTATACGGCGAGCCGCTGTTCAAGCTCCCGCAAGACCTCTACATTCCGCCCGATGCGCTCGAGGTGTTTCTCGAAGCGTTTGAAGGGCCGCTGGACTTGCTGCTGTACCTGATCCGGCGCCAGAATTTCAATGTGCTGGACATTCCGCTGGCGCAGGTCACGCGGCAGTACCTGGCGTACATCGAACAGATCCGCGCGACCAATCTGGAGCTGGCTGCCGAATATCTGCTGATGGCGGCCATGCTGATCGAGATCAAGTCACGCATGCTGCTGCCGGTCAAGAAGACCGACTCCGGCGAAGAACCCGAAGACCCGCGTGCCGAACTGGTGCGCCGCCTGCTCGAGTACGAGCAGATGAAGCTCGCCGCGCAGAAGCTCGACACCGTGCCGCAGCTTGGCCGCGATTTCCTGCGCGCCCAGGTCTACATTGAGCAAAGCCTCGCGCCGCGCTACCCCGACGTCAATTCCGACGACCTGCGCATCGCGTGGGCCGACGTGCTACGCCGGGCCAAGCTCACGCAGCATCACAAGATCTCGCGCGAAGAGCTGTCCGTGCGAGAGCACATGAGCCAGATCCTGCGTAAGCTGCAGCATGCGCGGTTCATGGAGTTCACCGAGCTGTTTGAAGAAGCGATCCAGTCCGGCAAGGGCGCGCCTATCGTGGTGGTCAACTTTGTCGCCATGCTGGAGCTCTCGCGTGAATCGCTGCTGGAGATCACCCAGGCGGAGCCGTACGCGCCCATCTACGTGCGCCTCGCCTATTCCCCGACGTAATTCGGCCACCCCATTCGGCCAAAGTCAGCCGCTGACTCACACCACAAACGCATGAAAGTCATCTCGTCCATCCAGGAACTGCGCGACCAGTTGCGCGGCCAGAACCGCGTCGCCTTCGTGCCGACCATGGGCAACCTGCATGAGGGCCACCTGAGCCTGATGCGCCTGGCACGCCAGCACGGCGATCCGGTGGTGGCGTCCATCTTCGTGAACCGCCTGCAGTTCGGCCCGAACGAAGATTTCGACAAATACCCGCGCACGCTGCAGGACGACATCGAGAAGCTGCAGAAGGAAGGCGTGTACGTGCTGTTCGCGCCCACCGAACGCGACATGTATCCCGAGCCGCAGGAATACCGCGTCGACCCGCCGCACGACCTGGGCGACACGCTGGAAGGCGAATTCCGCCCCGGTTTCTTCAAGGGCGTGTGCACGGTGGTGATGAAGCTGTTCTGCTGCGTGCAGCCGCGTGTGGCCGTGTTCGGCAAGAAGGACTACCAGCAATTGATGATCGTGCGCCGCATGGCCCACCAGTTCGCACTGCCGGTCGACATCATCCCGGCCGAGACGATCCGTGCAGAGGATGGCCTGGCACTGTCCTCGCGCAACGTCTATCTGACCAACGAAGAACGCGCCGAGGCACCCGAGCTGTACCGCACGCTGCACCAGGTGCGCCAGGACGTGCTGGAGACCGTGCTGCAGGGCCAGGCCTCGCATGAACAAGTGACGGCCAAGGCGATGGACTACCTGCGTGGCCGTGGCTGGCAACCCGACTACGTGGCCGTGCGCCGCCGCGCTGACCTGCAGGCACCAACGCCCGACAACATCGCCGCCGGCGAGCCGCTGGTGGTTCTGACTGCCGCAAAGCTTGGCAAGACGCGCCTGATCGACAATCTCGAGATCTGAGCAAGGCGTCGCCCAACAAAAAGCCCGGCTAGTTGCCGGGCTTTTTTCATGCCGCCGCCGAGGTATCGGCAACGGTGGCCTGCGGGAGCGCTCCCCCCAGCCAATCGAGGATGCCGCTCCACTGTTCGACGTCCTTCGCCACACGCGAGGGCGCCACGTCCCACAGCGTCAGCCCGTGCGCGGCCAGTTGCACATAGTTCTGGGTGTCACGCAGATAACCGAGGATGGGCACTTCCAGCCCATGTACGAAGCGCTGGAGCTGCTCCGCGGCGCGCGTACGCATGTCCACGCGCATGCCGATCACACCCAGCTTGACCTCGCCGTGTCGAACCGGCTTCTCGTCGGCCAATTTGCGCAGGAAGGCCTGCGTGGCGAGGATGTCGAACATCGAAGGCTGCAACGGCACGATCACATGGTCCGACAGCTTGACCAAATCGGTCAGCCGCCAGCCGTGCAGCCCGGCCGGCGTATCGAGCACCACATGCGTGGTGCCCTTGGGCGGCTTGGCGATGTGGTCGGCGCTGATCTCCCACGTGTGGATAGGCTTGGCCGTCTCGGGGCGCAACGCCAGCCATTCGCGCGATGACTGCTGGCGATCGGTGTCGCCCAGCATCACGGCGTGGCCCTGACTGGCAAAGTAGCCCGCCAGATTGGTTGCCAGCGTGGTCTTGCCCACCCCGCCCTTCGGATTCGCTACAACGGCCACCGGCATGCCTGCCTCCTTGTACACATCGCGCGCACATCGAACCATGTGCCGAGTCGATCACCCGGCGGATCTGCCCTGATTTTTCGTCAACCTTGGGGATTATGGCTCAGCCCGCACGTGGCAGCGCGCCGAACAGCGCAACGAGGTCGAGGTGCGCCTCGCACGTGTCGGCCAGGCGTTCGAGCGACGCCTCGCGCAATGCTGCGTAGTCCTGCGCCTGCGCATCGCGCACGCCGGCCCAGGCAAGCAGCGCGCGGCAGGCTTCCGGCGCATCGAACAAACCGTGGAGGTACGTGGCGAGAATCTGCCCGTCAGGCGAGATGGCCCCGTCTGCGCGCCCATCGTCGAGCTGCACGGCGGGCCGCGCGAGTGCTGGCCCCTCAGTCACGCCCATGTGAATTTCGTAGCCGGCGACGGTGGCCCCTCCGGCCTCGCCGCCTTCGACAAGCGAGCCGCGCACCTGACGCAATTGCTTGGCGGCCTCCAGCGTGGTCTCGAAATCGAGATAGCCCAGACCATCGACGCTGCCAGGCGCGCCCTCCAGCCCACGCGGATCATGCAGGCGCCGCCCCAGCATCTGCATGCCGCCGCAGATGCCGATCACCTTGCCGCCATAGCGCAAATGCCGCGCGATCGCCGCCTCCCAGCCGTTGACGCGCAACCAGGCGAGGTCTGCCTGCACGCTCTTGCTGCCGGGCAGGACGATGAGATCGGCCGGGGGAATCGGCTGCCCGGGGCCGATCAGGCGCACGTCCACCTGAGGGTGCGCACGCAGCGCATCGAAATCTGTGTGGTTGGAGACGCGCGGCAGCACCGGAATCACCACGCGCAGTGCATCGCCAGAGACAGCATGTTGCGCGGTCTGCACGGCATCTTCGGCATCCAGATGCAGGCCGTGCAGGTACGGCAGCACACCAAACACCGGCTTGCCCGTCTGCGCCGTCAGCCAATCCAGCCCCGGCGTAAGCAGCGAGATGTCGCCGCGAAACCGGTTGATGACGAAGCCGGCCACGCGTGCGCGCTCGCTCTCTGACAGGCACGCGAGCGTGCCGACCAGGTGCGCAAACACCCCACCACGGTCGATGTCTGCGACCAGCACGACGGGGCAGTCGACAGCTTCGGCAAAGCCCATGTTGGCGATGTCGCGGTCACGCAGGTTGATCTCGGCGGGGCTGCCGGCGCCTTCCACCAGCACGAGGTCGTATTGCGTGCGCAGGCGCGCGTGCGACTCCAGCACCGCAGCCATCGCAGTGGGCTTGTAGTCGTGATACGCGCGGGCGTCGAGGTCACAGCGCGGCTGGCCGTGGATGATGATCTGCGCGCCGGTGTCGCTGTTGGGCTTGAGCAGCACGGGGTTCATGTCTACCGTGGGCGCAACGCCTGCGGCCTGTGCCTGCAGTGCCTGGGCACGGCCGATCTCGCCGCCATCTGCGGTGACAGCGCTGTTGAGCGCCATGTTCTGCGGCTTGAACGGCGCGACGCGCACACCAGCGCGATACGCAATGCGGCACAGCCCGGCCACCAGCGTGCTCTTGCCGGCATCAGACGTGGTGCCCTGGATCATGAGCGTGCCGATCAGAGGCTCGGGAAATGGTGGCTTTGGCATGCGCGGATTATCGCATTCACCTGTCTACGCCCATCAGCACTAACCGGGCACCCACGGCTAAAATGCGCGGATGTCCCGCCGTCTCACACTCATCCTCGGTGGTGCCCGCTCGGGCAAGAGCCACCACGCCGAACAACTCGCGCTGCAATGCGCGGGGCCCGTCACTTACGTCGCCACGGCGGGGGAAGGTGATGAAGAGATGCAATTGCGCGTGGCCATGCACCGCGCTCGCCGGCCAGAGCATTGGGGCCTTGTCGAAGAGCCAATGCGTCTGGCCGAAGCGCTGTACACGCACGCCCAGCACGGCGGTTGCGTGCTGGTGGACTGTGTCACGCTGTGGCTCAACAACCTCCTTTTCTCTGAACACCACGACTACCCCGATACCGGCCTCATCACACCACCCGAAGCCTGGACAACGGAGATTGACGCCCTGCTCACCGCCCTGCCGCTGCTGCCCGGCGAGGTGATTCTCGTGAGCAACGAGATCGGCCTGGGCGTGGTCCCGATGGGCGCTGTCACACGCTTCTATGTGGATGAGCTAGGCCGTCTGAACCAGCGTCTGGCCGCGCTGGCGGACAACGTGCATCTGCTGGTGGCGGGCATTCCGATGGTGGTCAAAGGGCCGGCGCTCGGTACCGGATCGTGACCCTGAGCGTGCCGACAGGCGGTGTGACCGACCTCGGCTGGTCACTCGTGGCGCTGGCCGCACTGGCCGGCGTGCTGCTCGACCGGCTGCTGGGCGAAGTGCCGCGCTGGCATCCGCTGGTGGGCTTCGGGCGCGTTGCCACCGCTATCGAACACGCCACGAACCGCAAGCCGGCAGCGCTGGCTTGGTCGCGCATCGTCGGCCTGCTCGCCTGGGCAATTGCTGTACTGCCGTTCGTGCTGGCAGCATCGTGGTTTGCCACAGCCACGCATGCGGCTTCAGCGTGGGCTGTGGTAGCACTCGATGCCGTGGCGCTCTACTTTGCGATCGGCGCGCGCAGCCTGCATGACCACATCGCGCCGATTGCCGCCGCGTTGCGCGCAGCCGACCTGCCCCGCGCACGCGCATTGGCCTCGCGCATCGTCTCGCGGGACCTCTCTGAAGCGGTTGACGAACCCATCGCCCGCGCTGCTGTGGAATCGGCCTTGGAGAATGGCAGCGACGCCGTGTTCGCCCCTTTGTTTTGGCTGGTCGTGGCCGGTGCGCCGGGGGTGGTGCTCTACCGGCTGGCCAACACGCTCGATGCCATGTGGGGCTACCGCAATGCGCGCTTTGCCGGCTTTGGCTGGGCGGCGGCGCGCATCGACGACGTGCTCAACTGGATTCCCGCCCGACTGACGGCGATGAGCTATGCGCTGCTCGGCCACACCACTGATGCGCTGCGCTGCTGGCGCCGGCAGGCACCACAATGGTCGAGCCCCAACGCGGGCCCTGTGATGGCTGCCGGCGCGGGCAGCCTGCGCGTGCAGCTTGGTGGCACGGCACGCTACGAAGGCGTGGACGAGGCCCGCCCACTGCTCGGCACCGGCAAGCCTGCAAGCGCCGCCGACATCAACCGCGCACTAGCACTCGTCTCGCGCACGGTGTGGCTGTGGCTCGGCATGCTGGGCGCTGCTGCCGTCATCTCGCGGAACCTGGCATGAATGCCATCACCCACGGCGGCAATCTGGCCGCGGCACGTGCACTGTATGGTGAACCGGCGGGCGGCTGGCTCGATCTCTCCACCGGCATCAACCCGCACGGCTATACGATCCCACCCATTCCGCCCGATGCTTGGCTGCGCCTGCCGGAAGACGATGGGCTCGAAGCGCTGGCCGCCGCGCACTACGGCGTGAACGACGCCAACGCGGTGCTGGCCGTCGCAGGCTCACAGGCTGCCATCCGCACGCTGCCCACCCTGCTGCCCCGCGGCCGGGTCGGCGTCGCGCAAGTTGGCTACAGCGAATATGCGCCCGCCTTTGCGCGCGCCGGACATGACGTTGCCGTGCTGTCTGAGGCCGCCTTCCTGGGCGATCTGCCCGATGACGTTCGACACCTCGTTGTCGTCAACCCGAACAACCCAACGGCACGCGTTCTACCGGCCGACACCTTGCGTCATTGGCACGCACGCCTGTGCGCGCGCGGCGGCATGTTGATCGTCGATGAAGCCTTTATCGAAGCGCTGGAAGATGGCCCGACGCTCGCACCGTTGGCAGGCACGCCAGGGCTGGTGATCCTGCGTTCGATCGGCAAGTTCTACGGCCTGGCCGGGGCACGTATCGGCTTTGTGCTGGGCGCACCGGATCTGCTGGCTGCGCTGCGCGATGCGTTGGGACACTGGACCGTCAACGGCCCCGCCCGTGCCGTCGTGCGTGCTGCGCTGGCGGATACCGCTTGGCAAACCACCAATCGCACCCGCCTGCAACGCGAGGGCACGCGCCTGCACACGTTGCTCAATTGCCACGGACTGCCCAACGTCAACACACCGCTCTTTGCTTGGGCGCCGACCCCGCATGCGCCTTCGCTTCACGCACGACTGGCGCGGCTCGGCATCTGGACGCGCCTCTTTGATGTGCCGATCCGGTGTGACGGCACAGGGCATGCACATGACGTGCTCGGCATACGCTTTGGCCTGCCTCCGGATGAGACCGGATGGCAACGTCTTGGCGATGCGCTAGCATCGCTGTCGCTCTCCGTTTGACTCACCCCGATGCCCGCTCGCTTCCCCCACTTTGCCCGTCGTTTGTGTGTGCTTGGCCTTGCTGCACTCGCAGTTGCTGCTGCACCGGCGCTCGCCGCCATTTCCGTCACCGATGACACCGGCGCCACAGTCACCCTGCAACACCCTGCACAGCGCATCGTCAGCCTGGCACCGCATGCGACCGAGCTGCTGTTTGCAGCGGGCGGCGGCGCGCGCATCGTGGGCACGGTGGCCTACAGCGACTATCCGCCGGCCGCGCGCGACATTCCGCACGTGGGCGACAACCGTGCGCTCGACCTGGAGCGCATCGCCGCGCTCAAACCCGATCTGGTAGTGGTCTGGCGCCACGGCAACGCGCAGAAGCAGATCGACCGCCTGCGTGCGCTGGGCATTCCGCTGTTCTTCTCCGAACCGCACCGCATGGGCGATATTCCGCGCTCCATCGAAGCGCTCGGCACACTGCTCGATACGCGTGCCAGCGCTCACGATGCCGCGCAGCAGTTCCGCCAGCAGGTCGATACGCTGCGCAACCGGTATGCAAGCAAGCCGCCGGTGCAGGTGTTCTATCAGGTGTGGGAACAGCCGTTGATGACGCTCAACGGCCAGCACATCTTCACCGACATGCTGGCGCTGTGCGGTGGCCGCAATATCTTTGCGAGCGAGCCGCTTCTGGTGCCGACTGTATTGCCTGAGGCGGTCATCGCGGCCAATCCCGAAGTCCTGCTGACGGCAAGTATGGGAGCGACGCAAGGCAGCCGCCCAATCGACACGCTCGATGGCTGGAAACGCTGGCCGCAATTGCTGGCGGTGCAGCGCGGCAACCTCTTCAGCATCAATGGGGACCTGATCAACCGTTTCGGCCCGCGCCTGGTAGAAGCCGCAGCGCAGTTGTGCGATGACCTGGAGCAGGCGCGGATGAAGCGCCAGGGCGCACAGGCGACCAACAACGGACGCTGACCGTCAGCGGTTCCAGAACAGCAGGATGGGCAACGCGTCGGGTTGCCCAGGGTGCACACGAAAACCGCAAGCCCCTCCCCATTGCAGCGGCCACTGCAGCGTTTCGGCCAGCGGACGCCGCAGCCAGTGCGCCGCCAGTGCACGCATGCAGCCCGCGTGCGTCACGGCCCAGAGACAAGGGACGGGAGACGCAGCCATCGATTCGGCCCACGCAGTCACGCGCGCGAGCAAGTCGGCAGCAGACTCTCCCCCGTGCGGGTTACCGTGCACCAGATCGCGCGCCCAGCGATCGACTTGCACGCGCGGAATGTCATCCCACTGGCGGCCCTCCCAGGCACCAAAGTCGAGTTCCATCAGTTGCGCGTCAATCTCCAGCGGGGGCAGCTCAGCCACCTGCCGGATTGCCTGTGCGGTGAGTTGGCTGCGTTGTAGCGGGCTGGCCTGCAGACGCTGTGGTGGATGTGCGCTGAGTTTCTGGGTAATGGCCGACGGATCAGGGTCCATCGGTGCGTCAAGCGGCAGATCGGTGCGCCCATAGCACAGGCCGGTGGTCATGGCGGGCCGCGCGTGTCGGATCAGAATGAAATCCATGCCAGCAAGCCCCATAGGATCAGCAGTTCGAACACCTGCTGCGCCATCCCCAGGCAATCGCCCGTGATGCCGCCAATGCGACGCACGAAGTAGCGGCCGAGCAGCCAGCGCGCGACAGACACCGCCACCAACACGAGCACCGCACACACCGGCCCGAACCACAGCAGTGGCGCGATACCGAAAATGCCTGCCCACAACGCATCGCTCCAGCGCATGCGCTGTGCAACGGGCTTGGCCTTGCCTTCAGCACGCACATAGTCATGCGTGAGCAGATAACTGACTGCAGCGGCGCGGCTGGCGGCATGTGCGCCCACCATCGCCGCCAGAATGGCGACGGGGCGCACCGCCAATGCCGTCAGCAACTGCCACTTCAACAGTAGCGCCATGCACACCGCGATGGCCCCGAATGCACCGATGCGCGAGTCGTGCATGATGCGCAACCGGTCTTCTGGCGTGTAACCGCCGCCAAAACCATCGGCGCAATCGGCCAGGCCATCTTCATGGAAGGCGCCGGTCAGCAACAGCGTGGCCACCATCGACACGGCGACCGCCACGCCGGGCGCAGGCACCGTGCGCGACACCAGCCAATACACTGCCGCTGCCACCACGCCCACCAGCCAGCCGACCAGCGGAAAGTAGCGCGCCGCACGATTCAACCCCGTTTGCGAAAACCCGACCGACGCCGGCACGGGAATGCGGGTGAAGTACCCGACCGCCGTCCATAACGCCTGCCAGTGTTCGCGCAATAGGCTCATGAGCCTGAGCGCTCGCTCACACCCGCGCTGGCGAAGGTCGCCATCTCGCGCAGGAAGGCCACGGCGGACACCACCAGCGGATACGCCAGCACCGCACCGCTGCCCTCACCCAGGCGCAACGACAGCGACAGCAGCGGCCGAGCATCCAGCACCTCGAGCAGCGCACGATGACCACGCTCATCCGATACGTGGCCGAACACGCAGTAGTGCAGCACATCAGGCGCCACGCGCGCTGCCACCAGCACGGCCGCTGTGGCGATGAACCCGTCGACGAGAATGACCATGCGCCGCTTGGCCGCTTCGATCACCGCCCCGGCAATCGCCGCAACCTCAAAGCCGCCAAAGCAGGCCAGCACGTCCAGCGGATCCCGCACGTCGATGTGTATAGCGAGCGCAGCCTCCAGCACGGCGCGCTTGTGGGCGAGGCCCTCGTCATCCAGGCCCGTGCCACGGCCAACGCATTGCGCCACCGGCAGGTCGCACAATCGCGCCATCAGGCATGCAGCAGACGCCGTGTTGGCAATGCCCATCTCACCGAGCGCGATCACGTTGGTGCCGAGCGATGCATGGTGCGCCACACGCTGCGCGCCCAGTGCCATGGCGCGATCGCGCTCGTCGGCGGTCATGGCAGCCTGGTGGACATGCTCGTCGGCAAAGTTGCGCGTACCGGAGCCAACAGGGGCATCAACCAGCCCCGGCGTGTCCGCCGTCCACAGCGGCGCGGCCACGCCGGCGTTGACCACTTCCAGTGCAAACCCATGCTGTCGGCTGAACACGTTGATCGCCGCACCGCCCGCGATGAAGTTCAGCACCATCTGCGCCGTCACCGCTTGCGGATAAGCGCTCACGCCCGCATGGGCGACACCGTGGTCCGCGGCGAACACCACCATGGCCGGACGCGTGAGCACCGGCGCATCGGTGTTCTGGATCAGGCCGATCTGCACGGCCAGCGGCTCCAGCCGACCCAGCGCACCCAGCGGCTTGGTCTTGCTATCAACAGCGGTCTGCAGGCGGGTGCGCAGCGCCGGATCAAAAGAAGGAATCTGCATGGTTGGAGCCCACAAGGCCTACAGTTCGACACCCGGCTGCGCCTGGATGCCTTGGGAAAATGCGTGCTTGACGAGCGTCATGTCGGTCACGGTATCGGCGGCCTCAATCAACTCGGGCGGCGCACCGCGTCCGGTAATGACGACGTGCTGCGCAGCCGGCCGTGCACGCAAGTCGGCCAGCACCGTCTGCACATCAAGATAGTGGTATTTGAGCGCGATGTTCAGTTCATCCAGCAGCACCAGGCCGATAGACGGGTCGCTCAACAGTTCACGCGCACAAGCCCAGGCAGCTTCTGCCTTTTCAATGTCACGCGTGCGATCTTGCGTCTCCCACGTGTAACCCTCGCCCATCACGTAGAACTCGCATTGCTCGGGAAACCGGCGCAGGAAGCGCTCCTCGCCGGTCGGGATTGCGCCCTTGATGAATTGCACAACGCCAACCTGCATGTCGTGGCCCATGGCGCGGATCACCATGCCAAAGCCGGAGCTGGATTTGCCCTTGCCGTTGCCGGTGTTGACCAGCAACACACCGCGCACGTCGGTAGCGGCAGCAATCTTGGCGTCCACCACCGCCTTCTTGCGTTGCATGCGTGTGCGGTGGCGCTCGTTCAGGCCGCTGTCGTTGTCACTGCGGTTGTGTTCAGTTGTCATCGGGGTCATCAGGAATCAAGGCCGTGCGGTGGCCATCCGCCACCTCGGCTATTGGGGTGCGCAGCACGCGGGCGCAATGTTCGGGGGTAAGTACCTCGGCAGCAGGGCCTGCGTTGGTGTGGCCTTCGCCATCCATCAGGAGTACGTGCGTGGCAAAGCGGCGCGCCAGGTTCAGATCGTGCACCGTCAGCACGACCAGCCAGCCGCGTTTGCGACAGCCCTCGCGCAACAGGCGAAGCACGGCAATCTGCTGGTGCAGGTCCAGATGCGCGACGGGCTCGTCGAGCATGAGCACGCGCGCGTCCTGCGCAAACACGGCCGCCATGGCCACACGCTGGCGCTCGCCACCTGAGAGCGTGCGGACATCACGCTGCGCAAGCGGCTCCAACGCAAGTGCGGCGATGGCAGACGCCACGGCGCGCGCATCGGCATCGCCCTCCCACTCCCAACGCGCGAGGTGCGGATGGCGACCGGTCATGACGGCCTCATACACGGTCATCGGAAAGGTGTCATGCAGCGCTTGCGGCAGGAACGCGCGGCGGCGCGCCATTGCAGCGGCTGGCCAGTCCGCGAGTGATTGGCCGTCCAACATGACACTGCCGCCATCCGCATCGCGCAGACCCGCCAGCACCGATAGCCATGTCGATTTGCCTGCGCCGTTCGGGCCGACCACGCACCAGAGCTGCCCGCCGGTGGCCGTCATCGACAAGCGTTCGATCAGTACACGCCCATCAATGGCCACACGCAGATCGTGCAGCGCGAGCTCGGGCACAGCATCGACCTCGACAAACGCAGCCGGAGCGGGGGCGCGGCGCAACCAGTTCATCGCGTGCTCCGCATCAGCAAGTAGAGAAACGTCGGCACGCCCAGCAGCGTGGTGATCACACCCACCGGCAACTGCGTGGGCGCGATCAGGGTGCGGGCGATCAGGTCGGCCAGCATCAGCATGCCCCCACCGGCCATCACCGTGGCAGGCAGATGGATGCGCACGTCACGCGTCCAGGCCAGGCGCACCATGTGCGGTACCAGCAAGCCAACAAACGCGACGGAGCCCGCAATCGTCACGGCCACCGCCGTGCACAACGAAGCCACCACGTAGATCAGCGTGCGTACGCGTGCGACCGGCACACCCAGCGCGCGGGCGCGCGTCTCGCCAGTCAGCAGCACGTTCAGGTCGCGCGCATGCGGCAGCACCACGGCTACCGCCACGACGAGAGCGGCCAGCGCGCCGAGGTAACGATCGGCGCCCCCCAGGTCGCCGACCATCCAGAAGATCATGCCGCGCAGCTTGTTCTCGGGCGCGACCGTCAGAATGAGAGTAATCAGCCCGACCCAGCCGGAGGCCATCACCACGCCGCCGAGCAGCAAGCGTGCATTGGCCTCGCCAGGTTCACCACGCCACAGGTGCTGGCGCGCAAGTGCTGCTACCAAGGCCATCGAGAGCAATGCGCCAGCACCAGCACTGGCCTGCACGCCCCACCACGGCAGCGAGAACAACATTGCCGTCAACGCCGCCACCGCCCCGCCGCCGGACACCCCCAGCACATACGGATCCGCCAACGGATTGCGCAGCAGCATCTGCATGAGCGCCCCGGCAAAGGCCAGCAACCCGCCTGCAGCAAATGCAGCACCCGCACGCGGCAGGCGCAACTCGGTGACGATGCCTGCAGCCAGATCATCGCCACCGCCAATCAAGGCCCGCCAGACTTCAGCGGGCGACAGCTTCACGCTGCCGAGCATCAATGACGCCACCAGCACCACCACGCACGCGAGCGCCAGCAACAACCAGAGTCGCCAGGCAAAACCGCGTGCGGGCAGCGCAGATGTCATCTGAGGTTTCGTCACTTCGGCTCGTGCTGTTGCCACGACAGCGTGAAGAACACCCCTCGCGATGCCGTGTTGTACGGATAGATCAACTGGTAACTCTTGTTCGTCACGTTTTCAAGGCGCGCCGACAGTGCCCAGTCACGCGTGATCTGGTAGCGACCAACCAGGTTCAGCAGGCCATAGCCGCCAAGCGTCTTGGTCGAATCCTGCCGATCACCCGCGGCATTCCACTCCACACCGGCCGAGAACGGTCCGAACGTCTTGTAGGCCGACACGCTACCGAAGTGCCGGGCGCGGCGGGCCAGCAATTGGTTAGCCGACAGATCCTGCGGGTTCTGCATGGTAAAGCTGGCACGCAGATCCACGCCATAGATCGAACCTCGATATGACGTCTCCAGACCGTTCACGCGCGCACGGTTGACGTTGGCTGCCAGGAAGCTGCCCGACACCGGATTGAACACGCTGGTGATCAGGTTGCTGTAGTCGGTCTCGAACACCGTCATGCGCACCAGGCCGATCGCGCTGCTGTACTCCACGCCACCTTCCACCGAACGGGCCTTCTCGGGCTGCAGGTTGGGGGTACCGTAGAACGGGTAGTACAGCTCATTGAACGTCGGCGCACGGAAAGCGTTGCTCACGCTCGCCACAGCCTTCCACTGCGGGTTGAACGAGAAGCCATAGCCGGCGTAGTAGCTGTTGGCACCGCCAAAGTCCGAGTAGCGGTCGCGACGCACGTTCAACTGCAACTGGTGCGGGCCAAACTTGCCTTCGTAACCGATGTAAGCAGAATCAACGTTACGCGTCGGTACGTTATAGGCATCACTGTCCACGCTGGTCTGCAGATGTTCCAGACCCACCTTGAGCAGCTGATCAGGCATGAAGGCCCAATCGTTCTGCCAGCTCGCCGTCTGGTTGCGCGTGTTGAAGCGCGCTGGCACCTGCAGCACGCCGTTGGTGAAGTTCAGGCTGCGGTCGTCACCCTGCGATAGCGTCAGGCGCGTCTTCCAGTCCTGCGTCACCTTGCCGTCTACGTAAGCCGACATCGAACGCACGCCGTTGTGCGCGGTGTTGATGTCGGTCGGCTTGCCAAAGGCATTGTCGTAGCTGACATCGCCCCAGGTCTGGAAGTACGTCAGGCCGGCTTGCCAGTCCGCCGAAAACCGATGCGATAGCTGCAACGACACGCTCTTGTTCGTGTACGGATTGTCGTTCGGGTTGGCCTTGGGCGCCTGCAGCGGGTTGATGGTCGAGAAGCCGCTGGTCTTGAACTCCGACACCGACACCGCGAACGACGTATCGCCGTTCTCGCCCAGCGAGCCGCCGATACCGGCCTGCGCACGCTTGGTGTTGCGCGCGCCGTATTCGATCTCGGCATTGGCCAGCGGGGCATGCCCCTTGCCGCTGCGCGTGAAGATCTGCACCACGCCACCAATGGCATCGGAGCCGTACAGCGCAGACACGTTGCCGCGCACGATCTCGATATGGTCAATCTGGTCGGCCATCAGTTGCCCGATCTGCACGCTGCCGGCGGTGCCGGAACTCACGCGCACGCCATCAATCAGGATCAGCGTCTGGTTGGAACCGGCGCCGCGCATAAAGAGGCTGGCGTTGGTGCCGGGGCCGCCGTTCTGCGCGATTTCGATGCCGGCTTCGCGGCGCAGCAGCGTCACGGCGTCGGCGGCTTGCGAGCGTTCGATATCGGCACGGCTGATCACCGTGGTATGCGGCAGTGCGTCCGACAGTGACTGCTCGCTGCGCGAGGCAGTCACTACCGTCGGGTTCAGTTCGCCCACTGGCGTACTTGCCGTCTGTACGTTGCTTTGTGCCCAGGCTGGCGCAACCGCACCCGCCATGACCCCCGTCAGTGCGCTGGCAAGCGCACGCATGGCCGTCCGGGGCATCCGGAGTGGCCGCTTTGTAGTCAAGCTCATGTTGAAAAGACAAGAAGCGTCAGCCGGACCCGTTCCCCCGCGGGTCGCTGGCAGCAGGATCTCGATGCGGTTCCCTCCAGGGTTGCACATCGGCTCTGAGATCCACCGTCCTGGCCGGTATCCGGGCTGGCGACCCGGTCTGTCCGCCTTCCCATTCCCAAAGGAACAGTGGCGTGTGGACAGACCGCGCGGCGCCCCCCTCTTCTTGCGAGAGATGGCGGGCACACGCGACGTTCGCTTACCGTTGCGGGGGCAGCGCAGGTTGGCGCATCGCTTTGGGGGCGGGCGCTCCCTGCTTCCCGTTTAACTGCAGTTGGTGCTGCGGGCACCAGGACGGCAGCGAGTTTACCGTCAAACACCCCTGTCCGCCCCAAAAAGACAGGCAAAGCTGTTGTGCCCCGGTCGTCGCCTGTGTATTCAGCACGATTGCGCATCCATATGGAGGACAGGCGCAATCGGCATGATGGGCTAAAATCCCCCCCACTCGATTCTGATTGACAACCGATGCTGAACGAACTCGAACACCTCGCCGACAAGATCGCGCGCGTGCTGCGTCACGCCGACGCGCTTGCCGCCGAGAACCAGCGCCTGCGCGCAGAAGTCGAACGGCTGACCGCCGAGGCCGAGGTCTCCAAGACCGAGCGCGACGCCATGGTGGCCGATCGCAGCGTGCTCAATGCCAAGATCGAAGAAGCGCAACTGCGTATCCAGTCGATTCTCGACAAGCTGCCGACGGCTACCGACGCTCGCCAGCTCGACCTCCTCGGCCAGGCTGCCGGCGATGATGCCGCCACTGCCCCGCACTCGGAGACCAAAGCATGAGCAGCAAGCAAATTGAAGTGAACATCGCCGGGCAAGCGTATAAATTTGCCGTCTCGCCCGACAACGAAGCCGCGCTGCGCGAAGCCGCTGCCATGGTCGATAACCAGATGACGCGCATCAAGAACGGCTCGAGCACCAAGGGCATCGAGCGCGTTGCCGTGATGGCCGCCATCAGCATCGCGTCGGATCTGCTGTCGATGCAGCGCCAGGCTGCCTCCGATTCCGCACTGCCGATCGACACGATCCGCGCAAAACTGGCCGACCTGAACGCCCGCGCCGATGAGGCCCTGCGTCAGTACGGCGAAGTCATTTGACCTAATACAACGTGTTTGTAACCGGATCGCATCCGGGCTTGGGTTCGGATGCGATCCGGTGTATAGTGGCACCCAATGGCTCCCGGTGGTCTCCCGCAAACCCTTACAGTATAAGGCTTTAGCGACTACAGACTGACAAACTGGGTTGCTTGCGATGAATCTCTCAGACGCATCGCCATGTCGTCACAACGTGGTGATGCGTCTGACAGTTTCCCTGCCTGGTTCGCCATGGCCATTAATTCCTTGAACCGATAAGCAATTGCTTGGTGCGGGATATGCCGTGTGGGCGAGCGCGTCTTCCAGTGCACAGCGTGCGACGCAAGTCGTGGGCTCCCTGCGCCGGTGATGTACCCAAAATGCGGCTTCCGCAGCCTCTCTGAACCTCACTTGGGTTCAGGATGCGGGTCTAGCGGCCGAGGTGGGGACCCAACAAAAGGCGGTAGTGCATTGCGCGCTACCGCCTTTTTCTTTGCGCTTTCGGTAGCACACCGCCAATGGCAAGGCCACGGCGGTGTTGCTATGCTGCGCACACCGTCACTTCTGCACGCCGCGCATCATGGCCGCCCAATACTGGTTGATGAAGTCAGAGCCCGACGAGGCCAGCATCGACACACTGCACACCGAGGGCGCGCTGCCCTGGACCGGCGTGCGCAACTACCAGGCCCGCAACTTCATGCGCGACCGCATGCGCGTTGGCGATGGCGTGCTGTTCTACCACTCGTCCTGCCCTCAGCCGGGTATCGCGGGGCTAGCGGAGGTCTGCTCGACCAGCTACCCCGATCCGACACAGTTCGATGCCAAAAGCCATTACTACGACCCGGCCTCCAAGCCCGAGGCGCCGCGTTGGATGCTGGTCGACGTGAAGTTCGTGCGCAAATGCGCGCTCATTGATCTGCCCACGCTGCGTGCGCAGGAGCAACTTGCCGACATGACCGTGCTCCAGCGTGGCAATCGCCTGTCGATCACGCCGGTCACCCCCGCGCAATGGCGCTACATCACCACCAAATTGATGCGCGATTCTGAGTAAATGGCGCGCAACGGTTGGGAATTGTTACAAACGTGATGAACGATGCGCGTAGTCGCTGGTCAGACGCATCACATTGCTTTTTTGGGAGAACACAATGAAATCTGTCCTGGCCGCAACCATTCTGGGGACCGCAATGATGACGACTGCTTTCGCACAAGCCGCACCTGAGACGAATCATTCGGGCGTGCTGTCACTGGATGCACAGGCCGTGACCGAGGTACCGACCGACACCGTTACCCTGACGCTGGGCGCCGAGCAGGAAGGTGCGGACCCGGGCGCGATCTCCATGGCACTTTCGCGCAAGGCCGACGAGGTGATCGCTCAGGCCAAGCGTACGTCCGGCGTGCAGGCAGAAACCGGCGGCTTCAACATCTACCCGAACACCAATCGCGACGGCAAGATCAGCACCTGGCGCGGCCATGCCGAAGTGCGCCTCACGTCGAAGGACTTTGCGGCAGCCTCCAAGCTCGCCGGTCAACTGGCCAACCAGATGCAGGTACAGAACGTGAACTTCACGCTCTCGCGCGAGGCGCGCACGGCAGCTGAAGCCAAGCTGATCGACCAAGCTGTGAACACGTTCCGCGACAAGGCGCTGGCGACCACCAAGCTGTTCGGCTACACGAGCTACACGATCCGCGACGTGCACGTAAGCGAAGGCAGCAACAATCCGGGCCCGCGTCCGATGATGCGTATGGCAGCCGCGCCGGCTTCGTTCGATTCGGCACCGGTGCCCATCGAGGGCGGCAAGGCGCAAGTGACGGTGACGGTCTCCGGCGCCGTGCAGATGCTGAAGTAACACACCCGCCAGCCATGAAAAAAGCCACCGCTTGCGGTGGCTTTTTCTTTGCGCCGATGCGGCCTCAGGCGTGCGCCTGGGTTTTCGCGCCGTTGCCGTTGCTGCCGGCGCGGCCATTACGTCGATACGCCCACGCCAGCATCGCAATCCCTGCCAGGATCATCGGCAGCGACAGCCATTGCCCCATCGACAGGTTCGCCGCCAGCAGGCCAAGGAAGTTGTCCGGCTCGCGCGCAAATTCGGCGAGGAAGCGGAACACGCCATAGCCCAGCAGGAAGGCACCCGACACCGCGCCCATCGGCCGCGGCTTGCGCGAGTACAGCCACAGCAGGATGAAGAACAGCACACCTTCGCCGAGGAACTGGTAGATCTGCGAGGGGTGACGCGGCAGCATGTGGTACTGGTCGAACACGGCCTGCACGCCGCTGGTGACCGCCTCCTGCGCGTGCGAGAGCAGCCACTCGCGGTCTTCGCCCTGCGCCTGCGGGAACATCATCGCCCACGGCAGATTGGGCGAGGCCACGCGACCCCACAACTCGCCGTTGATGAAGTTGCCCAGGCGCCCCGCGGCCAACCCGCACGGCACCATCGGCGCGATGAAATCGGTCACCTGCATCCACGAGCGGCCGCGCATGCGGGCGTACACCATCATCGCCACAACCACGCCGAGGAAGCCGCCGTGGAAGGCCATGCCACCCTCCCACACCTTGAAGATGTCGAGCGGGTGGGCGAAGTACCAGTCGGCCTTGTAGAACAGCACATAGCCCAGACGCCCGCCCAGAATCACGCCCAGCACGCCATAGAACAGCATGTCGTCGAGATCTCGGCCGCTCCAACCCTCCGCGGCGATGTGCGGCTGGCGCGTGCGCAGCCGGCCGAACCACAGGAACATGATGAACGCCGCCAGATACATCAGGCCGTACCAGCGGATGGCGAGCGGCCCCAGATGCAGGGCGACGGGATCGAATTGCGGATGGATGAGCATGAATCCTGGGGTTCAGGTTGAGTTGTCTTTGTGCAGTTTGGCGACGGCCTCGGCGCTGGCCACGAACCACGGCAGCACCGGCGAGGCCGCATCGCGCCGCCACACCAGCCCCGTTTCGATGAGCGGGCTCGGCGCGGCGAGTTGAAGATAGACCACGCCGGTCCGCTGCAGGTTGCATAGCGATGCGGGCACCAGCGCGACGCCCATCTCTGCGGAGACGAGGCTGACGATGGTCTGCATCTGGATGGCTTCCTGGCCGATTCGCGTGGCGGCCTCCCCACCGCCGTGCGCGGCATGATATCCGGTAATGATGTCATACAGCGCAGGCGCGGACCGTCGCGGAAAAATGATGAGCGGCTCGGCCGCCGCATCGGCCAGCGCAAAAAGCTGGCCGGGCTCGACACCCCACTTTTCCGCACGCGATGTGGGCACCGCCAGCACCAAGCGCTCCCGCACCAGCGGTCGATACTCCAGTTCACCGGGGACAGAACCCGCGTGATGCGCAATCACAACGCCCGCATCCACCTCGTCGGCCAGCAGCGCTTCGATCTGCACATCGCTGGTGGCTTCACGCAACTGAAACTGCACATCTGGGCGTGCGTCGCGGAAGTGCCGCAGCACGGCCGGCAGGATGCCGTAGTCGGCGGTGCTGACGAAGGACAGCGACAGCGAGCCCACCTCCCCACGTGCGAGCCGCTGCGCCAGCGCTGGGAGTGCTCCCGCCTCGGCCAGCACGCGTCGCACCTCGACCAGCCAGCGAGCCCCCACCGGCGTGAGCGCTACCGAACGCTGCGTGCGGTGGAACAGCGTGACGCCCAGTTCCTCCTCCAGCGCACGGATCTGCTGCGACAGCGGCGGCTGCGTCATCGACAGACGCTCGGCAGCGCGGCCGAAATGCAATTCCTCGGCAACGGTCACGAAATAGCGGAGTTGGCGCAAGTCCATATCGGCAATTGATAGCTTTTTCGACTCAATAATCGCTCAATAATATATTTGACGCGCCTTTTGTCCAAGCGCATGCTGGGCGCCACACTGTTTCTCGGGAGTACCGAAAACCGTAGCGAGCAGCCCGAGGTTGGCCCGAGAAGCGCAGCCGTACATGGGTACGGCGAGCATCGCAGGGCCAAGATCGGGCTGCGCAGTAGGTTTGCGGTGCTCCCGAACGACATTCCCGCCCCCACGGAGACCTCCCATGCCAGACAACAAGCGTTCCCAGCACATCACCCAGGGCGTGGCGCGCTCGCCCAACCGCTCGATGTACTACGCGCTGGGCTACACCAAAGACGACTTCAACAACCCGATGATCGGCGTGGCGAATGGCCACTCGACCATCACGCCGTGCAACTCGGGCCTGCAGAAGCTGGCCGATGCGGCGGTCGCTGCCGTGAAGGAAGCCAAAGCCAACCCGCAGATTTTCGGCACACCCACCATCTCCGACGGGATGTCGATGGGCACCGAGGGCATGAAGTTCTCGCTGATCTCGCGCGAAGTCATTGCCGACTGCATCGAGACCTGCGTCAACGGGCAGTGGATGGACGGCGTGGTCGTCATCGGTGGCTGCGATAAGAACATGCCGGGCGGCATGATCGCCCTGGCGCGTACCAACGTGCCGGGCATCTACGTGTACGGCGGCACCATCAAGCCGGGCCACTGGAAGGGCAAGGACCTGACCATCGTGTCGTCGTTCGAAGCCGTGGGCGAATTCACCGCAGGCCGCATGAGCGAGGAAGACTTCGAAGGCGTGGAGAAGAACGCCTGCCCGACGTCGGGTTCGTGCGGCGGCATGTACACGGCCAACACGATGAGCTCGTCGTTCGAGGCGCTGGGCATGTCGCTGCTGTATTCATCGACCATGGCCAACCCGGACCAGGAAAAAGTCGACAGCGCGGCCGAATCTGCGCGTGTCCTGGTCGAAGCCGTACGCCGCGACCTCAAGCCACGCGACATCATCACGCGCAAATCCATCGAAAACGCCGTGGCCGTCATCATGGCCACCGGCGGCTCGACCAACGCGGTGCTGCACTACCTGGCGATTGCCCATGCGGCGGAAGTGGAATGGACCATCGACGATTTCGAGCGCGTGCGCCAACGCGTGCCCGTCATCTGCAACCTCAAGCCATCGGGTCAGTACGTGGCGACCGACCTGCACGCCGCTGGCGGCATCCCGCAGGTGATGAAGCTCTTGCTGAACGCCGGCCTGCTGCATGGTGACTGCATCACCATTACCGGCAAGACGCTCGCCGAAGAACTCGCCAACGTGCCTGACCAACCGCGTGCGGACCAGAACGTGATCCTGCCGATCGACAAGGCGCTCTACAAGGAAGGTCATCTCGCCATCCTGAAGGGCAATCTGGCTGAAGAAGGCGCCGTCGCAAAAATCACCGGCCTGAAGAACCCGGTCATTACAGGCCCGGCCCGCGTATTCGACGATGAGCAGAGCGCGATGAGCGCCATCCTGGGGGACCAGATCAAGGCGGGCGACATCCTCGTGTTGCGCTATCTGGGGCCCAAGGGCGGCCCAGGTATGCCGGAAATGCTGGCACCGACGTCCGCCATCATCGGCAAGGGCCTGGGCGAGTCCGTGGGCTTTATCACCGACGGGCGTTTCTCGGGTGGCACGTGGGGCATGGTAGTCGGCCACGTCGCACCGGAAGCGTATGTGGGCGGCACGATTGGCCTGGTGCACGAGGGTGATTCGATCACCATTGACGCGCACCAGCGCCTGCTGCAACTGAACGTGCCTGACGACGAACTCGCCCGCCGCCGCGCCGCGTGGAAGCAGCCGGCACCACGCTATACGCGTGGCGTACTGGCGAAGTTTGCGAAGCTGGCGGCACCCGCCAGCAAGGGTGCCGTAACGGACTGATCCGGCAACAGCCGTCCCCAGCCTGCACACACGGGGACGGCGCCTCCCTCCCGACATCATGTGGAACGCGACGAGTACCGCCGTGCTGATCGGCGTCGGGGCAACCGCCCTGATGGATAGTTGGATTTACACACTGCACCGCGTATTCAGGCAGCCGATGACGAACTGGGCGCTCGTCGGACGCTGGTTCTGGCACCTGCGCACCGGCAAGGTCTTCCACGACGACATTGCCCACGCCAAGCCTTACGCGCATGAACTGGCTTTCGGCTGGTTCTGTCACTACGCCATTGGCATCGCCTACGCCGTCATCCTGGTGCTGATTGCACCCGGTTGGCTAGTCACGCCAGCGTTGTTGCCCACTTGGATATTTGGCATGGTGACGATCCTGCCGGGCTGGTTTTTGCTGCATCCGGGCATGGGGTCCGGCTGGGCGGTCTCCAAGCGCGCCAACGCCACGCAGATCCGCTGTCTGAGCATCGTAAGCCACAGCGTCTTTGCAGTCGGCCTGTATGGCGTGGCACAGCTCACCCATTGAGGGCCGCGCCAGCGCGCCCGCATGCAGAAGGCGGCGGCGTTGGCTTAGCGCTGCGGCGGCTTGCGCTGGGCGGCCAGCGCGTCGTCAAGTGCGGCGCCCAGCCAGTCCATCAGGCGAGCTTCCAGCGTGCGGGTCAGGTCGGCTGCCAGTTGTTCGGTCAGCAGCGACAGGCGCGATTCCAGTGCAGCGCGGCATTGCGCTTCAATGAGCGCCGGCCATTCGGACTGGAAGCGCCACATCACCTCACCCATCACCCGCGCGGCGTCGGTGCCGGCCGGCGGCATGGCGGACACAGGCGCCAGGCCCTGCTCGCGCAAGACAGGCGGCACGGCTGGGGCAGCAGGGGCAGCAACTGGAGACGGCGTAGCCGCCGGAGCAGCCACCTGCTCAGCATCCTCCAGCTCGACGATCTCCGTCAGAACGGGGATGTTGTTGTCCGCGGGGGACCCAGCGTTGCGGCCGTCGGTCATGCGCGCCCCACGTCGTGGTGTTGGATCGGATAACCGCGGTCGCGGTAGAAGCGGAAGCGGTCGCGCGCGGCGGCGCGGTCGGCATCGTCATCGCCAACGATCTCGATCAGCCGGGCAAAGCGTGCAAACAGCGGCGGCGGCTCATGCGACAAGTTGACGAGGATGTCGTGATGCGGCGCGTCGTCCAGCGGCTCGGCGGCATCGGCCAGCAGGATGGGCGTCTGCGCGGCCAGCGGGTGCCGCAGGCCGCAGTGCGGTAGGAAATCAAGCTGGCTGAAGGTCCACAACTGCGTGTCGAACGCTTGCAGTGCAGCCTGATCTCCGACCACGATCACCTTCTGGCCCGCGCCATATGCCTTGCGCACGAGCCGGCAGGCATACGCCAGCTTGCCGGGCACGTTGCTGTGGAAATCGACGCGGGTCATACGGCTCCTCGGCTGACTTGGCTCGCTCGGCTCAACCGCGGTCCATCAGGAAGCGCGTCAGCAGCGGCACCGGGCGGCCCGTGGCGCCCTTGGCCGCGCCGCTCTTCCAGGCGGTGCCGGCAATGTCCAGGTGGGCCCAGTCGTACTTCTCGGTGAAGCGCGCCAGGAAACAGGCGGCCGTCACGCTGCCGGCCGGGCGGCCACCGATGTTGCCCATGTCGGCAAAGTTGGACTTGAGCTGCTCCTGGTATTCCTCATCCAGCGGCATGCGCCAGGCGGTGTCGAGCGACTGCTTGCCCGCCGCGATCAGCGAATCCGCCAGCGCATCGCTGCGGGCGTACATGCCGGTGTTGATGTGGCCGAGCGCGATGATGCACGCGCCAGTCAACGTTGCCACGTCAATCACCACGGCCGGCTTGAAGCGCTCCACGTAGGTCAGCGCATCGCACAGAATCAGGCGGCCTTCGGCGTCGGTATTGAGGATTTCGATGGTCTGGCCCGACATGCTGGTGACCACGTCGCCTGGCTTGGTGGCGATACCGCTGGGCATGTTCTCGCAGGTCGGCACCACGGCGATGACGTTCTGCTTAAGACCCATCTCGGCCACAGCGCGCAACGTGCCCAGCACCGAGGCGGCGCCACACATGTCGTACTTCATCTCGTCCATGCCCTCGCCCGGCTTGAGCGAGATGCCACCCGTATCAAACGTGATGCCCTTGCCGACCAGCACCACCGGTGCCTGCTTGGCGGGGCCGCCCTCGTAGCGCAGCACGATGAACTGCGGCGGCTCTTCGCTGCCCTTGGTCACGGCCAGGAAAGCGCCCATCTTCAGGGCCTCGATCTGCTTGCGGCCAAGCACTTCGACCTTGAGCTTGAATTCCTTGGCAATCTGGCGCGCGGTGTTGGCCAGGTACGTTGGCGTGCAGATGTTGGACGGCAGGTTGCCCAGATCACGCGTCAGATCCATGCCGTTGGCGATGGCGGTACCGCGTGCGGCGGCCACGCTGGCGGCCTTGGCATCGGCGGCCGGCACGGCCAACACGACCTTGCGCAGGCTGGTGCCACTCTTGTCGCCCTTGCTCTTGAGCGCCGGATGGCGCGCAATGAAGCGGTAGCTCGTTTCGCGGATGAGCGTGACGGCAGTCAGTACGGCCCAGGCGGAGTCCTTGTCGCGGGCCGTGTGCTCGGTGAGCGTCCAGGTCACGTTAGCGGCCTTGGTGCTGGCCAGCGCGCGCAGCGCGGTGCGCACGGCTTCAGCGTAGGCGCGGTCGGTGAAATCGGCTTCCTTGCCCAGGCCGACCAGCAGCACGCGGGCGGCGCCCACGCCAGCCACCTCGTGCAGCAGCAGCGACGTGCCGCGCTTGCCTTCAAAGTCGCCCAATTTGATCAAGCGGCCGACCAGGCCCTTGGTCGCCACGTCCAGCGCCTTGGCGGCGCCCGCCAGGGTCTGCGACTCGAACAGACCGATCACGAGGCAATCGCTCTTGGCAGCCAGGGCGCCCGCTTTGGCCCAGTCCAGGGCTTTTGTGCTAAATTCCATCGCGCTTCTCTCTATGGGGCTAGTCAACGAAAGCCCACATTATCCGCGATTTTGCGCGGGGGCTCCGATGGAACCCTGATGGGGCGTGCATCGTCCCAACCATGGCCAAGACCTCGCCCTCCCTTCCCGCATCCGCATGATTTTCGAACAAGCCCTGCGACGCGAGCTGTCCTTTACCGCCGGCGCCGTCTTCCTCGTGCTGCTGACGTTCATGCTGACCACCCTGGTGATCCGCATTCTCGGCATGGCCGCCAATGGTGAAGCCAACCCGAACGACGTCCTGCTCCTCATCGGCCTGGCTACGCTGGGCTACCTGGCGATTCTGCTGTGCGCCACCCTCTTCATCTCGGTGCTGCTGGTGCTCACGCGCTGGTACAAGGATTCCGAGATGGTGGTGTGGTTCACCTCGGGCATCAGCCTGACCGATTTCATCCGCCCGGTGTTGCGCTTCTCAGCGCCGTTCATCGTGCTGGTGGCATTGCTGGCACTGTTCGGCTGGCCGTGGGCCAACCAGCAGAGCGCACTGTTCCGCGACCGTTTCGAGCAGCGCGACGTGCTCTCGATGATCTCCGCCGGCCGCTTCATCGAGCCCGCACACGGCAACTACGTGCTCTTCATCGAAGGCGTGGACTCCGGCATGAAACACGCTCGCAACCTGTTCGTGGCGAATGCCGCGCAGGACAAGATCGGTGTGGCACTGGCCAAGACCGGCGAATTCAAGACCATGCCCAACGGCGACCGCTACGTCGTGCTCGACAAGGGCCGACGCTATGAGGGCACGCCCGGCAAGCTCGACTACCGCATCGTTGAATTCGACAAGTACGGCGTGAAGGTGGCCAACAAGCCGCCCCAAGCCGATGCCAACTTGCCGACCAAGAGCCGCTCCACGCAGGATCTGCTCGCCAACCCGACGCCCGAGAACCTGGGCGAGCTGGTCTGGCGCATCGGCCTGCCGCTGCTGGCGCTGAACTTCGTGCTGATTGCCATTCCGCTGGCCTACGTCAACCCGCGCCTGGGCCGCTACACGCCGATGATCTTTGCCGTGCTGATCTACCTGACGTACTCCAACCTGCTGAACTTGTCGCAGGCATGGGTGGCGCAGGGCAAAATCAACGCAATGCTCGCCTGGTGGCCGCTCCACGTCATCGCATTCATCTGCGCGGTACTGCTGTTCCGCTTCCGCCACTACAGCGCCGCTGGCCTGAAGGGCATCTCTGCCCTGCTCGGCTTCGCGCCGAAAACCGCACCGAAGGCGGGGGCATGATGCTGAAGATGCCTGTCTACGAAAAATACTTCGCGCGCCAGATCTACGGCGTGTTCGTCTTCATCCTGTTTGCGGTGCTGGCGCTGTTCATCTTCTTCGACATGCTGGGCGAGCTAGGCTCGGTCATGGGGCGCTACACCACGCTCATCGCGTTCTTCCACGTGATGCTGCAAGCGCCGACGCGCGTGTATGAAGTGATTCCGGTGGCCGCGCTCATCAGTGCCATCTACGTGTTCTCCCAGATGGCGAGCCAGTCGGAGTTCACGATCTTCCGCGTGGCCGGACTGGATACGCGGCGTGCGCTGATGTCGCTGTTCAAGATTGCGCTGCCGCTGGCGCTGGTGACGTACATCTTCGGCGAGTTCATCGGCCCGAAGGCGGAGCAATACGCGCAGAAGGTGCGGCTCGAGGCGCTGGGCGCCACGGTATCGGCGGGCTTTCGCTCGGGCGTGTGGGTCAAGGACCGCGGCCCTGCCAAGCCGGATGGCAGCGGCGGCGAGGTGACACGCTTCATCAACGTGGGCGCGCTGCAGGCAGACCAGTCCATCCAGGGCCTGCGCATCTATGAATTCGATTCAGACTACCGTCTGAGCACGATTCGCGTGGCGCAACAGGCGCGGTATGAAGGTCACCAGAGCTGGCAGTTGAGCAACGTGACCGAGACACGCTTCATTGAATTCCCGCGCAAGGCTGCTGCCGCTACGCCGCAGGACAACGTGCAGGCCGCACCCGGCGCACCCGATGCGCTGGCGCCGGATTTCCGTGGCGAACAGCTCACGGTACCGCAACAGGAGATGCGCTCGGAACTCACGCCGCAGCTCCTGTCGGTGCTGATGGTCACGCCCGACCGCATGGCCACGCTGGACCTGTTCCAGTACATCCGCCATCTGCGTGACAACAAACAGGATGCGCAACGCTACGAGATCGCGTTGTGGAAGAAGGTCGTCTACCCGTTCACCGTGCTGGTGATGATGGCGCTGGCTCTGCCCTTCGCCTACCTGCACGCACGCGCCGGAGCCGTCGGCCTGAAGGTGTTCGGTGGGATCATGCTTGGCCTGTCGTTCCAGTTGGTGAACAACCTGTTCTCGCACGTGGGCTTGCTCAATACCTGGCCGGCGATCTTCACGGCCATCGTGCCTGGTGCGCTATATCTGGCACTGGCGCTGGTGGCACTACGCTGGGTGGAACGTCACTGATGACCGCGCGTGCACTCGTGCTGTTTGCGCATGGTGCGCGCGACGCTCGCTGGCGCGAGCCGTTCGACCGTTTGCAGAAGCGCCTGGCGGCCCAGCAACCCGGCGTTGATGTCCGCCTCGCCTTTCTTGAGCTGATGACGCCCGATCTGCCGGGCACGATCGACGAACTGGCCACGGCCGGCACACAGCACATCACCGTCGTGCCCGTGTTCTTCGGCCAGGGCGGCCACTTGCGGCGAGATCTGCCCGCGCTGGTCGAACGCTGCGCACAGGCGCACCCCACCCTCTCCATCCGCTGCGCCGATGCCGTCGGCGAAGACGACGCTGTGCTCGATGCGATTGCCGGCTATTGCGTGCGGCAACTCGCCTCGCCAACCTGATCGGCCTGATCGACCATTCGCCGGCAAGCATTCAGAACGGCAGAGGAGCGCCCCCGCCGTTGCCGCAAACACCCTGCGGGGCGACCCTCCCAGTACTCGGTATCACCGAGGCCAGATCCACCACGGTGCGACCAAAGTCGACGCGCGTTGCATACGTTGGCGTCGCGCCGCCTTGGCAGGTCATATACGGGAGCAGTTGCCCGACAATCGAGCCCTTCGTCGGCGCCACCTGCCTCAAGATGTCCGCGAAAATGCCCTTGGGCTGCGGCGCGGTCAGGTACGGCTGATGAATGGGGTTGTACGACGCGGCATTCTCGCCAGCGGCAGCAAGAATCGGCGCAAGTTGACTGTTCAGCCGCGCAATGGTGGCGTTGACGCTGATTGGTGTTACGCGCCGGGTCAACACCTGCGGCGCCCCCAGCGCAGCAGGATCTTCGTCTTCACTCAGTTCTGCCACCAGGGCCGACGTCATGATCGATACGTTCACAATCGCCTCGTCGTCATGGGTCGGTAGTTCGGGCAGCACCGAATAGAGCGTCGGATCATCCCCGCTGGCGTCGTCTGCGGTGACCAACAGCGGGGCGGTCAACCCGGCAAGCGGGATCTCGTAGTGGCCCGTGCTGTCGGAAACCGTGCTGAGCGTCTTGCCCTGCGCGTCGGTCACCCTCACCTGTGCACCCGGCAGGAGATCGCCCATCGCCACCATGCCGCTCATGGTGCGCGGAGCTGATGCGGCGCTCGCACTGTCGTCGCCACCGCCGCAAGCAGACAGCGAGGCGAGCACGGCAACAACAGGCATCCAAGCCCCGAGGTGCACAGCAGAAAGTTGAATGGACGATTGGGTGGCAGGCATGGCATAGGGCTGGAGATCCCGCACTCAGGCGGTGGCGGCCGGGATACTCCCATGGCAACCATGCTGGCTCAAGCATGCAACCGCGTGGTGCATGCGATTGGTGCGGGTGTCTCATCAAGCTTTCGCCACGTCTCACTCACCCCCCGCTAGCCGCCCTCGGTTTCGATTTGCGCAAAGCGTGCGTGCACGTTGTTTTCGACGTGAAAGCCATGGGTGTCGAACTCCACCAACTCCAACGTCAACCCGAGATTGCGGCGTGCAAACACGTGGGCCAGATGCGTACGCAAAGCGGCGAACAATTCTGCGCAGATCGGCCCGGTCACAGCCTTGGGCCGACCCGCCTTGATGCGGAATACCACGTGGACGAAGGCGTCGTCCTCGGCGCCATCTGCCATGCAGTACTGGTCCAGACGCAGCGCACGCGTGCGGATACCACCGGTAGGAAACACATCCGCATGGCCGATCAGGACGCCGTTGAGCAGGCGCATCAGTTCGGGAATGCGCGCGTCGGCTTCAACATTGGCGGTGTACTCGATGATGACGTGCGGCATCGCAGGCATCCGAAAGAAGGGTTCAGTGATTAACGCGCCGCTGCAGCCTCGGTGGACAGCGCCAGTTCGAGGGCATCCACTACCCGCGCCAGTCGCCCAAGCGAGGGTGCACGCTGCACACACACATCCCACTCGGACGGCGCGGACGCCAACTTGTGCACGGACAGCAAACCCTCTGCGATCTGCTGTCCAATCAGCCTCACAGGCGCAAAGCCAAGACCGAAACCCTCCGCCACCAGCGCATGCTGCAGCGGCACGGACTGCACCTCGGCGGCCACGTTCGGGGTTAGCCGATCCGCCTCGTAGCGGCCCAGCAACCACGCCCGCATCTCGCAGCCGGCCGGGTTCAGTACCCAGGCCTCATCAGTGACTTGCACCATCGACAACGTCGGCGGCAACTTGCGCGATGGCGCGGCAATCAGGCTGACGGGTTCGGTGCCAATCACGCGGATATCCGCATCGGCGTGATGGCCACGCGCGTTGGACGGCACCAGCCACAACGCGGCGTCCAGCTCGGCCCGCTTCAGGCGCTCGCGCAGCACGCCGCCCCACTCGCAGCTCAGGCGGAACGACACCCCCGGATAGCGCACCCGCAACCCCGACAGCAGGCGCGCAAACCGCGCATCACCTACCGCGTGGCTCACGCCAACACGCAGCACGCCCTCGGGCTCGCCGGTAGCACGCACGGCGCCACGCAGCGCCTCGAATTCACCGACGATGGTGCGGCAGCGCGCCAGTACCGCCTCGCCCTCGGCGGTGAGCCGGAACGGCTTGACGCGCCGATCGAACAGCACGGTATCGAGCGCGCGCTCCAGCCGCTGGATCTGCTTGGTGACGGCCGGCTGCGTGAGCGGCAGGTGCTCGGCCACTCGCGCAATCGACCCGGTCTGTGCCAGCAGCACGAACGTGCGCATTTCCTCGAGCATGACAACATTCCCAATCGTTATGTTCTGTCTGAACAAATTGAATTGGATTCATCTTAGGTGACGCGCCACAGTATCGCCAGACGCGCTTTTGCGTTGCTTTCCTCCACAGCCACCACGAGGACACCATGAAAGCCCTGGCACTGACCGACGGTTACGGCATCCACGCCCTGCGCCCCATCGAGCGCGACGACCCGACACCCGCACCCGACGAAATCATCGTGCGCACGCGCGCCGCCTCGCTCAACTATCGCGACCTGGAAATCGTCTCCGGCACATTCTTCACACGCTTTCCGCTGCCGCTGATCCCGCTCTCCGATGGCGTGGGCGAAGTGGTCGCCATCGGTAACAACGTGACGCGCGTGCGCCCGGGTGACCGTGTCGCCGGCACGTTCTGGCAGCGCTGGGACGGCGGCGACTTCCGCAACGCCGACACGCGCCGCATACTCGGCGGCCCGATCGACGGCTGGCTGGCCGACACCATCCGCCTGGATGCGGGCGGCGCAGTGGTGGTGCCGCCGCACCTGAGCGATACCGAAGCCGCCACCCTGCCCTGCGCCGGCCTCACCGCATGGCATTGCCTGATCGAAGCAGGCAACCTGCAGCCCGGCGAAACCGTGCTCGTGCAAGGCACGGGCGGTGTGTCGATGTTCGCGGTGCAATTCGCGTTGATGGCGGGTGCACGGCCCATCGTGCTGTCGAGCAGCGACGCGAAGCTCGAACGTGTGCAGACCTTGGGCGTGCCCGAATCTGACACGATCAACTACCGCACGACGCCCGAGTGGCATGAAGCGGTGCTCGCGTGCACGAACGGCCGTGGCGTCGATCACGTCATCGAAGTGGGCGGCGGAGGTACGCTGCAACGCTCACTGAAAGCGCTGCGGGTGGGTGGACAGATTCACCTTGTCGGCTACTTGGCCGGGCGCGAGGGTGGCGTGAGCCCGTTGGAAATCTTTGCGCGCAAAGCGCTGATCCGGCCAGCGTCGGTCGGCTCGCGGGCGTCGTTTGAGGCGATGAACCGGGCGCTGGCACTGCATGGCCTACACCCAATCGTCGACCAGGTGCTGCCGTGGCAAGACGCTTCGGAGGCGTTCCGGCTGACGGAAGCCGGGAAAGTCTTTGGAAAGATCGCGCTGGCGTTCTGAGCGATGCTCAGGCTGCCAGGACGTGGGGCGCGCTGGAAAAGACTTCCGGCGCAGCGTTGGTTGCACGCGCGGCAAACGCGTCGCCAATCATCAGCAGGCTGGGGTGCTCCGGATTGATCCACGCAGCCGCAGCGCCATCGGCCATCTGCTGCAGCGTGAAGCACGCCGAGCGCTGCTCGGGCGTGGTAGCGGCCTCGACCACCCATGCGGGCGTCGATGGTGCGCGGCCACGGGCGATCAAGTCCGCCGCGATACCAGCGGCCTGGTCGCGGCCCATGTAGTAGACGAGCGAATCCGCTTGCGCAGCCGGTTCAGGCGTAATGCTCTCGGACTGCGGCGTGTCCGGATCAGCGGCCTTGGCCTGCGTGACGAACGCCACGCTGCGAGCCACGCCGCGCTTGGTCAGCGGCTGGCGAATGGCCGAAGCCGCTGCCAGGGCCGCCGTGATGCCGGGTACGACTTCGTAGTCGATACCGGCCTGCTCCAGGGCCTGCAATTCCTCGTCGGCACGGCCGAACAGCATCGGATCGCCGCCCTTGAGGCGCACCACGCGCTGGTACTTGGTCGCCAAATCGACGAGTTGGCGGTTGATGAAGCGCTGCGCGGTCGAGCGCTTGCCGCAGCGCTTGCCGACGGCAATCAGCACGGCCTGCGGGCAGTACTGGAAGACCTCGGGCGAGACCAATGCGTCGTGCAGTACGACCTCGGCTTCGCCCAACAATCGCGCACCGCGCACCGTGATGAGGTCCGCAGCGCCGGGGCCGGCACCAATCAGGCTCACGCGGCCGAGTGTCTTGGGGGTCTTCGCTTCCATTTGCCTAGCTTCCTTTGCTTTTCCCTGCGGGGCGCAATGACTGCGCCCCTTTTACATTAGGAAAATGCACGGATCATGCCCGCCGCCACGGTGTGGTGCGTGGCTTCGTCCACCAGGATGAATGCACCGGTGGCAGGGTTGTCGCCATACGCATCGCACACGATCGGCTTTTGCAGGCTGATGTTGACGGTGCCGATATCGTTCAGCGCGATCTGCTTGCGACCGGTTTCGTGCGACAGCGTGTGCACATCCAGCACGCGCTCGACTTCCGACACGCGGGCGAACACGGTGGCCGTGGTGTGCTTGAGCACGTACTTGCGGGCCGGGTTCAGTTCGTGTTCGTCAAACCAGCAGAGGTCCGCGTGCAGCTTCTTGGCGGCGTTGGCAGCCGTAGTAGGTGTGGCGACGATGGTGTCGCCGCGCGAGATGTCCACGTCGTCGGCCAGGCGCACGGTGATGGTCTCGCCGGGACCTGCGGAATCGGCGGCGCCATTGGGCGCGAGCACTTCGGCCACGGTGGTCTCGCGGTTGGCTGGCAGCACGCGCACGGCTTGGCCAACGCGCACGGTGCCGGCTTCCACACGGCCCATGTAACCACGGAAGTCATCGGCCTGCGAGCCATCCTGCCGCGCCACAAGTTGCACAGGGAAGCGCAGTGCGTCGTCACCCACCGGAGCGGTGGTTTCCACCTTCAGGTCTTCGAGCAACGCCAACAGCGGCTCGCCCTGGTACCACGGCATGGCTTCGGACGCGTGCACGATGTTGTCGCCGCGCAGGGCCGATACCGGCACATAGCGCACGTCCTTCAAACCCAGTTGCGCGGCCAGCGCATCGTAAGCGGTGCGGATTTCGTTGAAGCGCGCTTCGCTGTAGTCGACCAAGTCCATCTTGTTGATGGCCACGATCACGTGCTGCAGCTCCAGCAGCTTGACGATGGCCGAATGGCGCTTGGTCTGAGCCAGGAGTTCGGCCTTGCCGTCAACGGTCGTCACGCGCGTCACGTCGATCAGGATGATGGCAGCGTGCGCGGTGGAGGCGCCCGTCACCATGTTGCGCGTGTACTGCTCGTGGCCCGGCGTGTCGGCAATGATGAACTTGCGGCGCGCGGTGGAGAAATAGCGGTACGCCACATCAATCGTGATGCCCTGCTCGCGCTCGGCCTCCAGGCCGTCGGTCAGCAGCGAAAAGTCGATGTCTTCGCCGGCGGTGCGCTTGTTCTTGGCACGGGTCAGCGCTTGCAGTTGGTCGGTCAGCACGGCCTTGCTGTCGTACAGCAGGCGGCCGATGAGCGTGCTCTTGCCGTCGTCAACCGAACCGGCGGTGATGAAGCGCAACAGGCCTTGGTGGGATGTTTGGTTCGTCATGATCAGAAATACCCTTCCTTCTTGCGCTTTTCCATCGAGGCTTCGCTCGTCTGGTCGTCCATGCGCGTGGCGCCGCGTTCGGTAATTTCAGTAATGGCCGTCTCGGCGATGATCTCGGCCGGCGTGGCGGCGGTGCTCGCCACCGGGCACGTGCAGCTGATGTCACCCACGGTGCGGAAGCGCACCGACAGGACTTCGCTCTCGTCGCCATCGGCCTTGGGGGTGATCGGCGTGACCGGCACCAGCAGACCGTTCTTGCGCACGACTTCGCGCTCGTGCGCGTAGTAGATCGGCGGCAGGGCGAGGTTTTCGCGGGCAATGTACTGCCACACGTCGAGCTCCGTCCAGTTGGAGATCGGGAACACGCGCATCTGCTCGCCTTGCGACATGCGGGCGTTGTACAGGCTCCAGAGCTCCGGGCGCTGAGCCTTCGGGTCCCATTGGCCGAATTCGTCGCGGAACGAGAAGATGCGCTCCTTGGCGCGGGCCTTCTCTTCGTCGCGGCGGGCGCCGCCCATCAGGGCATCGAAGCCGTGCGATTCAATGGTTTCCAGCAGTGTGACGGCCTGTGCGGCGTTCCGCGAATCGGTCTCTTTGCGCAGACGAACCGTGCCGCGCTTGATGGAATCTTCCACATGCCCAACCACCAGGCGTGCGCCCAACTCAGCAACGCGCTGGTCGCGGAACTGGATCACTTCCGGGTAGTTGTGTCCCGTGTCGATGTGCACCAACGGGAACGGCAGTTCGATCTTGCGATCACCCAGGCGGAAGGCCTTGAGCGCCAGGTGCAGCATGACGATCGAATCCTTGCCGCCGGAGAACAGCAGCGCCGGGTTGCGGCACTCGGCCACCACCTCGCGGATGATGTAGATCGACTCGGCTTCCAGCCAGTCGAGGTGCTCGTTCTGCACGGGCTCAATGTTGAATGCTGCCGTGCCGGGGATCTCGCTCATCACTCCCATGATTCTTCCTTCGCTTTCGCTCAATTCTTTTGCGACAAGTTCGTCGCCGAATTTGTCACATGCAGACCGCATTCCTTGCTGTCGCGCGATTCCCACCACCAGCGGCCGGCGCGTACGTCTTCACCGGCGCGCACCGCACGCGTGCAGGGTTCGCAGCCGATGCTGGGATAGCCCTTGGCGTGCAGCGCATTGGTGGGCACGTTGTGCTGTTCAAGGTAGGCCCAGACTTCAGGCTCGGACCAGTCGAACAGCGGGTTGTACTTGGCGATGCCGCGAGCGACGTCGTCCTCAGCAAACGGCAGGTCGGCACGGGTGACAGCCTGCTCGCGGCGCTGGCCGGTCAGCCACGCATCCGCATCTTTCAGCGCTCGGTTCAGCGGCACCACCTTGCGAATATTGCAGCAGGCCTTGCGCAGCTCGATGCTGTCGTAGAACGCGTTCAGGCCGTGGTCGCGCACGTAGGCTTCCACTGCGCGGGCGTCTGGTGCGTACTGCTCGATCGCAACGCCGTAGTGCTCGCGGATACGGTCGAGCATCGCCAGCGTTTCGGCATGCAGGCGACCCGTCTGCAGCGTGAAGATCGGCAGGTGCACGCGCACAGCCTCAGGGCTGCGCAGAATGGCATCCGTCACGACCATGTCTTCGGCGGCCAGGCTCGTGGCGAACTTTGCCACGCCGTGCTTGGCGGCGATCTCGGCCAGGCGCGCGAACAGCGCAGCTTCCTTGGCGGCCAGTGCTTCGGCGGTCCCGGTGTAGACGGGGCGCGTCCACAGCACCGGGCGCCCGATTGCTGACACCGGCACTTCGGACACAGCGGCTTCTTGCAGATCGCTCATGCTGCGTTCGCCTCGGTTGCGCGCTCGCGGCGGAACAGCGGACGCGGCTCATCGACGGCGCCTTGGTAGCGCACGCTGATCTCGCCAAAGCCGTTCAGCGCGTCGTCAATGTTCTTGTCAGCGCGCACGGCAAAGGCGTCGAAGCCGCAACGGCGCATGTAGTCGAGCTGATCGCGCAGCACGTCGCCAATGGCGCGCAGTTCACGCGTGAAACCGAGACGCTGGCGCAGCAGGAACGCCGTGCTGTAGCCCCGACCATCGCGGAAGACCGGAAAGTCCACCGCCACCAGCGGCAGGCTCGGCAGATCGGCTTCCAGGGCGAACGGCTCGTCGTCCGGGGCCAGCCACACAGCCAGCGTGCCGGCACGAGCGCGACCAAGCAGCGCGTCGCGGTTGGCTTGCCAGAAGGCCAGCGGCACGATGGCGTGCGCGGCGGCGTCCACGTCAGCCTGGGTCAGTTCGCCACCCTCGGGTGTTCGCAGCACAGTCCAGTCATCGGCCACGACTTGTGGGGCACCGTTTTGCAGCTTGATGATCTTGCTCATGTTCGTTCCCCTCGGCGTTAGGCTTCTTCACGGGCATACACGCGTTCCTTGAACGGGGCCATGCCGATGCGGTTGTAGGTATCGATGAACAGCTCGTCTTCCGTGCGGTTGGCGACGAAGGTGTCGATGATGCGTTCGATTACGTCGGGCATCTCTTCGGCCTTGAACGACGGGCCGATGATCTTGCCGATCGCCGAATCGTTGCCCTGCGCGCCACCCAGCGACACCTGGTACCACTCTTCGTCGTGCTTATCGACGCCCAGGATGCCGATGTTGCCCACGTGGTGGTGGCCGCACGAATTGATACAGCCCGAGATGTTGAGCGACAGATCGCCCAAGTCGTACACGTAATCGAGGTTATCGAAGCGCGCTTGAATGGCCTGTGCAATGGGGATCGACTTGGCATTCGCCAGCGAGCAGAAATCACCGCCCGGGCAAGCGATCATGTCCGTCAGCAGGCCGATGTTGGCGGTGGCCATGCCGTGTTCCTTGGCCAGTTGCCACAGTTCAAACAGGTCGTGCTTCTTCACGTCCGGCAGGATCAGGTTCTGCTCGTGCGCCACGCGCAGCTCGCCAAAGCCGAAGCGCTCGGACCAGTCGGCCACCAGCGCCATCTGCTCGGCAGTGGCGTCACCCGGCGGCAGTGCCACGCCCGGCTTCAGCGACAGCGTGACCGACGCATAGCCCGGCACGCGGTGCGCATGCACGTTGCGGCTGACCCAGCGCGCAAACGCCTTGTTCTCCAGCAATGCCTTCTCGTAAGCAGCGTCGGTGTCGGCCAGCTTTTCATAGGCAGGCGGTGCGAAATCCTTGGCCACGCGGTCAAACTCGGCCTGCGGGATGGTCGATGGGCCGTCCTTGATGTGCTGCCATTCGTCTTCCACTTGGCGAGCGAACTCTTCCGCGCCGATCGCTTTCACGAGAATCTTGATGCGCGCCTTGTACTTGTTGTCGCGGCGGCCGTACCGGTTGTACACGCGTACGGCGGCTTCGATGTACGACAGCATGTGCTGCCACGGCAAGTCTTCCTTGATGACCGCGCCCAGGATCGGGGTGCGGCCCATGCCGCCGCCGGCCAGGATGCGCAGCAGCGTCTGGCCGTCCTTTTCATATGCGTACACGCCGATGTCGTGCAGTTGCGTCACGGCACGGTCTTCGCGCGTGGCCGAAATGGCGATCTTGAACTTGCGCGGCAGGAAGGCGAATTCAGGGATAAAGGTCGACCACTGGCGCAGGATCTCGCCCAGCGGACGCGGGTCGACAAACTCATCTGCCGCCACGCCGGCAAACTGGTCGGTCGTGATGTTGCGGATGCAGTTGCCGGACGTCTGGATCGCGTGCATTTCCACCGAGGCCAGCTTGGCCAGAATGTCCGGCACCTCTTCCAGCTTGATCCAGTTGAACTGGATGTTCTGGCGCGTGCTGAAGTGGCCATAGCCGCGATCATGCTCGGCGGCGATATGGCTGAGCATGCGCATCTGGTTGGCACGCAGGTGGCCATACGGAATCGCCACACGCAGCATGTAGGCGTGACGCTGGTAGTACAGGCCGTTCTGCAAACGCAGCGGCAGGAACTCCTCTTCCGTCAGCTCACCCGAAATGCGGCGGCGCACCTGGTCACGGAACTGCGCAACGCGGTCGGCGACGAGGCGGTGATCGTAAGCGTCGTATTGGTACATGGCTTTGACTGTTCAGTCCGGGCCAGCGTGGCGCCCGGCGTGCAATTCAATTGGGGGAAAGCGTTCGTTGTGTTGCGGCTGGGGCCTTCTCAGCGAAGGCAGCGACGACGGCGGCAACACATCACAATCACAAGCGGCGCCTGCATGGTTTCACGCATCACGACACCAGCTTGATGGCCGTGACCGTCAGCGTGGCGGCAAGCGCGCCGCGCACCAGACGCTCCGGCAGATTCTTGGACAGGCGGGCGCCCAGCCAGATACCCGGGATGGAGCCCACCAGCAGCGACACCAGGAGATTCCAGTCGATCGTGCCCAGGTACATATGACCGAGGCCCGCCACGGCGGTCAGCGGCACGGCGTAAGCGATGTCGGTGCCGGCCACTTCGGCGCTCTTCAATTCGGGGTACAGGATCAGGATGAGCGTCGCGCCCACGGCACCAGCGCCAATGGACGACACCGTCACCAGAACGCCCAGCACCGCGCCGACGACGATCGTCGCCACGGCCAACGCCGAACCCTGCAGGCGGTAACGCGGGTTGGCGGCCAGCCAGCCCAGCACGCGCTGGCGGAACAGCAGCGAAATCACCGTCAGGATGACCGACACGCCGATCGTCAGGCGAATGAGGTGCATCCATTCGGCATCGAGGTTGCCAGCGTTCTTCAGCACGATCACCGTGACGAGCGCAGCAGGCAGGCTGCCCAGGCACAGGCGCTTGACGATGTCCCAGCGGATGTGACCGTGGCTGCGGTGCGCGATCGTGCCCACGCCCTTGGTCAGCGACGCAAACGCCAAGTCCGTGCCCACGGCGGTGGCCGGCGAAAAGCCGAACATCAGCGTCAGCAGCGGCGTCATCAGCGAACCGCCGCCAACGCCCGTCAGGCCGACCAACAGGCCGACCAGCAAACCGGAAACCGTATAGGCGAGCGTCATGGGGGACAGTGAGGGCGTGTTATCACGGAGTTCGAGCATCGTAATGACGCCGCCTCATATCCCAAACCAATAAAAAATTGTTTGTTTATATGGTCTCGGTTATAAGTAGCGATCAGATCGCTCTCGTTCTTCTATATCGACCGCGCAGCTATGAACCTCCACCAATTCCGCTTCGTGCGCGAAGCCGTGCGGCAGAAATTCAACCTGACCGAGGCCGCAAAAGCGCTCTATACGTCACAACCAGGGGTTTCCAAGGCCATCATCGAGCTGGAAGAGGAACTGGGTGTCGACATCTTCACACGGCATGGCAAGCGCATCCGGGGTCTCACGGAGCCGGGCCGCCGGATCCTGGCCTCAGTCGAGCGCGTGCTGGAGGAAGTTGAAACCCTCAAGCGCGTCGGCAAGGACTACGCCGCCCAGGACCAAGGCAACTTCACAATCGCCACCACACATACGCAGGCGCGCTACGCCCTGCCCCGCGCGATTGCCGAGTTCACGCGCAAGTACCCAAAGGTGCGCCTCTCCATCCAGCAGGGCACACCCGCACAGATCGCCGAGATGGTGCTGCACGACCAGGCCGACATCGCCATCGCCACCGAGGGCATGTCGCATGTGAAGGACCTGATCTCGATTCCCGGCTACCAATGGCAACACGTGGTGGTCACGCCACCCGACCACCCACTGCTCTCGCGCCAGCACCTGACGCTGGAAGACCTGAAGGGCTATCCGCTCATCACGTACGACCAGCACTTTGCCGGCCGCCCCAAGATCGACCACGCCTTCGAACTACGCCAGATCAAGCCGGACATCGTGCTGGAGGCCATCGACGCCGACGTCATCAAGACCTACGTGGAAGTGGGCCTGGGCGTGGGCATCGTGGCCGGCGTCGCCTTTGACCCCGAGCGCGACCGCAACTTGCGTGCGATTCCCGCCGGCCACCTGTTCGGCACCAATGTCACGCACCTGGGCATCAAGCAGGGCGCGTACTTGCGTGGATTCGTCTACACCTTCATCGAGCTGTTTGCGCCGGCGCTCACTCGCAAGCTGGTCGAGCAACTGATGTCCGGTGAGCACGAAGCCTACGAACTCTGAATTGCCTGTCACACGGCCTGAATTTTCCGGAGATTCCATGACCACACGACGCCGCCTGCTGTGCGGCATGGCGCTCTTTGCGAGCGCTGCCGCCCTTGCCCTTCCTGCCCAAGCTGACATCCGTGTGGGTGTAGTGCTCTCGACCACCGGCCCGGCTGCGGCCATCGGCATCCCCAGCAAGAACACCGTGCAGATGTGGCCGGCCACCATTGGCGGACAGCGCGCGCAGGTGATCGTGCTGGACGATGCGTCTGACCCGTCGATGGCGGTGCGCAACGTGCGCAAGCTGATCGCCGAAGACAAGGTGGACGTGATCGTCGGCCCGACGATTGTGCCGACGGCGCTAGCCGCGCTCGATGCCGTGGCTGAAGGACAGACGCCGATGATCACGCTGGCGGCCTCCGCCTCCATCGTCGAGCCGCAGGACGCCAAGCGCCGCTGGGCCTTCAAGATGCCGCAGAACGACTCGCAGATGGCAACGCTCGTCACGCAGCACATGGCCGACAGCGGCGTGCACACGGTGGGCTTTATCGGCTTTACCGATGCGTATGGCGAGAGCTGGTGGCGCGAGTTTTCCAAGCTGGCCGAGGTGCGCAAGCTGAAGGTGGTCGCCAACGAGCGCTTTGCCCGCACGGACGCCAGCGTCACCGGCCAGGCGCTCAAGCTGATGGCCGCCAAACCCGACGCCATCCTGATTGCCGGCGCCGGCACGCCGGCTGCCCTGCCTGAGCGCACGCTGGTCGAGCGTGGCTACAAGGGCCGCATCTATCAGACGCACGGCATTGCCAGCACGGAGTTCCTGAAGGTGGGCGGCAAGGATGTTGAAGGCACCCTCTTCCCGACCGGCCCGGTGGTCGTCGCCCGCGAACTGCCAGCCAGCCATCCGGTACGCAAGGTGGCAGTGGAATTTGCCGATCGCTACGAAGCCAAGTACGGCCCGAACAGCGTCACCCAGTTTGCGGGCGATGCCTGGGGCGCTTGGCAATTGCTCGACAACGCCACGGCCCGTGCGCTCAAGACCGGCGCACAACCCGGCACCCCAGCCTTCCGCGCCGCCCTGCGCGACGCGCTGGAAACCACGCGCGACCTGACCGTGCCCAATGGCGTGCTGAACCTGAATGCCCAGGATCACCAAGGCTTCGACCAACGCTCGCGCGTGATGGGCATCATCAAGAACAGCCGCTTCGCTTACGCGGGCCCGCGCTAGATCAACACGTAGAGATTCGCCATGACACGACTCGCCTTCATCGGCCTCGGCAACATGGGCACGCCGATGGTCCAGCACCTGATTGCCGCCGGCCACACCGTGCGCGCCTACGTGCGCCGCCCGGAAGCCGCCGACAACGCCCGCGCCATTGGCGCCGAACCGTGCAGCACACCCGCTGAGGCGGCCCGCGACACGGAGGTTATCTTTACCAACGTCACCTCCACCGCCGATGTGGAAGGCGTGCTGCTGGGGCCCGATGGCGTTGTCAACGGTGCGCCGCGCGGCGCGGTGTGTATCGACCACAGCACAATCTCCGCCGTGGCCACGCGCCGCATTGCGGCCGAGCTGGAAGCCGCAGGGCTGGAGTTCCTGGATGCGCCTGTTTCCGGCGGCACCGGTGGCGCGCAGAAGGCCACGCTGTCGATCATGGTGGGCGGCAAGCCGGAGGTGCTCGAACGCGTGCGCCCGTTGCTGCAACTGCTAGGCACCACCATCACCTACATCGGCGGCCATGGTTCGGGCCAGGTTGCCAAGGCGTGCAACCAGATCGTGCAGGTCATCAACATCCAGGGCATTGCCGAGGCCATGCTGTTTGCGCGCGCCCAGGGCACCGATCCGTCGCGCGTGCTGGCCGCCATCGGGCCAGGCTTTGCCGGCAGCCGCATGCTCGACATGGAAGGGCCGAAGATGGCGGAGCGCAACTTTGCCGCCGGCATCGAAGCGCGCCTGCACGACAAGGATTTCGGCCTCGTGCGTGAAATTGCCCAGGAACTGGGTCTGCAAATGCCGGCGATGGAGCTGGTGGCCTCGCAACTCAACACGCTGGTCGCTAACGGCTGGGGGTTTGACGATACGGCATCGCTGCTGCGCGTGCTTGAGCTGCAGAACGCGCAAAAAGCGGGTTGACCGCGCCCTCCCCAGCCCGCCTTGTTTGGCTGGCCAGACTTCTGGCATAATTAGCGGCTCAGCTGTACCTGCCCGAGTGGTGAAATTGGTAGACGCAGGGGACTCAAAATCCCCCGCCGCAAGGCGTGCCGGTTCGATTCCGGCCTCGGGCACCAGATTCGAAGCCGCTTCTGTTCATTCAGAAGCGGCTTTTTCATTCTGTGCAGGGAGTCGCTGGGCCACACGCGCCGTTGTCACGAAACACGACCCACCTCGCCGAGGCCCCCGATATGCCAGCCAGCCCATTGCACACGAAGCCGAGTCGCGATTCGACCCAGGCATTCTGGCATGACCCTGCCATGCCATTCGTCGAAAGCCGCCGCGCCTGCCATAGCCGTGCCTGCTACAAGCCGCACTGCCATCCGACCTTCTCTATCGGGGCGGTCGATGACGGCAGCAGCATATTCACTGGCGCGGCCGATGGCCCAGTCGCGCTGCATCCCGGCACGCTGGTGTTCGTGCCCGCCGCTCGCGTACATGCCTGCAATCCGGCCCCCAACACGGCGTGGAGCTACCAGATGCTGCACCTGGATGCTGACTGGCTCAGCGCGCTCAGGCGAGAGTATGCCCAGGCCAACCCCGTCGACGCCGAGTCCGTGCACATCGTTACCGCGCCAACGGTCTATGCGCGCTTTTGTCAGCTCAACGCGTTGCTGTTCTCCAAAGCCAGCCCATGCGACAAGGAAGCGGCGCTAGTCGAGTTCATTGGCGACTGCGACACCGAGCAAGGCTTGCGCATCGAGACGCCCTGCATTCCCACGCACTTGGCTAAGCAGATCGAACCCGCACTGGACTGCCTACGGGCAGCGCCTGCTGCCAGCACGCCCCTGGAGACGCTGGCGCGCCTGGCAGATTTGAGCCGCTATCAAACAATTCGCGCCTTCCGCGCCGTCACGGGCATGACGCCGCATGCTTGGCAACTCAACCACAGAATTAACCTGGCCAGGGAGTCGATACGCGCCGGGAACAGCCTCTCCGACGTGGCTCAACACCTGGGTTTTGCCGATCAAGCGCACTTCCAACGGGTCTTCAAGGCGCATGCGGGCGCGACGCCAGGCAGCTTTCGCCCATAACGCCACGATTGCAATTTCCTTCAATACAGGAAACGCCGCGGTCGGCACACTGCGAAAAACGACTCGCACGTATGCCCCAGATGGAGCAGTTCCTGATCATTGCCGCAGTGCATTTTCTCGCGCTGCTATCTCCGGGACCGGATTTCTTCCTGATCGCCCGAACCTCACTATCAGCCGGATGGTGCGTGGCCAGTGGTACATGCATGGGTATTGCGCTGGCCAACGGCGTGTTCATCGTTGCCGCATTCACCGGCACGGCTGCGTTTCGGCCTGACTCAATGCTGTTCGTTGCGCTGCAAGTGGCCGGATGTGTCTACCTGCTCTATCTCGGTGTGCAGTTCGTGCGCCATGCCGGTAACAGCACGCTGCAGGTGTCGGTCTCGGGCCGTCACGCAGCCCTCACGCAACCGCTTGTGGCGTGGCTGCGTGCGGCCAGCGCGGGTTTTCTCTCGGGCATTCTCAATCCGAAAAACGCGTTGTTCTACGCGAGCCTGGCCGCAATGCTGAGCGGGCCGCACGCCAGCGTTGGCTGGAAGCTAGTCTACGGCACGTGGATGTTCAGTGCAGTGCTGCTATGGGACATGCTGATCGCCATCCTGATCGGTAACCAGGCCGTATTGCGACGCTTCGCGCAGACGCTGCCTTGGCTGGAGCGTATTTCGGGAGTTGTTTTGATTCTGCTCGCGCTGGGCGTCATGATTGCCCTACTCCGGCGCTAAGCCTCACGAAGCATTTTGCGCTGAGGCGCAAGAACCTTGGCTGGAGACAGCGCTCCCGATAGACGTGGGATAATGAGGCCCTTTGCCCCGGGCACGGCTCAAGAGGTTGATTGCACGGGCGCGCGAGGGCCTTTATCCGCGTGGCCCGCTCCCACAATCGATCCTTCTTCAGTACCCACAATGCCCGCATACCGTTCTAAAACCTCCACCGCCGGCCGCAACATGGCAGGTGCGCGCTCGCTGTGGCGCGCCACCGGCATGAAAGACGAAGACTTCCAGAAGCCGATCATCGCGGTGGTCAACTCGTTCACCCAGTTCGTGCCCGGCCACGTGCACCTGAAGGATCTGGGCCAGCTCGTCGCGCGTGAGATTGAAGCCGCGGGCGGCGTCGCCAAGGAATTCAACACGATCGCCGTGGATGACGGCATCGCAATGGGCCACGACGGCATGCTGTATTCGCTGCCCAGCCGCGACATCATTGCCGATTCGGTCGAGTACATGGTCAACGCGCACTGTGCAGATGCCATGGTGTGCATCTCCAACTGCGACAAGATCACCCCGGGCATGCTGATGGCCGCGATGCGCCTGAACATTCCGGTGATCTTCGTGTCGGGCGGCCCGATGGAAGCCGGCAAGACGCGACTGGCCAATCCGGTTACCAAGGCGATCGAGATCAAGAAGCTCGACCTGATCGACGCAATGGTCATCGCCGCCGACAGCAAGTACACCGACGAGGAAGTCGCAGAAGTCGAACGCTCGGCTTGCCCGACGTGCGGTTCGTGCTCGGGCATGTTCACCGCCAACTCGATGAACTGCCTGACCGAAGCGCTGGGCCTGTCGCTGCCGGGCAACGGCACCGTGGTTGCCACGCACGCAGACCGCGAACAGCTCTTCAAGCGCGCTGGCCACCGGATCGTGGAATTGGCCCGCCAGTACTACGAGCAGGAAGACGAACGTGTGCTGCCACGCTCGGTGGGCTTCAAGGCGTTCGAGAACGCGATGACGCTCGACATTGCCATGGGTGGCTCGACCAACACGATCCTGCACCTGCTGGCGATTGCGCAGGAAGCCGAGATCGACTTCTCGATGAAGGACATTGATCGCCTGTCGCGCGTCGTGCCGCAGCTGTGCAAGGTCGCACCGAACACGAACAAGTACCACATCGAAGACGTGCACCGCGCAGGCGGCATCATGGCCATCCTGGGCGAGCTGGACCGCGCCGGCAAGCTGCACACCGATGCACCGACCGTGCACGCGCCCACGCTGAAGGATGCCCTGGACCAGTGGGACATCGTTCGCACATCGGACGAGGCGGTGCAGACGTTCTACCGCGCAGGCCCTGCCGGCATCCCAACGCAGGTGGCGTTCAGCCAGAACACGCGCTGGCCGAGCCTGGACCTGGACCGTGCTGAGGGTTGCATTCGCTCGAACGAGCACGCCTTCTCGAAGGAAGGCGGCCTGGCCGTACTGACGGGCAACATTGCGCTCGACGGCTGCGTGGTGAAGACCGCGGGTGTGGACGAAAGCATCCTGGTGTTCGAGGGCACGGCTCACGTGACCGAATCGCAGGACGAAGCGGTCGAAAACATCCTCGCAGACAAGGTCAAGGCCGGCGACGTGGTGATTGTGCGCTACGAAGGCCCGAAGGGCGGCCCCGGCATGCAGGAAATGCTCTATCCGACGAGCTACATCAAGTCGAAGGGCCTCGGCAAGGCATGCGCGCTGCTGACGGACGGCCGCTTCTCGGGCGGTACGTCGGGCCTGTCGATCGGCCACTGCTCGCCGGAAGCGGCAGCGGGTGGCGCCATCGGCCTGGTGCGCGATGGCGACAAGATCCGCATCGACATCCCCAACCGCACGATCAACGTGCTGGTGAGCGATGAAGAACTGGCGCGTCGCCGCGCAGAGCAGAACGCGAAGGGCTGGAAGCCGGCCAAGGCTCGTCCTCGCAAGGTGTCAGCGGCGCTCAAGGCGTACGCCAAGCTGGTCATGTCGGCCGACAAGGGCGCCGTGCGCGACCTGTCGCTGCTGGACGACTGATATGGCGACGGGCTCTGTGCCCGGTTTTCGAAGCCGCTCTACGGAGCGGCTTTTTCTTTGGACGTTGCCCGCTGCAGCATCCACAAGATGTCGCAAGTGCGCGCACCGAACTCCCCGTGTCGGCCGCTGTCTAGCGTCTCATTCCCTACCCTGACCGCAGATTCCCCATGATGAGTATCGGCCCGTTCTCAGTGCACGTGATTGTGGTGGCGCTGGCAGCCTTGATCGCGTGGCTCGTTGCGCGATCGATGCAGCGCGCTGAACCGAATACCCCGCGCAAGACGGCAGCCAGCCTGTTGCTCGACGCCCTGTTCGCTGGCCTGATAGCCGCGCGCCTCGGCTATGTCGCACGCTGGTGGCCAGAGTACCTTGCCACGCCCAGGTCCATCCTCGCGATCGGCGACGGCGGGTTCGACTGGTGGATCGGACTGCCGGTGGCCATCATGTTCGTTCTCTGGAAGTCCCGCCATGTGCGCGCGCTGCGCCGGCCTGCCTTGATGGGTATTGCCGCCGGCATGCTGGTGTGGGCCGCTGCACAAGGCACGTTGTCGACGCTGCAACGCGCCACGCCATCATTGGCTGCGCTGCAGCTTGAAGGCATGGACGGATCTGCCGTGTCGTTCGACAAGCCCATCGGCAAACCCGTTGTGCTGAATCTGTGGGCCAGTTGGTGCCCGCCCTGCCGGCGCGAGATGCCGATCCTCGCCCAGGCGCAAACCGACTACCCTGGGGTCGTGTTCCTGATGGTCAATCAAGGCGAGCAGGCGTCCACCGTGCAGCAGTTCCTCGCGCAACAGGGGCTGTCGTTCAACCACGTGCTGCTCGACCCGCTATCAGAAGCAATGCAGACCTTCGGCTCGCGCGGGCTGCCGACCACGCTGTTCTTCGATGCCCGGGGCAAACTGGTTGATTCGCACATGGGCGAAATCACGGCCGCGCGTCTGAAGGAGGCGGTACAAGGTCATCTCACCCCTTGATACGGGCGCAGTCTGGAGCGTTCTCGCACCCGAATCGGACAAGTCCCATAGGATTCGATCAACGCGCCTCCTAGACTCAGGCGCATGCAAACCTCCATCCGACACTCCCTGAGCACGCTGCGCCACGCGGCGCGTGATGCCACCGGTTCTGCAAAATTCCAGCGCGCCCTCGATATCACGGCGCTGGTGCTGATCGTTGCGAGCGTGCTCGTGGTGATGGCCGACAGCGTGCAGGAAGTGCATGCGCCGCATGGCCGTGCACTCTATATGGCCGAGTGGGCCTTCACGCTCATCTTCACGGCCGAATACCTGTTTCGCCTGCTCACCGCGCCCAAGCCTGCGGCCTATGCACGCAGCTTCTTCGGCATCGTGGATCTCGTCTCCGTGCTGCCCACCTACCTCGCCTTCTTCTTCCCAGGGCTGCACGCGCTGATCGATGTGCGGCTGCTGCGGCTGTTGCGCGTCTTTCGCATCCTGGGACTGGCGATCTATCTTGAGGAAGGGCATGCGCTCATTCGCGCGCTTAACCGGGCTCGGCGCAAGATCTTTGTCTTCATCGGTGTCATGTTCGTGCTCACTGTGATTCTCGGCACGGTGATCTATCTCGTGGAAGGGCCAGAGAATGGCATCACGAGCATCCCGGTGGGCGTGTACTGGGCAGCGGTGACGATGAGCACAACCGGCTACGGCGACCTCACGCCGCACACACCGTTGGGGCGGTTGATCACGTCATGCGCCATCCTGCTCGGCTACGGCATTATCGCGTTCCCGACCGGCATCATGGGCGCTGAGCTGATGGCCGGCGCGCTGGAGCGCCACCGACCGCAGCAACAGGCCACCAAGGCCGCCCCACCATGTTGCCCGCACTGTGGCGCAGCGGTCACCGCAACGGAAGCATCCAGCACAAGCGCGGCCGAAGATTTGATCGCTCGAAAGAACACAACCTGAGACGCGAGTTCTCGACGCGCAAAGAAAAAGGCCAAGCAACTGCTTGGCCTTTTCATATCTCTCGCGATGCGAAGTTCAGTCCCACTGCGCTGCGAGCACCTCAGGCGAGACTTCGCGGCCGTTGCGTTCAAGCGCGGCAATCTGGGTCATGTCGTCGTCCGTCAGATGCAGCGTCTGCGCGAGCAGGTTGCTGGCGAGGTTCTCGCGCTTGGTCGACGATGGAATCACTGAGTAGCCAAGCTGCATCGCCCAGGCAAGCACGACCTGAGCCGGCGTCGCATGATGCCGCTGCGCGATCGCGCCGATCACCGGATCGCCCAGCACCTTACCGTAGGCGAGCGTCATGTACGACGTGACGTGAATACCCTCGCGCTGCAGGAATGCCGCGAGCTTGCGGTTCTGCAGATACGGACTCAGCTCAATCTGGTTGGTAGCGATGGCGTCTTTGCCGACGGCGACAATCGCCTGCTGCGTCAGCGCGATGTTGAAGTTCGAGATACCGATCTGCCGGGTCAGGCCCTTGGCCTTGGCATCGGCCAGCGCGTTCATGAACACATCGAGCGGCACGCCATTGTTGGGTGCAGGCCAGTGGATCAGCGTGAGATCGACATAGTCCGTGCGCAGCTTGGCGAGGCTGTCTTCCAGGCTCGGCACGAGCTTGTCTTTCGCGTAGTTATCAACCCAGATCTTGGTGGTCAGGAATAGATCTTCACGGCGGATGCCCGAGCCGGCAATCGCCGCACCCACGTCGGCTTCATTGCCGTAGATCTGCGCGGTGTCGATCGCGCGATAGCCAAGCTCAAGGCCATTGCGGACCGAATCAATGACAGCCTGGCCCTTCAGGCGAAACGTGCCGAGACCGAAAGCGGGAATCTTGTTCATCATGTGCTCCGTAGAATCAGACTAAGGGTTCACGACAACACGCGTCCGACGCTGCGTGACCTGCAAGCCGACAAGTGCGAGACCAGCCGCCGCGATCACCGCACCGACAACCGGCACCGCCGCATAGCCGAAGCCTGCGGAGATGGCCGCACCGCCCGCCGCCGCACCCAGTGCATTGCCGAGGTTGAACGCGCCCACGTTGACCGACGATGCCAACCCAGGCGCCTCGGCCGCTGCGCGCATCACGCGCATCTGCAGAGGAGGCACGACGGCAAAGGTAGCGATGCCCCACACCAGCAGCGCTGCGGCTGCACCAACGTGTGTTTTGGCCAGCATGGGGAAGGCGAGCATCGTCACGATCAACAGCACCAGGAAGCCGATCAGGCTGCCGTCGAGCGAGCGATCAGCCAGGCGGCCACCTGCAATGTTGCCGATCGAAAAACCGATGCCGATCAGCACCAGCATCGCCGTCACGAATGCAGGCGTTGCGCCGGTCAGTTGCGCCAGGGTTGGCGCAACGTACGTGTAGAGCGTGAACATGGCACCGGCGCCGAGCACGGTGGTGGCGAGCGCACCCAGCACGACAGGCCGCGTCAGCACCGCAAATTCAGCACGCAAGTTGGGCATCTTGCCGGCCTCGCCCTTGGGCAGCGCGGCAAGCAGCCCCGCAATGGCGATCAGGCCCAGGCTGGCCGTAGCGGCAAACGACATGCGCCAGCCGATCATCTGGCCTAACCACGTTGCGGCCGGCACGCCGCCCACGTTGGCGATCGTCAGGCCCATGAACATGGTTGCCACCGCACTTGCCTGCTTCTCGCGCGGCACGAGGCTGGCCGCCACAACGGAACCCAACCCGAAGAACGCGCCGTGATTGAGGCTGGTGACGAGCCGCGCAAGCAGCAGCGTCATGTAGTCCGGAGCAACCGCCGACAGCAAGTTGCCGATCGTGAAGATGCTCATCAGCGCGATCAGTGCCTTCCGGCGGGGCCAGCGCGCAAGCAACAGCGTCATCACGGGCGCGCCAACCATCACGCCGATGGCGTAGGCGCTGATCAACATCCCGGCTTGCGGAATCGACACATGCACGCCGTCGGCAATCACGGGCAGCAAACCCATGGGTGAAAACTCGGTGGTGCCGATGCCGAAGGCACCGGCAGCGAGCGCAAGCAGCGGCAGCGCTGCGCTGCTGCGGGTGCGCTCGGTAGAAAGGGGGGTTGGGTTCATGTTGGTGCTCTCCTAAGACCAGCACGCGGACGGCGATAACCCCAGGGGTGACCGCTTGGCGTCGTGGGAATGGTGCGCAGTGTGCTGGCTTTGCCCGTGCGCATAAACCCGGTCTGACAAGAAAGACTCTTGAATCTCAATCAACAATCCAAGGGCACCGGCACGTTGCAATTGGCCTATCCTTCACTTTTTTATATATGTCATGATGTGATATATTTCACCGAAAACGTACCGCCACATCATGTCGCCCGCCACACCACGCCCACTGTCCAAGCAGGATTTCGAAACCCTGTCCGACTTCCGCTATCACCTGCGCCGCTTCCTGCGCGCGTCCGAAGACCTGATCCAGTCCGAGGGGATCACGCCGCTGCAATATCAGTTGCTGCTGCACATCAAAGGCTATGCGAGACGCGAATGGGCGACCGTTGGTGAGCTGGCAGAGCGTCTGCAAGCCTCGCCGCACGGCACGGTGGCACTGGTCACCCGCTGCGAGGAAGCAGGCTTGGTCGAACGCCGCCCGAGTGACGCCGACGCGCGCCAGGTCGAGGTTCATCTCACCAAAAAGGGCGACCGCTTGGTCGCCCTGCTGGCCGCGCTGCACCAGAGCGAGCTGAGCGCCTTCAGCCGCGCTTTCAAGATTCCTCAGATCGAACCATCCGCCGAGCTGTAACGTCATGCACATCCTCGCCCATGAACACGCGCATCGGCGTGACTTCGCGACCGACACGACACTCTTTCGGACCACCGCGCTGGCGGTTGTCATCGCCGCCTTCGCCACGCTGGCGGCGGTGGCGCTGCTCAACCTGATCCGCTTCTTCACCAACCTGTTCTTCTTCCAGACGCTGTCGCTGGTGGACCATTCGCCGGCGGCCAACACGCTGGGGCTGTGGGTAATCGTAGTGCCGGTCATTGGCGGGCTGATCGTCGGGCTCATGGCGCGCTTCGGCTCGGAGAAGATCCGCGGCCACGGCATTCCCGAAGCCATTGAGGCCATCCTGTTCGGCAAGAGCAAGATGTCGCCCAAGGTGGCCGTGCTCAAGCCACTATCGTCGGGCATCGTGATCGGCAGCGGCGGACCGTTCGGCGCAGAAGGCCCGATCATCATGACCGGCGGTGCAATCGGTTCGCTATTCGCGCAGTTCTTCAAGCTGACCGCCGCTGAGCGCAAGACGCTGCTGGTGGCCGGTGCCACGGCGGGCATGACGGCGGTGTTCGGCACGCCGGTGGCCGCGTTGCTGCTGGCGGTGGAGCTGCTGCTGTTTGAATGGCGCCCGCGCAGCATGCTGCCGGTGGCGGTGGCGTGTGCAGTCGCGGGTTTCCTGCGCATGCTGGTGCTGGAGACGGGTCCGCTCTTCCCGCTGGAGACGGCACCGGCAACGCTGCCCGCGCTGGGCTCATGCGTGGTCGCGGGGCTGCTGTGCGGTGCGCTGGCACGCTCGCTGTCGATGGCGCTCTACAAGGTAGAAGACCTGTTCGGCCGCCTGCCGATTCACTGGATGTGGTGGCCAGCCATCGGCGGGCTGGCGGTCGGCATTGGCGGATACTTTGAGCCGCGTGCGCTGGGGGTCGGCTACGACGTGATCGGCGATCTGCTGCACAACCATCTGGCCATCCGCGTAGCGCTGGCGCTGCTGGTGGTCAAGGCCATCATCTGGGTGATCGCGCTGGGCTCAGGCACCTCGGGCGGCGTGCTCGCCCCGCTGCTGATGATGGGCGCGGGCCTGGGCGTGCTGATCGGCCCCGTGCTGCCCGGCGGCGATCCGGGCCTGTGGCCACTCGTGTGCATGGCTGCCACGCTGGCCGGCGTGCTGGGCGCCCCACTCACGGCCATCGTCTTTGCCTTCGGACTTACGCAAGACGTCAACGCCTTGTTGCCGGTCCTGCTGGCGGTGGCGGTGTCCTACGGTTTTGTCGTGCTGACCATGCCTCGCTCAATCATGACCGAGAAGATCGCGCGGCGCGGTTTCCACATCTATCGCGAATACGCCGTCGACCCGCTCGAACGTCACGCCGTGAGCGAGGTGATGACGCGATCCGTGCAAACCATTGAAGCCACCGCTTCGATCACGGACGTACTGATGGCGCACTTTGGCGCGGCGCAGGCGCATCGCGCATTTCCCGTCGTTCGCGACGGCGCATTGATCGGCATGCTGGATCGCGATGCCCTGCTGGCCAGCCAGAAACGCGGTGCAACCGCCATTGCCGAACTGTTCGGCGCCAATGCACCTGTGATGGCACTGCCGGACGAAACCTGCCGCATCGTCGCCACGCGTTTGGCTGTGCACGGGCTGGAGCGGCTGCCCGTGGTGGCTGATTCACACGCGCGCAAGCTGGTGGGCATCGTGTCGCGCAGCGACCTGGTCAAGCCGTCACTGGCATTCTTTGATGAAGAGCAGCGCCGCGAGCGCTTTCGCCGTGCGCCACTGTCGGGCGCACGCACGCAGCTGGAGCTCAGGCGCCGGCGGGCCAGCCGGGCCCCACGATAGTGCCTTGCGGCTTACTGGAGGACGAGCTCGACGCGGCGGTTCTTCGCGCGTCCGGACTCGGCGTCGTTGCTGGCCACGGGCGCCAGCGATGCCACGCCCTTGCCCGACAAGCGCCCTGCCGCAATCCCATATTGCGATGACAGCGCCTTGACCACTGCATCCGCACGCTGCTGCGACAGATCCTGGTTGCGCGCAAACTGCCCCTGGTTGTCGGTGTGCCCCACGATGAATACCTTCAGCGCAGGCGCCGTCTTCAGCAATTGCGCCATCTGGTCGAGCTGCGCTTTCGACTCCGGCTTGAGCGTCGCCTTGTCGGTGTCGAAGTAGACGCCGTATAGCGCGACCTTGCCATCGCTCTGCAGGGCCTTCTGCAAGGCCGGCGCGTCCAGCAGCTGCACCTGCCCGGTCTGCATGGCCTGCCCGTCAACCACCTGTTCGTAGACGTACGCACCGCCATTGCCGGAGGTGCTGGCTTCCATCACGTGCAGGAACACCGTGGTGGTGCCCTGTGCATTGGTACGCTGCGCCAGAATCGCCCGATGGGGCGGGCCGAATGATGCGTCACCAAACCCCGTCGGGGCGACCTTGTTCATGTTGTGCACGTAGCCGCCAAAACGGCTTCCGCAGGCATCGTTCGCACACTGGAACAACACCTTGAACTCCGATTTGGCCAAGGCCTGCTCGTAGTTGCGCGTAATCTCCAGCGCGCTCTTGTCGCCGGGAATCCGGTAGCTGATGTAGGTGATCTTGCCCTCGGTCTTGAGCACCTTCGGGTTGTGGTCGTCTTCGATCGGTGCGTTGGGCAACACGGCTTCGTCGAAGCTCGTGACCTTGTAGGCAGCAATGGTGGCACCGGCAAAGCGCCCCAGCGCCGGGTGGTCCTTGGACCCTTTGATATCAGCGGCATGCGCCAGCGCGGTGGCGACCAACAGCGGCAACACCGCCAATACAGACAGACGATTCGACAAGATTCCCTCCGGAGCACGATCGACAGGCGCCATCTGGCGCGTCGGCCGAGTATAGGAAGCTGTCTGCTGCGTTGTGTTACGCCGCCTTAACCTGCCTAACCTGCGATGTGCCGGTTGCGCCCGCTCTCCTTGGCACGGTACAGCGCCAGATCGGCACGTTTGAGCATCTCCGATGCGGTGTCGCCTGTGCGATAGCCCGTCATGCCCATGCTGACGGTCATGGTCAGGCCGGTGGGGAAGTTCTCGTCGGGCTCGGCCACGGCGGCGCGCAGGCGCTCGGCCACCTCGGTGGCCTCCTCCAGCGTGGTGCGGCCCATCACAACGGCAAACTCCTCGCCGCCCAGGCGGCCAACAAGATCGCTGCTGCGCAAAGCCCCCGTGGCCAGCGAAGCAAAGCGCTGCAGCGCCATGTCGCCCACCGCGTGGCCCCACGTATCGTTGATGCGCTTGAAATGATCCAGATCGGCCAGCACCAGCACGAGCGGCTCGCCGCGATTGTGCGCGCGCGTGAGCACGGTATCGAACAGCGCAAGGAAGCGGCGCCGCGTCAGTACACCGGTCAGGTGGTCGAAGTGCGCCTCGTTGGCGAGCGCGCTGTTGGTGCGCTGCAGCCGCTGGTTCAAGTGGCGTGTCAGGCGATGGTGCTGCCGCTCACGCACCAATGACCACACCACCAGCACAAAGCTCAGCAACACGCTCACGAACAGCGCGAAACCGATCGCGCGGTTGCGGTCATGGTTGGCCATCTGCTGAGACCACGCCAGCAGCGGCTCGGCCACCATGATCGTAAGGTCAGCGCTCGCGTTGCGCGACACGGTCAGCGAAGGCGTGGCCACGCCATCACGCCAGGTCAGTGCGTTGCGCACCTCGACCGGCACCCAGTTAGGCACGTCGCGATGCGCTTGCGCCGTCGGTCCGCTTGGGTGATACGGCCACACATCAAAATCGACACGCTGATACGCGTTGTAGCGCTCGCTTGCGCTCATGTGCTGCAGGCGTGAGTCCGGCAGGATCTTGCCCACCAGCGAAGCATCGGTCGACAGAATGATGAGCCCGTTCGGATCCGTCAGCAGCGAGGTGGGATGCGACACCCAGTGCTGCAGGCGCGTAAGGCTCACCTTGGTGGCCACCGCCGCCACGAGATAGCCCGCATCGTCATACACCGGCGCGGCAAAGAACAAGCCCGGCACGGCCGTCACCATGCCCACGGTGAACTGCTCGCCCAGCCCGCCCAGCATTGCCTCCTTCATGTAGGGCTGCATGGCCGACTGCACGCCGAGGAACGATTCCGCATGGCTCGCGTTGTTGGCCAGCACCACGTAGCCGCGCTGGTTGACGACCCACACGTAGTCCAGCCCAAGATCACCCGCGGCGGTGCCCAGGAACGCGCTGGTATCCGCGACTTCAGGATGCGCCAGCGCTTCCTTGGCGCGCGAGCCCTGGTCCATCAGGTTCCAGCGCCGCGTGTCGACGCGATCCACGGCACGCGGAACGGCATCGATCTGCGCGAGCGTCTGCGGAATGGCACGCAACAGCGCCACGTCAGCGGTGATCTGGTTCGACATGCCCTCGGCCACCTGGGCAGCCAACTGCCGGCGCGCATCCACCATCTGCTGTACATCGCGTGCGCCCATCGCATCGGCCACCATGTTGGCGGCAAACCCGCACAGCACCACGCCCACGGCCAAGCCCGCCAGCACGAGTGCAACACGCGCAATGCGGCGGCGCTCGGACGAGGTCGATGCGGAGGTTGGCGAAGGCGCGGGCGCAGCCATGTCAGGCCTCAGCTTGCAGGAAGTCGGCCACGGTCGGATAGCGCAGCGTCACACGCAGCTCGCGCATCAGCCGTGCATTGCGCAATCGGCGCGACTCGCTCATGAAGGACAGTAGCGACGGCTCGATCTGCGCAACGGCTTGGGCCCTGGAGATGCGCGGCGGCCGCTGCAAGCCGCGCGCGTCTGCCACAGCATCAAAGTAATCGCCCATGCGCAACTCGGAGGCATCGCTGGCGTGCACGACGCGCTGGGCGCGGCCGCGCACCAGTGCAGCAATCAGCGCGCGCGCCAGATCGTCAGCGTGGATGTGGTTGGTGTAGACGTCATCTTCTGCACGCAAGGCAGGTGTGCCACGCTGCAGACGTGCCACCGGAAGGCGGTCGGCGGCATAAATACCGGGAATGCGAAGAATCGACGTGCGCCAGCCGCCGCCCACGCCAAACCAGCGCACCCGGCGTTCTGCCGCCACACGGCGCTGGGCGCGCGCGGTGGTCGGCTTGACCGGGCGGGATTCATCCACCCATGCGCCGGCCGCATCACCGTAGACGCCGCTGGTGCTCGCGTACACGAATGCACGCGCCTGGAGGCGGGTTTTCAAGCGGCCCGTCAAGCCACCAAACCGACGCGCCCGGTCGGGTAAAATGCGTTGTTTTGTGCCTCGGGACATGGGGCCCGGACGGGCCAACGCGTGCACCAGTGCGGCGGTACGCGGGTCGTCATTGCCGGTGGACGGCGGCGGCGCCAAGTGCAGCACGCGCGGGCTCAAGCCCCGCAGGCGGCGCAGCGATGCGGCATCGTCCAGGTTGGCCAGGACCGGCACGGCGCCGGCCTCGCGCAGTGGTGTACGACCTTCTTGGCGCGAGGTGACGGCAAAGACGCGAAAGCGCTTGCGCAGCATCGTCAGGCAACGCTGGCCGACATCACCGCAGCCGACGATCAGCACGCTTGGTGCCCCCAGGCGGGACATGGATTTCGGTGACCGGGCTCTTGCCGGGGTCATGATTGGACGTGCCGCAGTAAGGCGACCAGACACTCTTTTCAACATATTCGGATTGTAGTATGGCTTATCAGATCAACGTGCTGCCCAGCGGCCGCCAGTTCCAGGCCGAAGACGGCGAGACCATCCTTGCAGCGGCGCTGCGCCAGGGCATCGGCCTGCCGTACGGCTGCAAAAACGGCGCGTGCGGCTCGTGCAAGGGCCATGTCCGCGAGGGCTCCATCGTGCAGGGCAACCACTCGCCCAACGCGCTCTCCGCCCAGGAAGCCACCGAAGGCCGCGCGCTGTTCTGCTGTGCCACGCCCGCAACTGACGTCACCATTGAAGTGCGCGAAGTGCATGGCGCCGGCGATGTGCCCATCAAGAAGATCCCCTGCCGCGTGGCCTCGCTGGAAAAGGCTGCACCGGACGTCACCATCGTCAAACTGCAACTGCCAGCCACCGAGCGTATGCAATTTCTGGCCGGGCAGTACGTGGAATTCCTCCTGCGCGACGGCAAGCGCCGCAGCTACTCGATCGCCAACCCGCCGCACGAAGAGGGCCCGATCGAGCTGCACATCCGCCACATGCCGGGCGGCGCCTTCACCGACTACGTGTTCGGTGCCAAGGAGGGCGCCCCGGCCATGAAAGAACGCGACATCCTGCGCTTCGAAGGGCCGCTGGGCAGCTTCTTCCTGCGTGAAGAGTCCGACAAGCCGATCATCCTGCTGGCCTCGGGCACGGGTTTCGCGCCCATCAAGGCCATCGTCGAGCATGCGCAATTCATCGGCAGCAAGCGCCCGATGACGTTGTACTGGGGCGGCCGCCGCCCGCAAGACCTGTACATGCACGCCAAGGCGGAAGAATGGGCGCGCACGATCCCTGGATTCACGTACGTGCCGGTCGTCTCCAACGCCTTGCCCGAAGACGCCTGGACCGGCCGCACAGGCTTCGTCCACCAGGCCGTGATGGCCGATCACCCCGATCTGTCGAACCACGAGGTGTACGCTTGCGGCGCGCCGGTGGTGATCAACTCGGCCCGCACGGACTTTGCCGCCCAGTGCCAAATGCACCCGGATGCGTTCTTCGCCGACTCGTTCACCTCGGAGGCGGACCTGCATCCGGCCGGCTGACAATCGACTTACCTACCGTTGCACAAATCCAAAGAACGTCGAAATTTCGTTTTGACTTGACTTGGCATCCGTCTTATTCTTGCGCCTTATGAACCAAGCCCTGCACCTCCGACGCCGCCGTACGTTGCTCCCTCCGGGAAGCCGCGCGGCTGTCTGCTGATTGCATATCGGGTTCACAGGATTCGACGATCACAAGGCCACGGGGCACCCCCCGTGGCCTTTGTCTTTTTCCAATCAGCGCTTTTCAATTTTTTCATCTTCCTGCCGCCTTTTTCTGGAGCTTTGCCATGGCGTTTGCTGACTACCCTGTCCAGTCCCTGATGTACATCACCAACCGGCCCGAGATCGTCTTCACCGAAGGCAAGGGCTCGTGGCTGACGGATCACAACGGCAAGCGATACCTGGACTTCATGCAGGGCTGGGCCGTCAACTGCCTCGGCCACTCCAACGACGGCATGATCGAAGCGCTCAACGCCCAGGCCAAGAAGCTCATCAACCCGAGCCCGGCCTTCTACAACGAGCCCATGGCCAAGCTGGCCGACCTGCTGACCGCGCACAGCTGCTTCGACAAGGTGTTCTTCGCCAACAGCGGCGCCGAGGCCAACGAAGGCGCCATCAAGCTCGCCCGCAAGTGGGGCAAGAAGCATAAGAACGGCGCCTTCCAGATCATTACCTTTGACCACAGCTTCCACGGCCGCACGCTCGCCACCATGAGCGCATCGGGCAAGGCCGGCTGGGACACCATCTTCGCGCCGCAGGTGCCGGGCTTCCCGAAGGCCATCCTGAACGACATCGCGTCGGTGGAAGCGCTGATCACCGACGAGACCGTCGGCGTGATGTTGGAGCCCGTGCAGGGCGAAGGCGGCGTGCTGCCTGCCACGCCGGAATTCATGCAGCAACTGCGTGCGCTGACCAAGAAGCACAAGATCCTGCTGATCGTCGATGAAGTGCAGGCCGGCTGCGGACGTTGCGGCACCCTCTTCGCCTACCAGCTCTCGAACATCGAGCCCGACATCATGACGCTGGGCAAGGGCATCGGTGGCGGCGTGCCGCTGTCGGCCCTGCTGTGCACGGATGAAGTGGCGAGCTTCGAAGCTGGCGACCAGGGCGGGACCTACAACGGCAACCCGTTGATGACCGCCGTCGGTTGCTCGGTAATCGAGCAGTTGCTGGCCCCGGGCTTCCTGGCAGGCGTGCAGGAACGCGGCGCCTACCTGCGCAAGCAATTGCTGCAACTGTCGGAAGAGTTCGGCCTGGCCGGTGAGCGTGGTGAAGGCCTGCTGCGCGCCCTGCTGCTCGGCAAGGACATCGGCGGCCAACTGGTCGAAGCCGCGCGTGAGATGAACCCGACGGGCCTGCTGCTGAACGCACCGCGTCCCAACATCCTGCGTTTCATGCCCGCACTGAACGTGACGACCGAAGAAATCGACACGATGATCGGCATGCTCCGTACGCTGCTCAAGGCACACGCCTAAAGCGAAACGCTTCACCCTGGGGCGGCGCGCAATGCGTCGCCCTGCATCGCTTCACCACCGCAGTTTCCATTTCGCCAATTCGAGGTTTGCCATGGCCGTGACGCTTGCTGTTCCGGCCACGGGGATCGTTTTGTCTGACGATTCCGCGTGGCTCCCGCTGGACCAGATCTACGATTTCCTCTCGCAGGAAACGCATTGGGCCCGCGGCCTGCCGCGCGCCGTGTTCGACCGATCGATCGCCAATTCGCTGTGCTTCGCCGCCTATCAGCAAAGCGATGACGGCTTGCACGGCGACCTCGTGGGCTTTGCACGTGCTATCACCGACCGCGCGACATTCGCCTATCTGTGCGACGTGTTTGTACTGCCTGAGTGGCGCGGCAAGGGTGTCTCGCACGCGCTGATGGATTTCCTACGCGAGCACCCCGAACTGCAGAGTCTGCGCCGCACGGTGCTGGTCACCACGGGTGCGGACTGGCTCTATCGCAAGCATGGCTTTACCGATGTGCCTGGGGGCATTGGCTTCATGCAACTGCACCGGCCAAATATCTACACAGCAACATCTGCCTGACGCACAAAGAAAAAGCCCCGCAAGTGCGGGGCTCTTTTCATGACGCTTGATGCTTATTCGCCCAGATAGGCAGCACGCACCTTCGGATCGTCCAACATCAGCTTGGCATCGCCGCTCATGGTGATGAGACCGGAGTCCATCACGTAGCCGCGGTGCGCCGCCTGCAGCGCCAGGCGCGCGTTCTGCTCGACGAGCAGCACGGTTACGCCTTGCGCCGAGATGTCGCGCACGACCTCGAAGATCTTCTCCACCATGATCGGCGAGAGACCCATCGACGGTTCGTCCAGCAGCAGCAGCTTCGGTTGGCTCATCAGCGCACGCGCCATGGCCAGCATCTGCTGCTCGCCGCCCGACATTGTGCCGGCCAGCTGGTTTGCACGCTCTTTCAGGCGCGGGAAGATGCCGAACATGCGGTCGATGTCGGCCTTGATCTGCGCCTCGTCGTTGCGCGTGAAGGCACCCATCTGCAGGTTCTCGACGATGGTCATGCGCGCGAACACGCCGCGGCCTTCCGGCACCATCGCCAAGCCCTGCTTGAGCAGGTTGTAGCTCGGCACGCCCTTGATGGACTTGCCCAGATACTGCACGTCACCCGCAGCCCAGCCCTGCAGCCCGGTGATGGCCTTCATGGTGGTCGTCTTGCCGGCGCCGTTGGCACCGATCAGCGTGACCAGCTCACCTTCGCGAATCTCCAGATCCACGCCCTTGACCGCCTGGATGCCGCCGTAGGCAACCTTCAGGCCGTCGATCTTCAACATTACTGGTTTCATATTCCGTTCCTCCGCATCAATGCGTCGATGCGCCGAGGTAGGCCTCGATCACGGCCGGGTTGCTCTGCACTTCGTGCGGCAGGCCTTGCGCGATCACCTTGCCGTAGTCCAGCACGGTCAGGCGGTTGCACAGGCCCATCACCAGCTTCACGTCGTGTTCGATCAGCAGGATGGTCTTGCCGTCGGAACGGATCTTGTCGAGCAAGCCGCGGAGCTCGACCTTTTCCGTGGCGTTCATGCCGGCAGCCGGTTCGTCCAGGGCCAACAGCTTGGGCTGCGTGGCCAGGGCGCGCGCGATCTCCAGACGACGCTGGTGACCGTACGACAGGTTGCGCGCCGTGTAGTTGGCGTACTTGCCGATGCCGACGTACTCCAGCAGGTCGTAAGCCCAGTCTTCGATCGATTTTTCCTCTTCGCGGGCCGCCTTGGTGCGGAACACCGCGCCGATCAGGCCGGCCTTGGTGCGCACGTGACGGCCGACCATGACGTTTTCCGCCGCGGTCATGTCGCCAAACAAACGAATGTTCTGGAACGTGCGGGCGATACCGGCTTTGGCCACCTCGTGCACAGCGGTCGGCTGATACGGCACACCGCCCAGCACGAACTCGCCGGCATCCGGCGTGTACAGACCCGTAATGACGTTGAAGAACGTGGTCTTGCCGGCACCGTTCGGGCCGATCAGACCGTAGATTTCGCCTTCGCGAATTTCCAGACTCACGTCGGACAGCGCTTGCAGGCCGCCGAAACGCTTCTGCACTCCTCGGATCGAGAGGAGGACGTTGTTATTGCTCATGTGCGTGCCTCCATCAGATACGGGACAGTCCACCAGCCCGCGCTTTTTGCGGACGGTCTTCCTTGCGCGGCGAGGGCCACAGGCCCGAAGGGCGATACAGCATCACCACCACCATCGCCAGGCCGAACAGCAACTGACGCAGCACTTCCGCTTCCACAATCACATGGCCGAACAGCTTGTTCTGCACCGGCTCGGCCAGCGCACGCAGCAACTCCTGGAAGCCCACCAGCAGGATGCCGCCCAGGATCACGCCCGGGATATGGCCCATGCCGCCCAGCACCACGATGGCCAGGATGTAGATCGACTCCCACAGCACGAACGATTCCGGCGACACGAAGCCCTGGAACGACGCGAACATCGCCCCCGACACACCACCGAACGACGCGCCCATGGCAAAGGCCAGCAGCTTGATGTTGCGCGTGTTGATGCCCATCGCCTTGGCAGCGATTTCATCTTCACGCAGCGCCACCCATGCACGACCGATACGCGAGTTCTGCAACCGCAGGCACACGATGATGATGATCGCGGCCAGGAACACGAACAGGTAGTAGTACATGTAGACCGAGTCGAAGCGGATGCCAAAGAAGTCATGGCGCTTCGAGAAGTCGAACCCGAAGATCTTGACTGGCTCGATCAGGTTGATGCCCTTCGGACCGTTGGTGATGTTCACCGGACGGTCGAGGTTGTTCATGAAGATCCGGATGATTTCACCAAAGCCCAGCGTCACGATGGCGAGGTAGTCACCGCGCAGCTTCAGCACTGGCGTGCCCAGCAGAATGCCGAACAACGCAGCCAACCCGGCACCCAGTGGTATCACCCACCAGACGATAAGGTGCAGCCCATTCGGGAACAGCTGGTGGATCCACTCGAACTGGTTGGACAGGTGCGGCGAACCCAGCAACGCCATCATGTAGGCACCCACCGCGTAGAACGCGATGTAGCCCAGGTCGAGCAGGCCGGCAAAGCCCACCACGATGTTCAGGCCCAGGGCCAGCATGATGTACAGCAGCGCGAAGTCCAGCACGCGTACCCAGTAGTTACCACCTGCGGCACCCACGATGAACGGTGCGAACAGGGCGAGGATCAGGAAGCCGTAAAGCGCGGCACGCGTCTTCTTCGGTGCCTTGAATTCGGTTGCAGTTTCTGTCATGGCGCTCCCCTTCTTATGCACGGTCCGCAACGCGTTCGCCCATGATGCCGGACGGGCGGAACAGCAGCACGCCAATCAGCACGATGAACGCGAACACATCCTGGTAGTTCGAACCGAACACACCGCCAGTCAGGTCCCCGATGTAGCCGGCACCCAGTGCCTCGATCAGACCCAGCAGCATGCCGCCCACCATGGCGCCTGCCAGGTTGCCGATGCCGCCCAGCACTGCGGCGGTAAACGCCTTCAGGCCCGGGATGAAGCCCATGTAGAAGTGGGCGTTGCCGTAGTTGGTCGCCATCATCACGCCTGCGACAGCTGCCAGGGCAGCACCGATCATGAAAGTGGCGGAGATCACGAAGTTCGGATTGACGCCCATCAGCCCTGCCACACGCTGGTTCTCGGCGGTAGCACGCATGGCGCGGCCGAGCTTGGTGCGGTTGACCAGCAGGATCAGCCCGATCATCACCAGGATAGCCACCACGATGATGACGATTTCCTTGCCGGTGATGGTCGCGCCCGTGGAGCCGATATCGATCGGGCTCGAAGGCAGCAGTTGCGGGAAGGTCAGCGGGTTACGCGACCAGATCATCATCGCCAGAGTCTGCAGCACGATCGACACGCCGATGGCGGTGATCAGCGGCGCCAGACGCGGCGCATTGCGCAGCGGCCGGTAGGCAACCCGTTCGATGGTGTACGCCACGATGGCACAGACCGGCATTGCAAACAGCAGCGCAATGACGAGCGTGAGCCAGTCAGGCAGATTGGGGAAGTACTTCTGGAGGAAGTTGATGGCAGTCAGCGCAGACATTGCACCGACCATCAGGACATCGCCGTGGGCGAAGTTGATGATGCCGAGAATACCGTAGACCATGGTGTAGCCAAGTGCGATCAGCGCGTAAATGCTGCCGAGCACCAGACCGTTCACGATCTGCTGGATAAAGATATCCATGAGAACAGCTCCTGCTATGCCTTGCTTTGTTGTAGGCGACGGGATGGCGCGCCCGCAAGGTATGCGATCAATCGGATGGGTAAGGTGAGGTTGCTGGTAAGCGGCCTGCCGAACGCGCCCATGGTGAGGGCCTTGTATGACTGGCTAGGCTATAAAAAACGGCACCGCAAGGGTATGCGCGGTGCCGTTTTTAAGGGCAAATCGTAATGAGAATCGCCCTTCGATTACTGATTACATCTTCACAACATCAAGGACGGTCTTCTTCTTGTCCTTGTAGTTGTACAGGGTGATGGAGCCTTGCTTCAGGTCACCCTTCTCGTCAAACGAGATGTTGCCGATCACGCCGTTGTAGTTGGTTGCCGGCATGGCAGCCAGGATCTTGGCCGGATCGGTCGAGTTGGCACGCTTCATCGCGTCGATGATCACGTTGACAGCGTCATACGTGAACGGTGCGTAGATCTGCACCGGCGTGTGGAAACGGTCTTGGTACTTCTTGTCGAAGTCCGCGCCCTTTTCCATCTTCGACAGCGCCAAGCCTGCTTCCGAGCAGACGATGTTGTCGATGGCGTCGCCAGCCAGTTCGGCCACCTTGTCGGTACACACGCCATCGCCGCCAACGATCTTGGCCGTGATGCCAAGTTCCTTGGCTTGCTTGGCGAACGGACCGCCGGTGGCATCCATGCCGCCGTACATGATCACGTCCGGCTTTTTGCCCTTGATCTTGGTCAGAATGGCCTTGAAGTCGGTGGCCTTGTCGTTGGTGGCTTCACGTGCCACAACGCTCACGCCGTCAGCCTTCGCGGTCTTCTCGAACTCGTCGGCCAGGCCCTTACCGTAGGCGGTGGCATCATCAACGATGGCCACGGTCTTTGCGCCCAGGGTCTTGGCAGCATAGTTGGCCAGTGCCGGGCCTTGCTGCGCGTCGGTCGCAACCACGCGGTAGGTCGTCTTGAAGCCTTGCTTGGTGTAGTCGGGGTTCGTCGACGACGGAGAGATCTGCACGATGCCTGCATCGCTGTAGATCTTGGAAGCCGGAATCGAAACGCCCGAGTTCAGGTGGCCAACGACGGCAACAACGTGCTCGTCAACCAGCTTCTGCGCCACGGCGGTGCCAGTCTTCGGGTCGCCCGCATCGTCTTCACCGACCAATTCCAGCTTGATCTTCTTGCCGTCGATGGTCAGGCCTTCCTTGTTGGCTTCTTCAACGGCCAGACGTGCACCGTTTTCGTTGTCTTTGCCAAGGTGAGCAATACCGCCCGTGAGCGGAGCCGCGTGACCGATCTTGACGACGGTCTCGCCGCCGCCAGCAGCAGCGGCCGGAGCCGACGTTGCTGCAGGTGCAGCAGCTTGGTCTGCGGGCTTTTCCTCGTTCTTACCGCAAGCTGCTACGAGTGCCACGGCAGCCGCAAGCGGCAGAACTTTGGCAAACTTGATTTGCATGAGTGATCTCCTAGATCTCGCAAGAGCAAGAAGAGCGTCCTGCCTCCCGGCCGCTCCCCCTGCGCCGATTGTTTCAATTTGAAACGCGCGAATTGTATCCCCTTTTTTTGCGGATGCAATACGCGTCGCAACAACGATTTTTACAGTAACTACGCCGCTTTACGGGCTTTCCCCAATGCCCAAACAGGCGTCATTTCGCGCAGGCATTCGCGAATGGCAGATAGGCATAACAAGAAGCATGCCAGAGTAGGGGAAACCCTGTATTTACGCGGCTTGGCGGGCGATCCGCACGGTAAATCAAGGCTTTGCAGGCGTTGAATCGGTTTTTGCAATGCACAAAACAAAACGGCCACTCCTGTTAGAAGTGGCCGTCGGCATGTCGAAAGCGCTTTATGCACCGCATTAGGGCGCACTATTTTTGTGCGCTTTTAAGTGGGCATTTACATAATCGACTTCAATTGATTTGAAGTCCCCTCGGAAGGGGGAAGGACATGTTTTCTTGAATGCCCTCGAGCGGACGCACGGTGCGCGCACCCAGCGCCTTGAGTCGATCGACGATCGATTGCGCCAGTTCTTCCGGCGCCGACGCGCCCGCCGTCAGGCCCACGCGGCGCTTGCCGGCCAGCCATTCGGGCTTCACCTGCTCGGGCGTATCCACCATATAGGCTGGCACGCCGAGCTTCTCGGCCAGTTCGCGCAGGCGATTCGAGTTGGAACTGTTCGGGCTGCCCACCACGATCACCACCTCCACCTGCGGCGCCATGAACTTCACGGCGTCCTGGCGGTTCTGCGTGGCATAGCAGATGTCCTGTTTCTTGGGTTCGTTCACGGCGGGGAAGCGCGCCTTGATGGCGGCCACAATCTCCTGCGTCTCGTCCACCGACAGCGTGGTCTGCGTGACATACGCCAGTCGCGTCGGGTCCTTCACCGCAAGATGCGCCACGTCGTCCACCGATTCGACGAGCAACATGCCGTCGTCGGCCTGGCCCATGGTGCCTTCCACTTCAGGGTGCCCCTTGTGGCCGATCATGATGATCTCGAAGCCCTGCGAGCGCATCTTCGAGACCTCGACGTGCACCTTGGTCACCAGCGGGCAGGTCGCATCGAACACGCGCAGGCCGCGCGCCTCAGCCGCCTCGCGCACCGCGCGGGACACACCATGCGCGCTGAAGATGACCGTGCCGCCCACCGGCACATCGTCGAGCTCCTGCACGAACACCGCCCCCTTGTTACGCAGGTCGCTCACCACAAAGGCGTTGTGCACGATCTCGTGGCGCACGTAGATAGGCGCGCCAAACAGTTGCAGTGCGCGCTCGACGATCTCGATGGCCCGGTCCACGCCGGCACAGAAGCCACGCGGCTGCGCGAGCAGAACCTCAGCGTCGATCTGGGTGACGGGGTCGACCGGGGTGTTCATGGTGGTGCTCATCACAGAATGCCAATCAGCTGGACTTCGAACAGGATGGTCTGCCCAGCCAGCGGGTGGTTGAAATCGAACAGCGCGGAGGTCTCACCGATCTCTTTCAGCACGCCGGCGTACTTGCCACCGCTCGGCGCGTTGAATTCGACAAGATCACCCGGCTGGTAGTCCTCTTCAAACGAGGAATTTTCACGCAGCGTGGCCAGCGACACGCGCTGCAGCAGCTCAGGATTGCGCGGGCCGAACGCATGCTCGGGCGCCAGGCGGAACGTCGTGCGCTCGCCCTCGCGCATACCGAACAGCGCCTGCTCCAGCGTCGGCGCCAATTGACCTTGACCGAGCAGCAGCGTCGCGGGCTTGTCACCAAAGGTGGTGACAACGTCCGTGTCGTTCTCCAGAGCGACGCGGTAGTGCAGCGTCAAATAGGAATCCGCCCCAACTACCTTGCCTGCGCCGCTTGCCGACGCCTGATTCGTCAAATCTTGCACGCTCAACCTGCTTGACCAAAAAGTAACCCGTTATTGTACGTCAGCCCTCCTCTCGGTCGCTGGCGCGGCGCCTGCTCCACACAGGCCGCACGTGGGCATCAACGCCCTCCCCTACAGTATCTATATGGCAATTGTCGACTGGCCCGCCCACGAGCGGCCGCGTGAAAAACTGCTCGCTCACGGTCCCGCTGCGCTGTCTGATGCGGAACTGCTGGCCATCTTCCTGCGCGTCGGCATGCCCGGCAAAAGCGCCGTCGACTTGGCGCGTGAACTGCTGGTGCATTTCGGCTCGCTCGGGCGGCTGTGCCACGCCTCGCAACAGGAGTTCTCGTCGATCAACGGCATGGGGCCGGCCAAATATGCACAATTGCATGCATTGCTGGAAGTTGCCCGGCGTGCACTCAAAGAAGACATCACCCACGGCCAGACTTTCGATTCTCCACAGAGCGTGAAGGATTTCCTGCGACTGTCGCTCGGCCACCGCCCACACGAAGTCTTCGCCTGTCTGTTTCTGGACGTGCGGCACCGGCTGATTGCGTGGGAGGAGCTTTTCCGTGGCACGCTGACCGAGGCACGCGTCTATCCCCGCGAGATCGCCAAGCGCGCCCTGCATCACAATGCGGCAGCCGTCATCCTGGCCCACAACCACCCCACCGGCCACGCCGAGCCCAGCGAATCCGATATCGTCCTGACCCGGGAGCTTTGCCGCGCGCTGGCGCTGCTGGATGTGATTGTTCTGGATCACATGATCGTCGGCCGCACCACGGTCTATGGCTTTCTGGAACACGGCAAGATGTAGCGCAGACGCCGCATCGCGCGTTGCTCAACGGCAATCGACTGATCTCGTTGATTTGCCAGCAGTTTTATGTGTATAATCCGCGTTTCGCTGAAGTCCCACCTCTACAGTGGCGCTGCGCTTGGTTTTGGTCCCAGCGCCCGGTCGCAAACTGTAGCCAACGTATTTAGTTAGGAGTGCTCCATGGCACGCGTCTGTCAAGTGACCGGGAAAGCGCCGATGGTCGGCAATAACGTTTCCCACGCAAACAACAAGACCAAGCGCCGTTTTCTGCCGAACCTGCAGAACCGCCGCTTCTGGGTCGAATCCGAAAACCGCTGGGTGAGCCTGCGCGTCTCGAACGCCGGTCTGCGCCTGATCGATAAAAAAGGCATCGACGAAGTGCTCGTGGATCTGCGCGCACGCGGCGAAGTCTAATTAGGAGTTAAATCATGGCCAGCAAAGGCGGACGCGACAAGATCAAGCTGGAATCGACCGCAGGTACGGGTCATTTCTACACGACCACCAAGAACAAGCGCACCAAGCCGGAAAAGATGGAGATCATGAAGTTTGATCCCGTCGCCCGCAAGCACGTCGCTTACAAGGAAACCAAGATCAAGTAATCCTCTGGATTGCGCATCTTGTTTCCGTCGGCATGACCGACAGCAAAAACCCGCTTCAAGGCGGGTTTTTTGTTGCCTGTCGTTTGGCGCGAGGCGCGGTGTACACTGCTTCTCTTTCCGATTGACACGCGACTGTGCTAGGGCTCGCCCTGGTCTGCAGCCGCGTCTGCCCAGCGTCTCGCGTCTCCCATGAACTTCGATGTTGCCGTCGTCGGCAGCGGCCTGGCGGGCTTGACCGTCGCCCTGCACCTCGCCGATCACCGCCGTGTGGTCGTCATCAGCAAACGCAGCCTCTCGGCGGGCGCCAGTGATTGGGCTCAGGGCGGCATTGCCGCGGTGCTCGACTCGGGCGACAGCCATGACGAGCACGTCGACGACACGCTCATCGCCGGCGCCGGCTTGTGCGATGAAGCGGCCACGCGCTACATCGTCGAGAACGGGCGATCGGCCATCGAGTGGCTGATCGGACACGGTGTGCCCTTCACGCGCGACGAGCAAGCCGAACTCGGCTTCCACCTCACGCGCGAAGGCGGCCACCGCCATCGACGCATCATCCACGCAGCCGATGCCACCGGCCACGCCGTGGTGACAACGCTGGTGGAAAAAGTACGCAATCACCCGAACATCACGCTGCTGGAAGACCACTTCGCGATCGACCTGATTACCGATGCGAAGCTGGGTCAGCCAGGCACCCGTTGCCATGGCCTGTACGTGCTCGACTGCAAGAGCGGCCGGGTCAAGACACTCACTGCCAGCCAGAACGTGATGGCCACTGGCGGTGCAGGCAAGGTCTACCTCTATACGACCAACCCGGACACGGCCAGTGGCGACGGCATTGCCATGGCGTGGCGTGCGGGCTGCCGCGTGGCGAACATGGAGTTCATCCAGTTCCACCCGACCTGCCTGTACCACCCGTTTGCCAAATCCTTCCTGATTACCGAGGCCGTGCGTGGTGAAGGCGGCAAGCTGATCCTGCCGGATGGCACGCGCTTCATGCCCGCGCACGATGAACGCGCCGAGCTGGCCCCACGCGACATCGTTGCCCGCGCCATCGACTTCGAGATGAAGAAGCGTGGTCTGGACTGCGTGTACCTGGACATCAGTCACCAGAGCCCCGAATTCCTCAAGGAGCATTTCCCGACGATCCTGGCACGCTGCCTGGAGTTGGGCATCGATATCACGCGCCAGCCGATTCCGGTGGTGCCTGCAGCGCACTACACATGCGGCGGCGTGGTGACAGATCACATCGGCCGCACCGACATCACTGGCCTGTACGCAGTGGGCGAGACGGCCTACACCGGCCTGCACGGCGCCAACCGGCTGGCAAGCAATTCGCTGCTGGAATGTATGGTGATCGGGCGCGGCGCAGCGGAAGACATCCTCGCCCAGCCGCAGTCAAAGCCGACTGCCATTCAAATACCGGCGTGGGATGAGAGCCGCGTGACGGATGCCGATGAAGAAGTCGTCGTCTCACACAACTGGGACGAGTTGCGCCGCATGATGTGGAACTACGTTGGTATCGTGCGCACGAACAAACGGCTCGAACGCGCGCAGCATCGCATTGCACTGCTGCGCGAAGAGATTGTCGAGTACTACAAGAATTTCCGTGTGAGCCACGATCTGCTGGAGCTGCGCAACCTCGTCGAGGTGGCCTCGCTGATCGTCGATAGCGCGCTGTCACGGCACGAGAGCCGCGGCCTGCATTTCTCGCGCGACTACCCTGAAACGCTGCCCAAGGCTCTGCCGACGGTCGTGCAGCCGACCCATCGGCAGATCGCGCGCAAAAGCTAAGCCGGTTGATCCGACGGCTTATTCGACCGCCTATTCCACGATACGCAGGGAGTAGTCGGTTGCGCGCATGTCCTTCGTGAGCGCGCCGACGGAGATGCGGTCCACGCCTGTCTCGGCAAACGCGCGAATCGTGTCGATGTTCACACCGCCCGATACCTCCAGCAGCGCTCTGCCCGCCGTCACACGCACGGCCTCGCGCATGGCAGGCGTATCGAAGTTGTCGAGCAGTACGGACGTGGCGCCGGCCGCCAGCGCCTCATCCAGCTGCGCAAGCGTTTCCACCTCAACCTGAATCGACACGCCCGCGTTCAGCGCCTGCGCCGCACGCAAGGCCGCCGTCACGCCACCCGCCGCAGCGATATGGTTTTCCTTGATGAGGATGCCGTCGTACAGTGCAAGGCGCTGATTCTCGCCACCACCAATGCGCACGGCGTACTTCTGCGCCAGGCGCAGACCGGGCATCGTCTTGCGTGTGTCGAGCACGCGAGCGCGCGTACCCGCAATGACATCGGCATAGCGCGCCGTTGCCGTGGCCACGCCGGAGAGCAACTGCAAGAAATTCAGCGACGGGCGCTCGGCGGTCAGCAGCGAGCGCGCCGGGCCTTCGATCTCGCACACCACCGAATCTGGCGCAATGCGGTCGCCCTCCTGCTGCCGCCACGTCACGCGCAGCGTCGGGTCCACCGCGTGCATGCAGGCGTCGAACCAAGGCGTGCCGCACAGCACGGCGTCTTCACGCACGATCACGCGTGCGCGTGCATGGCGATCGGCTGGGACAAGCAAGCCCGTACAGTCACCGGTGCCGACGTCCTCGGCAATCGCGGCGGCCACATTGGCAGCCAGCGCTTCACGCAGCGCCGGGCCAAAGCTATCGAAAATCGCCTGCGCGGCGTTCACGCTCATCTGAGTCGCTGTCATGCTGGGCCAATTCCTTGAAAGAGCTGTGCGTTGGCCGCCAGATCGCCTTGCGGCCGGACGGCGGCCTTCTCACGCGCGGAGAAATCAAGCATGCGGTCAATACAGACCACGGCCTGCTTGCCGATCACCGGATCGACGTGGATCTCGTTGCGGCCAGTTTCCAGCACCTCGGCCAGATTGGTAAGCGCGTTCATCGCCATCCATGGGCAATGCGCGCAGCTCTTGCAGGTGGCGCTGTTGCCAGCGGTCGGCGCTTCGATAAAGCGCTTGCCCGGCGCAGCCATGCGCATCTTGTGCAGGATGCCGTTGTCGGTCGCGACGATAAACTCATTGGCCGACAGCGACTGTGCCGCCGCAATCAGCTGCGAGGTCGATCCCACCACGTCCGCCTGTGCCACCACCGAGGCTGGCGATTCGGGGTGCACGAGGATCTTCGCGTTCGGGTGCTCAGCACGCAGCAAATCCAGCTCGACACTCTTGAACTCGTCATGCACCAGGCACGAGCCCTGCCACATCAGCATGTCGGCGCCGGTCTGCTGCTGGATGTAATTTCCAAGATGGCGGTCCGGTGCCCAGAGGATCTTCTTGCCCTGTTCATGCAGGTGCTGCACGATCTTCAGTCCGATGGAGGATGTCACCATCCAGTCCGCACGCGCCTTCACGGCGGCGCTTGTGTTCGCATAGACAACCACCGTGCGATCCGGATGCGCATCGCAGAAAGCGGCGAACTCGTCCGGCGGGCAACCCAGATCCAGCGAGCAAGTCGCATCCAGGTCCGGCATCAGCACGGTCTTTTCCGGGCTGAGGATCTTGGCGGTTTCCCCCATGAAGCGCACACCCGCCACCACCAGCGTCTTGGCCGAATGGTCGCGGCCAAAGCGCGCCATCTCCAGCGAATCCGACACGCAGCCGCCGGTTTCCTCAGCCAAGTCCTGTAGATCGGCATCCACGTAGTAATGCGCGACCAGCACAGCCTCGCGCTCCTTGAGCAGCCGTTTGATACGGGCCTTCAGTTCATCGCGCTCCTCGCGCGACAACACGGGCGGTACCTTGGCCCAGGCGTGGGCGACGCAGCTGGCACCGGACTGCGCCTCGGCAAGCATGTCCGGGCGATCGAATTCAACCGTCTTGATGTGGGTTTCCATGATGGTCTCCCCGTCCGGCAGAGTGTCGCGCAGGTGGCGTGGCAATGAAACGGACGGCGTGTGAGGAGGACGCGTGCCGCGATGCGCTCTCGTAGGCGATTTTTGCGGCCTGTTAAACGTGTGATTTAACGCAGTTTACCCAAAAGAAAAGCCCCGCTGTGGAGCGGGGCTTCACCTATGAAACAGGAAACTCAGGCGTAGCGGCGCAGGCGCAGGGCAAATTCCTGCAGCGCGTGGATGCCGCTTTCCTCGGCACGCTTGCACCAGTCCTGCAGTTGGTGCAGCAGTTGCTCGCGCGTCGCGTTCGAGCGGCCCCACAGGGCGCCCAACTCGCGGCGCATTTCCACAAAGGTGTGCAGCGACGAGTGATCCGAGACGATCTGCGAGAGCTGCTCACGCTGCGGCGCACCCAGCTTGGTTTCGTCGCGATGGAACCACTTGCGGGCCGGTTTCAGCGCACGGTATTCCACGTCGCGCGAATCCTTCAGCTTGGCCAGCTCTTGGCGGTAAGCCGCCTTGACGGTCTTGGCGTAGCGAGCCATCACGTCATAACGGTTGGCGATGATGGCTTCCAGCGTGTTCTGGTCAACCGGCTTTGCATCCACAAAGCGTGCCTTGGGCGCCACTTTCTTGACCTTGGCCAGGCCAACGATCTCCAGCGCGCGGATGTAACCCCAACCGATGTCGAACTCATACCACTTGACCGAGAACTTGGCCGACGTGGCGTACGTGTGGTGGTTGTTATGCAACTCTTCGCCACCAATGATCAGGCCCCACGGCGACACGTTGGTCGAAGCGTCTTCGCAGTCGAAGTTGCGATAGCCCCAGTAGTGGCCCAGGCCATTGATGATGCCGGCAGCATTGATCGGAATCCACAGCATCTGCACTGCCCACACCGTCAGGCCGATCGCACCGAACATCAGCACGTCCAGGATCAGCATCAGGCCAACGCCTTGCCACGTGAACTTGGAATACAGGTTGTGCTCGATCCAGTCGTCCGGCGTGCCGTGGCTGAACTTCTGGATGGTTTCCTGATTCTTGGCTTCAGCGCGATACAGTTCGGCGCCTTCCAGCAGCACCTTGCGGATGCCGCGCGTCTGCGGGCTGTGCGGATCGTCTTCGGTTTCGCACTTGGCGTGGTGCTTGCGGTGGATGGCAGTCCATTCACGCGTGACCATGCCGGTCGTCAGCCACAGCCAGAAGCGGAAGAAGTGCGCGGGAATCGGATGCAGATCCAGCGCGCGGTGCGCCATGCAGCGGTGCAGGAAGATCGTGACAGCGGCGATGGTGATATGCGTCACCACCAGCGTGAAAATCAGGATTTGCCACCAGGCCCAATCCAGGGTGCCGTTGGCAAGGAAATTCAGAAAGGAGTCGATCAAAGTGGTCTCCGTGGTCAACTCGGGGTGATCAAAGCAGCCTAGGTCGAAAGCGACGTTGCTGCCTCTTGAGGCCATCCGCTGTCGCAAGGCTGCGACAGTGGGGTCGTCTTGGCGGGGAATCGGGTGTTGGCACCCGGCTTGCGCGTCACATCGGCGAGCGCCGTGTCGCCGGTCATATGACTTCCGCTCCTGCGCAATGCAAGCTGTTCGCGGCCCTTTGCCGCAAGTGGAAGCCACTGCGACGGTGCCGTCTGATCCTTTACGGGAACATCCGGCATTTTAACCGAATACCCCCTCTAATCCATGAGGGAAAACCGTCAGTTTGACCCAAAACAAAGGGGCATCGTTCCTGACGGCAGTGTGCTAAATCATCAGGCCGGCGCAGACGAGTCGACGGATGGGACGCCCGCATCACCCGAGACACCTTGCTGCAATGCCAGCGGCCCCAGCACGCGCACTTCGCGCTGCGGATACGGAATCTCGATCCCCGCCTCCTTGAAGCGGCGGTAGATGGCGCGGTTCAAGGCAGACTGCACACCCAGCTTGCCGTTGTGCGGGTCATTGATCCACACACCCAACTCGTACTCGATGCCGCTGTCGGCAAACAGCGCCATGAATGCGGCCGGCGCCGGATCGGTCAACACACGCGGGACCCCTTCGGCGCATTGCACGAGCAGCGCGAGCACTGCTTCCGGGTCCGCCGCATATGACGCCTGCACCCGCACTGCCACGCGCACCATACCGCGCTCGTTATGGTTCTGCACCGCCTGCGCAACCATCAACTCGTTCGGCACCAACGTGTCGCCATCACCGTTGCGCACCACGGTGTAGCGCGTGCGGATCTGCGTGACGATGCCCGTATAGGTGCTGACCGTGATCTGGTCACCCAGCTTGAGCGAGCGCTCCAGCAGGATGATGAAGCCCGAGACATAGTTGCTGGCGATCTTCTGCAAGCCGAAGCCCAGGCCCACACCCAGTGCGCCGCCAAACACCGACAGCACTGTCAGGTCGATCCCCACCAGCGACAGGCTCAGCAACAACGACACCAGCAGCAGCACCGCCTTGGCAACGCGCGAGAGCACCACCTTCAGGTTGGCGTCGATGGCCTTGGCGCGCGTGATACGGTTGTCCAGCCACGAGCCGAACCACATTGCGATCAGCACGGTGAGCAGGATCCACACCGCGCCCATCAGCATGGCCGCGAGGCTCACCTTCTGCTTGCCGCCGATCGCGAACCGGATGCCGTCCAGATAATCGATCACGTCACCCAGCACGCCCAGCACGTAAAGCACCATGCCGATCCACATCAATGTGGTCAGCACACGCTGAACCAGCACCAGCATGCCGTGCAGTTCGCCATTGGCCGACAGCACGCGGCGCAGCACGTAGAACGTGAGGTACAGCATCGTCAGGCCGAACAGCGGCACCGCCGCCAGCCGGAACACGCTGATCGGCATGACCCCGACCAGCGCGTAGCGCGCCCCGAGCACCAGCAGCCAGCCAATCAGCGGGAACATCGCCCGCTCCAGGCTCGACCACGCGAAGCGCAACGCGAACGTGTCATTCACGTGGCCCGCGTGCAGGCGCCGCGCGATAGGCCGTGCCATCAGCCAAGCGGCGCCCAGCAGCAGCACGAGCACGCCCAGCTGCCAGATGAAGCGCGGGCCGCCCAGATCAGAGACGATGTCGCCGATCATGTGGCCCAGCGCGATGTGGTTCAGCGGAATTCCATTCATCGAGGACGGCCGTTATTGCGTGCGATAAGGCAACGCATCGCCCACATGCTTCTGCCAGTTGGCGGCGTAGCGCTGCGCCAGGTCGGCATCGCCACGCACGATCAGCACGTTCTCGGCGTTGCCGCGCTGCGCGGTCTGCGTGAAATTGAAGCTGCCGGTCACCAGCACCGGATGCGGCCCGCGTGGGTCGATCACGATGACTTTGTTGTGCGCGTTCTTGTAGCGCACCTCCAGCCACACAGGGATACCGGCGTTGGCGATTTCAGGGACTCGGCTGCCGTTCGAACGCATCATCTGCTCACGGTCGGCCAGCACGCGCACATCCACGCCACGCTGATGCGCGGCCAGCAGCGCCCGCGTGATCGCCTTGTTCGAGAGCAGGTAGGCCTGCACCAGTACCTGCTCGCGGGCCTGGTCAACGGCGTCGGCCAGCAAGCTTTCGATGTCATCGTCCGGCGTGAAGGCCGCCTGCACCGTGCCCTTGGCGGGCTGCACCGGCGGCGTGTTGCGTGCCTGTGCAATGCCGCCCGCGCTGAAGGCCAACACGGTGGCCAACAGCAACCCCAGGCGCAATATCATGCGCGGCGCTCCAGCACGGCCGCGAAGAAGCCGTCGGTCTGATGCACGTGCGGATACAGCTCCAGGTACGGGCCCATCTCCAGCGCGATCTTCTGCGCAGCCAGCACTTCGCCGGCGGGCACGAGCACGAAGTCTTCATGGGCGGCCAGGAACTGCTCGACCACCTGCTGGTTCTCGCGCGCCAGCACGCTGCACGTTGCGTAGACAAGGCGACCGCCCGGTTTGAGCAGCCGCGCCGCCGAGGCGAGGATCGACTGCTGCTTGGTCGACATCTCTTCCACGGCCTGCGCAGATTGGCGCCATTTCAGATCCGGATTGCGGCGCAGCGTGCCCAGTCCGCTGCACGGCGCGTCGACCAGCACGCGGTCGATCTTGCCGGCCAGGCGCTTGATCTTGGCATCGTGCTCGCTGTCGATGCGGCTCGGATGCACGTTCGACAGGCCACTGCGCGCCAAGCGCGGGCCCAGGTTGGACAGGCGTTTTTCCGACACGTCGAAGGCATACAGCCGCCCAGTCGAGCGCATCGCCGCACCAATCGCCAGCGTCTTGCCACCCGCGCCCGCGCAGAAGTCCACCACCATCTCGCCGCGCTTGGGCGCCAGGAGTTGGCACAGCAGCTGGCTGCCCTCGTCCTGCACCTCGACCGTGCCGTTGGTGAAGATGTCGAGCTTGTTCAGCGCTGGCTTGCCCGCCAGGCGGATGCCCACCGGCGACAACGGCGCAGCCGCGCCTTCGATACCGGCCTCGGCCAAGGTGGCAAGCACCGCATCGCGTTCGCCCTTGAGCGTGTTCACGCGCAAGTCCAGCGGCGCCGGTGTCAGCCAGGCCTGCGCCAGTACCTCGGTAAAGTCGGCGCCATGCTGCGCGACCAGCGCGTCGAACAACCAGTCCGGCAGGTTGGCGCGCACGCGTGGCGCCAGGGCAGCGCGATCGCGGAGCTCCCAGCGATCCAGCCATTCGACCTCGACCGGCGTCAGGAACGGGGCGATGGCCTCGCGGCCAGCGGTCTGCAGCAGGCCAAGCACCACCAGGCGGCGACGCGCCGGGCCGGAGCCGCTCTCGGCAAACTGGCCGAATTCGACCTTGCGGCGCAGCACGGCAAACGCCGCCTCGGCAATGATGCCGCGCTCGCGATGGCCCAGTTCGTGGTGCTCACGGAAATACTGGCTAACGACCATGTCGGCCGGTGCCGCAAAGTGCAGCAGGCGTGCAAGCACCTTGTCCAGGTGCTCGAAATGGCTGCCGTGCACACCCGTGCGCGGGCGCGGGGCGCTGCGTTGCTGGGGCTTGCCCTGCGGCGCGCGATACCACCCACCGCCGCCCGCGCCGTGACCTGAACTGGGGCGCTTGTTGCCGCCACCGCTGTTACCACCGCCGTTGCGCGAACGCTGACGATCCTGACTCATGCTGCCTCCTGGGCGCGGGCGCCAATGACAAGTTGCGACGCATCCGGCGAAACCCGGACCACGCCCTGCTCGACGCGCAAGCGTCCTTCCACAAACCAGCGTACGGCACGCGGATAGATCACATGCTCCTGCGTCAGCAATCGCCCGGCGAGCGAATCCGGCGTGTCGCCCTGCCGCACTTCGATGGCGGCCTGCAGCACGATCGGGCCGTGGTCCAGCTCGGCAGTCACGAAATGGACCGTTGCGCCATGCACCTTCACGCCCATGGCCAGTGCCTGCTCATGCGTATGCAAGCCGGGGAAGCACGGCAACAGCGATGGATGGATGTTCAGCATGCGCCCGGCGTAATGGTTGACGAAGCCCGGCGTCAGGATGCGCATGAAGCCCGCCAGCACCACCAGATCGGGCGAGAACCCGTCGATGACCTGCGCCAGGGCGGTGTCGAAGCTGTCGCGGTCGGGAAAGCCCTTGTGGTCGACCACCGCAGTGGCGATGCCGTGCGAGGCGGCAAATTTGAGGCCAGCGGCGTCGGGGCGGTTGGAGATCACGGCGGCAATGCGCCCCGGCCAACCCTCGGTCTGACAGGCACGAACGATGGCTTCCATATTCGAGCCACGTCCGGAAATGAGAATGACGATGTTTTTCATCGCGGCATTTTATCAAGTGCGCCGCACTCCCCCGAGAAAATCCGGTGAGATGCCTCGGACGACGCCCTGGGTGGCGCCCCCATGGCCGTGCCAGGCCCGCTTTTACCGGTAGCGTGGTATTTAGCCGACGGGCTTCAGCAAAATCCCTCTCGTGCCGATAAAAACGGGCGTAGGGACGTTGGCGCGCTGCGCCGCCGTCTGATAATCTCGGCCCCATAATTGTCCGCGCACCCGGGGGTCGGGGTGCTGCCAGCGGTGATCCGTCGCATATCTCGCCAACGATCATCCTGCGCTGCAACATCGTGCGGTCGATAACCGTGACGGCTGATCGGCACCAAGCTTGACGGCCACCGCCCGCGCCGGGTCGGCACGCGTTACAACAACAAGAGGGCACTGCCCTCACCGGGGAATAAGAATGACGAGCTCGCTGCGTAGCCTGCTGGTGGTCGACGACCACCCTCTCGCCTTGTCTGGCACGACCACGTTTCTTGCACAAGCCTTGCCTGAAGTCCAGGTGCACGCGGCCATCGGCCGCCGCCAGGCGCTGGCGCTCGTCGATGACGGTGTCCGGCCGGATGTCGTGCTGCTCGACGTTTGGCTGTCTGACTGCACCGGCTTCGATGCCATGCGCGAGCTGCGCGGCAAGTTGCCCGAGGCACGCTTTGCCTTCATGTCAGCCGAGAACACACCCGAAATCGTCGCCAAGGCACAGGCCCTGGGCGCCATCGGCTTCATCGGCAAGCACGCCGATGCGCATGCGTTCTCCAAGGCAGTGGCCGGCATTTTCGGCGGGGATTCGTCGTTCCCGTCGGAAGATGATCTGGGCGGCGCCAATGGCAAGGGCAGTGCCTCGCACGGCATCCCCATCACGCCGGCCGAACTGGGCCTGACGCCGCGTCAGGGCTCGGTGCTGGCGCTGCTGCTTGAGGGCCTGCCGAACAAGTCCATCGCTCGCCAGCTGGGTCTAACGGAGAACACCGTCAAGGAACACGTCTCGGCGATCCTGCAGCGGCTGGGCGTGCGTACGCGCATCCAGATCATCTCGCGTATGGAGCGCTTCCGCCTGACAGGCGCGGCCTGACGCCTGATCTTCATGGCGCCGCCATCGACGACGGCGCCAATCCAGCCCTTTCCCCTCAGTACGCGATCTGCGGCTCGGCTGCGCGCCCGCGCAGCCAGCGTTTGAGCAGCACGCGCAGCATATTCGGGTCCATCGGCTTGGCCAGCAGCAGGTAGCCAGCTTCCTCAGCGCGCGCAAGGGCGTCGGAGTTGCGATCGCCCGTGAGCAACACCGCATGGGCGTCCGGATGACTGACCTGCCAGCGCTCCAGCAGTTGCAGGCCGTCTTCCTTACCCGGCAAGCGCAGGTCGCAGAAGATGATCTGCGGACGCAGGCCCTTCGCAAGCAGTTGATCGGCGGCAGTGCCATCGGCGGCACTGTGCACCTCCACCCCCCAGGCTTCGAGCAGCGCGTGCCAGGCCTTGCGGATCTGAGGATCGTCATCGACCACCAGCACCACGCCCGAGAAGCGCGGCTGATCGAGCACCGCACGCTTCTGCTCGGCGCGCGGTTGGGCAGCCAGCGGCGCCTTGACTTCAGCCGGCACCGGACGCAGCGCCATCCAGAACATCGAGCCCCGCCCCGGCACCGAGCGCACGCCAAAGGTGCCACGCAGCAAACGCACGCATTCCTTGTAGATCGACAGACCCAGGCCGAGACCCTGGCTCGGGTCACGCTCCGGGTTCTCGACCTGGTAGTACGTCGAGAAGATGTCTTTCTGGTGCTCCGGCGCGATACCGATACCGGTATCCCACACCTCGATCCGCAGGTACTTCTGGCGTACGCGCAGCGCCACCATCACGCCGCCGCGCTCGGTATAGCGCAGGGCGTTCTGCAGCAGGTTGAACAGCGCCCGGCGCAGCAGCACCGGCTCAGCCATGCCAAATACCGGTAGCGGCGGAATGCGCTGCGCAAGCGTCAGCCCCTTGGCGCGCGCATCGGGCATGAACTGCTGGACCACCTCGGTGATGACCTCTCCCAGGTCCACCGGCTCCAGCGTCGGCGAGGTCTTGCGGCTCTCCAGTTTGGACAGGTCCAGAAGCGAGCGGAACAGCAGGTCGATGGTGGCCGCGCCCGAGGCCAACTGCTCCACCAGCGGCGCCAGCGATTCCGACTGGTTGCGCGCCCGCAGCGCTTCCACCAGCAGCACGATCGCGTGCACCGGCTGGCGCAGGTCGTGGCTGGCCGCGGCCAGGAAGCGCGACTTTTCTTCGGACGCCGACAGCGCACGCTGCTTCTCATCCTGATACCGGCGCGCAAGCTGACGGCTTTCGTTCTCGAGCTGAATTTCGCGCACCAGCGTGTTGTGAATGTTCACCGCATGCCGGGCCAGGAACGCCGCGAAGAACAGCAGCACGCCGCGCAGATACAAGCCGTGTCCCGGAAACGCCTGTTCGGCCAGCGCAAAGTGCGGCGCCAAAATGCCCGTCCCGAGAATCAGCAGGTTGGACGGCACCGGCGCCTGCGACAGCACCGCCCCCGCCGCCACGCCGATGATGACGATCATCAGCAGGCTGCTGAACTCCAGCGACGGCGACATCAGGTACAACCCCGCCGAGCAGCCCCAGGCCACCCCGCCCACGCCCGACATGACGTGCATGCCCGTCCACCATTTACGGGTGTGCGCGGCCAACGTCATGCGCGTCAGGTCGTAGCGATAGCCGAAATAGAAGCGCAGGCCCGAGGCGGTCAGGCACAGCATGATCAGGCACCAGCCCAGCAGGGCCGGACGGATCGAGGCATCTGTCCAGAACGCCGCCACGGTCAAGGCGGGCAGTACGACAGAAGCCGCGATCCCCATGGGTGCGCCGCGATGCACGGCAGCAAGCAGCTTGGCACGAGCGTCCAGTTCAAGCGGCGCGCGGCTGGCAAGCCCAAACTTGGTAAAGAAGATGCGCAACGGGGCGTTCAAAGGAATGCGGGGAAGAAACCGGATACCGGATTGTGCCGCAAGGTTACAACGGGCGGGCACACCGTTCGGATGATTGTGCAACACCCCTGCCCCCGTTCGGCCCCGCGCCCGACGGCGCTGGGGCAATCCCTTATATAATGTGCGTTTTGCTGGATTTTTGCGGATTGCCACGCCAATCCGGCACGAAAACAGCTTCTTTTTCCTCGACCACCAACGCTTCTCGTGAAAGTCTTTCGCGGCCTGCCCAACGCCGAGAGTCGCGCGCCTTGCGCGCTGACCATCGGCAACTTCGACGGCGTGCACCGTGGCCACCAGTCTCTGCTGGCCCGCGCACGCGCGGCGGCCGACGCACGCGGGTTGCCGCTCACGGTCATGACCTTCGAGCCGCATCCGCGCGAGTTCTTCATGCCGGACCGTGCGCCCACCCGCATCGCGCTGCTGCGCGACAAGCTGGAAAGCCTGCGCCGCCAGGGCGTTGATCGCGTGGTCGTGGAGCACTTCAACGCCCACTTCGCAGGGCAGACGCCAGACGAGTTCGTGCGCAATGTGCTGGTTGACGGCCTGCACACGCGCTGGCTGCTGGTGGGCGATGACTTCCGCTTCGGCGCCAAGCGCGCGGGCGACTTTACTTATCTGCAGGCTGCCGGCGCGCAGTTCGGCTTTGAGGTCGAGCAGATGGGCTCGGTGTCGGAATCCGGCATCCGCATCTCCAGCTCAGCCGTGCGCGAGGCGCTGGCCGCCGGTGATCTGGAACACGCGCGCCGCCTGCTCGGCCACGGTTACGCCATCAGCGGGCACGTGGTGCACGGGCAGAAGCTCGGGCGCTCGTTGGGTTTTCCGACGCTGAACCTGCGGATTTCGCACCGCAAACCGGCGGTGTCGGGCATCTTCGTGGTGCAGGTGCACGGGCTGGCAGAGAAACCGCTGCCGGCCGTCGCCAGCATCGGCGTGCGCCCGACGGTGGATGACTCCGGCCGCGTGCTGTTGGAAGTCCATATCTTCGATTACAACGCCAGCGTCTACGGCAAGCTGGTGCGCGTGGAATTCATGAAGAAGCTGCGCGACGAGGCCCGCTTCGATTCGCTTGATGCGCTGAAAGACGCCATCGCGCAAGACTGTGTGGACGCGCGCAACTTCTTCGGCTTGCCGATTCCGGCAGCCGGCGAATCCCCCGCGCTGCGGCGCGATTTCGCCACCTCCGCCACCGACCGAATTCAGTAGGCGGCTGACACACTCGCCGCCCGAAGCTACTCCGCGCGCACGCCCAGCACTGACAGGCGCTGCATCGATCCGATTTGCCCGAATCTGCCTCACATCACACCATGTCCGATTCCAAGAAGCCCACGCCGGAGAAGAGCAAGTACCCGGTTAACCTGCTCGACACCCCCTTCCCCATGCGCGGCGATCTGCCCAAGCGCGAGCCGCAATGGGTCAAGCAGTGGCAGGACAAGCAGCTCTACAAGAAGATCCGCGCCGCGCGCAAAGGCGCGAAGAAGTTCATCCTGCACGACGGTCCGCCGTATGCGAACGGCGACCTGCACATCGGCCACGCGGTCAACAAGATCCTTAAGGACATGGTGATCAAGGCGCGCGGCCTGACGGGCCTGGACGCCGTCTACGTGCCGGGCTGGGACTGCCACGGCATGCCGATCGAAATCCAGATCGAAAAGCAATTCGGCAAGGGCCTGCCCGTCAAGGAAGTGCAGGAGAAGGCGCGTGCCTACGCCACCGGCCAGATTGCCCGCCAGAAGGTGGACTTTGAGCGCCTGGGCGTGCTGGGCGACTGGGCCGATCCGTACCTGACCATGAACTTCCGCAATGAAGCGGACGAGGTGCGCGCGCTGGGCAAGATCCTGGAGAAGGGCTACGTGTTCCGCGGCCTGAAGCCGGTCAACTGGTGCTTCGACTGCGGCTCGGCGCTGGCCGAGGCAGAAGTCGAATATGCGGACCGCACTGATCTGTCGATCGATGTCGGCTTCCCGTTTGCCGACATCGACGCACTGTCGAGCGCCTTCCACGTAGGCGCGGATGTGCTCAAGGCCAAGCCGGGCTGGATCGTGATCTGGACCACCACGCCGTGGACGATCCCTTCCAACCAAGCGCTGAACCTGCACCCGGAAGTGGAATATGCGCTGGTCGACACGCCGCGCGGCCTGCTGATCGTCGCCAAGGAGCGCGTCGAGGCCTGCCTGCAGAACTGGAAGCTCGAAGGCACCGTGCTGGCCACGTGCGAAGGTGCGGCGCTCTCGGGCGTGCGCTTCCACCACCCGCTCGCCAAGATGGACGCGGGTTATGACCGTCTGTCGCCTGTCTACCTGGGCGACTATGTGACCACCGATACCGGTACCGGCATCGTCCACTCCGCGCCCGCCTATGGCGTGGAGGACTTCCAGTCGTGCAAGGCGCACGGCATGGTCGACGCCGACATCATCAACCCGGTGATGGGCAACGGCGTGTACGCATCGACGCTGCCGCTGTTCGGCGGCCAGATGATCTGGGATGCCAACCCGAAGATCGTCGAAGTGCTGCGTGACTCGGGCAACCTGTTCGACGCGCACAAGCACCCGCACAGCTACATGCACTGCTGGCGCCACAAGACGCCGATCATCTACCGCGCCACCTCGCAGTGGTTCGCGGGCATGGACGTGCAGCCCAACGACGGCAACGGCACGCTGCGCGAAACGGCGCTGGCTGGCATCGACGCCACCGCGTTCTATCCGTCGTGGGGCAAGCAGCGCCTGCACAACATGATTGCCAACCGCCCGGACTGGACGCTCTCGCGCCAGCGTCAATGGGGCGTGCCGATGGCCTTCTTCGTGCACAAGGAAACCGGCGCGCTGCACCCGCGCACACCCGAGCTGCTGGAGCAAGTTGCCCAGCGCATCGAGAAAGATGGCATCGAAGCTTGGCAGACGCTCGACCCGCGCGAACTGCTCGGCGATGACGCCGACATGTACGAAAAGAACCGCGACACGCTCGACGTGTGGTTCGACTCGGGCACGACGCACTGGCATGTCATCCGCGGCTCGCACGCAGCGGACCTGTACGACGCCTCGGCTGACCTGCCGGACGGTCGCCTGGCTGACCTGTACCTGGAAGGATCGGACCAGCACCGCGGCTGGTTCCATTCATCGCTGCTGACCGCCTCGATGCTGTACGGCAAGCCACCGTACAAGGGCCTGCTCACGCACGGTTTCACGGTGGATGGCGAAGGCCGCAAGATGTCGAAATCGATCGGCAACACGATCGCGCCGCAGGAAATCGCCAACAAGATGGGCGCCGAGATCATCCGCCTGTGGGTGGCCTCGACCGACTACTCGGGCGAACTCGCCATCTCGGACGAGATCCTGAAGCGCGTGGTGGAAGGCTATCGCCGCATCCGCAACACGCTGCGCTTCCTGCTCGCCAACCTGACGGACTACGACCACGCCAAGCACGCGCTGCCGACCGAGCAATGGCTCGAAATCGACCGCTACGCCGTCGCGATGACGGACGCGCTGCAGAAGGAAGTCCTGTCGCACTACGACGTGTACGAGTTCCACCCAGTGGTCGCCAAGCTGCAGACGTTCTGCTCGGAAGACCTGGGCGGCTTCTACCTCGACGTGCTGAAGGACCGCCTGTACACCACGGCGCCCGATTCGGTGGCGCGCCGCTCGGCCCAGAACGCGCTGTATCACATCACCCAGGCGATGTTGCACTGGATGGCGCCGTTCCTGTCGTTCACGGCGGAAGAAGCATGGCAAGTCTTCGCGCACGGCACGGAGAACACCGACACCATCTTCACCAGCACCTACTACAACGCTCCGCTGCCGCAAGGCGCCAGCGCCCTGCTGGAGAAGTGGGCTGCCATCCGCAACGTGCGCGGCGAAGTGACCAAGCAACTGGAAACGCTGCGTGTGGACGGCAAAATCGGTTCGTCGCTGCAGGCGGAAGTGACCGTCTCGGCCGGCGACTCGGTGTACGACGCACTGGCCAGCTTGGGCGACGACCTGCGCTTTGTGTTGATCACGTCAGCCGCCAAACTGGAGCGCGCGCCGGAGGGCGGCGATCTGCTCATCAGCGTGGTGCCATCTGCACACGCCAAGTGCGAGCGCTGCTGGCACTATCGTGCCGACGTCGGCCATGACGCCGCGCACCCGACACTGTGCAGCCGTTGCACCGACAACCTGTTCGGCGCTGGTGAACAACGGAGCGCTGCGTGATGGCGGCTCGTAACGGCGGCAACAACGGCAAGAGCAAAGCGGTCGGGTTGAAGAAAAGCAGCAGCGGTGGCCACGGCGTTGGCCCATGGCTGGGCCTCGCTGTCATCTGGATCCTGCTGGACCAGTTGACCAAGGTTGCCATCAGCAAGACCTTTGTCTGGGGAGAATCGCGCCCCATCACCGGGTTTTTCAACCTGGTGCTGGCCTATAACAAGGGCGCGGCGTTCTCGTTCCTGGCGGCGGCCGGCGGCTGGCAGCGCTGGTTCTTCACGGGTCTGGGCGTGGCGGCAGCGGTGTTCATCATCTGGCTGCTCAAGCGACACAGCGGGCAGAAGATGTTCTGCTTCGCGCTGGCGCTGATCCTGGGCGGCGCGCTGGGCAACGTGATCGACCGCGTCATCTACGGCCATGTAGTGGACTTTCTCGACTTCCACCTGAATGGCTACCACTGGCCCGCCTTCAACGTGGCGGACTGCGGTATCTGCATCGGCGCGGTGCTACTGATCATCGATGAACTGCGGCGCGTGCGTCGCTGAGCCCCATGGCCGAACTTCAGCAGTGGAACGGTGAAGCGGTGCTGTGCCTCAGCCAGGACGGCCCGCGCATCGCCAGCGAGCAGGACGCGCTGGACTACCTGATTGGCGAAGCCCTGGGCCACGGCGCATCGATGGTCGCCGTGCCCGTTGACCGGCTGGACGCAGCGTTCTTTGCGCTGCGCTCCGGTCTGGCTGGCGGCATCGCGCAGAAGATCACCAACTACCGGCTGAAGCTCGCCGTGGTGGGCGACATCTCAGCACACCTGGACGCCAGCAGCGCGCTGCGCGACTGGGTGCGCGAGTCCAACAAGCGCGACACGATCCGCTTTGTGCCGACGCTTGCCGACCTGGCCGTCAATGCGCGGCCCATGCCGGCTCAATAGCCTTCAATCCTCAATAGCGCACGGCGTACCACGCCCGCTTGATGTACTCCGCCACAATCGTCCCGGCTTCGTAGATCGGGAACGACTTGGTGAGCGTGTCACCGGGGAATACGCCGCGCACACCCCACGTCACTTCCGGCCAGACCTGGCGGAACACCTTCAACGCACGACCCGTGTGGTACCAGCTTGTGACCAGCACAGCGCTGTGCACGGGATTGCCGGCCAGTGTCTGGCGCGTCATTTGCGCATTTTCCATCGTGCTGCCGGATTGGCATTCGTGGCCGATACGGTCAGCCGGCACACCAGCCATCACTAGGCGGCGCTCGATCAATAGGCAATCACCCTCGCCGCTCACAAACACACGCGGCGCCACGCCAGCATGGAACAGCTCCGCTGCGCCAATCACGCGCTGGCCCGATTCCCCGCCCAGCACAACGATCACGTCCGCGTGGGCAGGCACGAATTCCTCCCGCAACCAAGCCTTGGACTCGCGCACGAGCGCGGTCCCAACCACCACCGCCACGATGGCGCAGGCGCCAATCACAGCCAATACGTTGCGAACTGCTGAACGACAGAAAACCATATCGAGAATAAGCATTTGAGGACAAATCGGGGCGCCGGACGCGCCTGAAGCCAAGCCGGTATCATCGCCACTGTTCAGCAGGCGACCCGGGCACCGGGTTGTATCCTGCCCACGCACATTGCGTCAATCGCATTCCCAAGCGGGTTTTTATGGAACTGCAAGGCAAACACTTTGTTCTCGGTCTGACCGGCGGCATCGCGTGCTACAAGTCGGCCGAGTTGGTGCGGCTGCTGACCAAGGCAGGCGCCACCGTGCAGGTGGTGATGACCGACGCCGCCACGCACTTCATCACGCCGGTGACGATGCAGGCGCTTTCCGGCCGCCCGGTCTTCACGTCGGAATGGGACAACCGGATCGGCAACAACATGCCGCACATCGACCTCTCGCGCGAGGCCGATGCCATCGTCATCGCCCCAGCGTCGACGGATTTCCTCGCCAAGCTCGCGCACGGCATGGCCGACGATCTGCTCTCTACGCTGTGTATCGCACGTGATTGCCCGCTGCTCGTGGCCCCCGCCATGAATCGGCAGATGTGGGCCGCGCCCGCTACGCAGCGCAACGCCGCCCAACTGCGCGCAGACGACGTCACCCTGCTCGGCCCCGATGCTGGCGACCAGGCCTGCGGCGAAGTCGGTGACGGCCGCATGCTGGAGCCAGAAGATATCGTCGAACAGCTCATCGGCTTCTTTAGCCCCAAGCTGCTGCGCGGCCGCCGTGTGCTGCTGACTGCCGGCCCGACCTTCGAACCGATCGACCCCGTACGCGGCATCACGAATCTCTCCAGCGGCAAGATGGGCTTTGCGCTGGCGCGCGCCGCATCGCAAGCGGGTGCGGAAGTCACGCTCGTCGCCGGGCCTTGTCACCAGAACACGCCCGCCGGCGTGCTGCGCATTGATGTGCAGACCGCCCAGCAGATGCACGATGCGGTGATGCGCGAGCTGGACACCACGAAGAACGACATCTTCATCGCCGTGGCTGCGGTGGCCGACTGGCGCGTGGTGCAGGCTGCCGACCAGAAGCTGAAGAAGCAGAACGACACCGACGTGCCGACGCTCACGTTCACGCAGAACCCGGACATCCTCGCCGCCGTCGCCCATCGTGCACATGCGCCGTTCTGCGTCGGCTTTGCTGCCGAGACCGAGCGACTGGAAGAATTTGGCGAGGCCAAGCGCCAGAAGAAAGGGATTCCGCTGCTGGTCGGCAACCTTGGCCACCAGACGTTTGGCCGCGACGACAACGAAGTCGCGCTGTTCGATGCCAGCGGCATCACGCGCCTGCCGCGCGCCGACAAGCTGACGCTGGCACGCCAGATCGTTGCCGCCATTGCCGATCGCCTGCATGGGGTGCAGTCATGAACACGCCAATCCGACTCTCCGTTCTCGACCAGAGCCCCGTCATCTACGGCCACAGCGCACGCGACGCCATTGCCGCGACAGTGGACCTGGCGCAACTCACCGATTCGCTCGGCTACACGCGCTACTGGTGCGCAGAGCACCACGGCCTGCGCGGCGTCAGCAACCCCGCACCCGAGGTCATGATCGCCCGTGTGGCGAGCGCCACGAAGCACCTGCGCGTAGGCTCCGGCGGCGTGATGCTGCCCTACTACAGCCCGTTCAAGCTGGCCGAGCAGTTCCGCCTGTTGGAAGCGTTGTTCCCGAACCGCATCGACCTCGGTGTCGGCCGCGCACCCGGCGGCGACATGCGTACCGCGCAAGCCGTGGCCATGGGCGACTACAACCGCGGCGACATCTTCCCGCAGCAGGTGCAGGAACTGATCTGGCATCTGACCGGCACGCTGCCGTCCGATCACCCCGCGTATGGCGTGCTCCTGCAGCCCGAGATCGACACCAAGCCCGAGCTGTGGATGCTCGGCTCCAGCGATTTTGGCGGTGCACTGGCCGCGCGTTTGGGCATCCGCTTCGCCTTCGCGCACTTCATCAACCCGCACGTCGGCCACATCGTCACGCAGCAGTACCGTACGGACTTCGAACCGAACTATGACGCGCGCCCGTACAGTGCAGCCGCTGTCTTCGTGATTGCTGCGGACACGGAAGCCGAAGCGCGCCGCTATGAAGCTGCCGTCGACCTGCGCCGCCTGCAGATGGCGCTCGGCGCCAACGGCCCCATCCCGACCGTCGAGCAAGGCGAAGCCCACGTCTATACCGAGCGCGATCAGGCCATCGTCATGCGCGAACGGCCGCGCAGCATCATCGGCACGCCAGAATCGATTGCCGACCAGATGCATGCCCTCAAGGACCGCTTCGTCGCCGATGAGCTGATCGTGCTGACCGTCGCGCCCAGCTACAAAGCCCGCTTGCGCTCGTACGAGCTGCTGGCCGAGGCGTTTGCGCTACCATCTCCGGCTTCTGTCACCTCCTCTTCGGCCTGCCCCGCATGAAACTCGACGTCAAGATCCTCGACGCCCGCCTGCACGAACAGCTCCCGCAGTACGCCACCACCGGCAGCGCCGGCCTGGACTTGCGCGCCTGCATCGACACCCCGCTCACCATCGAACCCGGCACCACGCACCTGATCCCGACCGGCATGGCCATCCACCTGGCTGACCCCAGCTATGCGGCGCTGATCCTGCCGCGCTCGGGCATGGGCCACAAGCACGGCATCGTGCTCGGCAACCTGGTCGGCCTGATCGATTCGGACTACCAGGGCCAGTTGATGGTGAGCACGTGGAACCGTGGCAGCACGGCATTCGTGCTCAATCCGATGGAGCGCCTTGCACAACTCGTGATCGTGCCGGTGGTGCAGGCCGAACTGAACATCGTCGACGACTTTGCCGAGAGCGACCGTGGTGCTGGCGGTTTCGGCAGCACTGGACGTCACTAAGCACCGTCCACACGATAGAAAACGGCCCGGCGAGTTACCAAACCTCGCCGGGCCGTTTCATTTGGAGCGACAGTTCCGTCAGGCTTCCGCTTCTTCCTGTGCAGGCGCGGGCGGCGCTTCATTCTCGGAGAACTCCAGCTTCACTGCATCGGCGTCGTCCAGGTCCACAACCACCTTACCGCCGCTGGTCAGCTTACCGAACAGCAACTCGTCGGCCAGCGCCTTGCGGATCATGTCCTGGATCAGGCGTTGCATCGGGCGCGCGCCCATCAGCGGGTCAAAACCCTTCTTCGCCAGGAAGCGACGCAGCTTCTCGGTGAAGATGGCGTCCACCTTCTTTTCGTGCAGCTGTTCTTCCAACTGCATGAGGAACTTGTCGACCACACGCATGATGATTTCCTCATCCAGCGAGCGGAAGCTGATGGTCGCATCCAGACGGTTGCGGAACTCCGGCGTGAACATGCGCTTGATGTCGGCCATCTCGTCGCCCTGTTCGCGCGTCGTGGTGAAGCCGATGGTCGCCTTGTTCATCGTCTCGGCGCCCGCGTTGGTCGTCATGACGATGATCACGTTGCGGAAATCCGCCTTGCGGCCGTTGTTGTCCGTCAGCGCACCGTGGTCCATCACCTGCAGCAGGATGTTGAAGATGTCCGGGTGCGCCTTCTCAATCTCGTCCAGCAACAACACGCAGTGCGGCTTCTTGGTGACGGCTTCCGTCAGCAGACCGCCCTGGTCAAAGCCCACATAGCCCGGCGGCGCGCCGATCAGCCGGCTCACCGCATGACGCTCCATGTACTCCGACATGTCGAAGCGGATCAGCTCGATGCCCAGGATGAACGCCAGTTGCTTGGCGACTTCCGTCTTGCCAACACCCGTCGGGCCGCTGAACAGGAACGAGCCGATCGGCTTGTCCGTCTTACCCAGCCCGGCGCGCGACATCTTGATTGCCGAAGCCAGCGCGTCGATAGCCGGGTCTTGCCCGAACACAACAGACTTCAGGTCGCGCTCCAACGTCTGCAGCTTGCTGCGGTCGTCCTGCGACACGCTTTGCGGTGGGACACGGGCGATGCGCGAGACGATATCTTCGATCTCGGTCTTGCCAATCGTCTTCTTCTGCTTCGACTTCGGCAGGATGCGTTGCGCGGCACCGGCTTCGTCGATCACGTCGATTGCCTTGTCCGGCAGGTGGCGGTCGGTGATGAAGCGCGCCGACAATTCAGCCGCAGCGGTCAACGCCGACGACGCGTATTTCACGCCGTGGTGCTCTTCAAAGCGCGACTTCAGCCCACGCAGAATCTGCACAGTCTGGTCGACCGTCGGTTCCACCACGTCGATCTTCTGGAAGCGCCGCGACAAGGCTGCATCCTTCTCAAAGATGCCGCGGTATTCCGTGAACGTGGTCGCGCCGATGCACTTGAGCGCACCCGACGACAGTGCCGGCTTGAGCAGGTTGCTGGCGTCCAGCGTGCCGCCCGAAGCGGCGCCCGCGCCGATCAGCGTGTGGATTTCGTCGATGAACAGGATCGCGTTCGGGTTGTCCTTGAGCGACTTCAGCACGCCCTTCAGGCGCTGCTCAAAGTCACCACGGTACTTGGTGCCGGCCAGCAGGGCGCCCATGTCGAGCGAGTAGACGACGGACTTCGCGAGAATGTCCGGCACCTCACCCTTGGTGATGCGCCATGCCAAACCCTCGGCAATGGCGGTCTTGCCGACACCAGCCTCGCCCACCAGCAGCGGGTTGTTCTTGCGGCGGCGGCACAGCACCTGCACCACGCGCTCTACTTCCTGCTCACGGCCGATCAGCGGATCGATCTTGCCGGCCTTGGCCAGCGCGTTCAGGTTCTGGGTGAACTGCTCCAGCGGGCTCTCCTTGCCGTCGCCGCCCTCACCTTCGGGGTTGGCGTCACCGTGCTTGGCCGGCTCTGCCTGATCCTTGCGGATACCGTGGCTGATGAAGTTGACGACGTCCAGCCGGGTCACGCCCTGTTGCTGGAGGTAGTACACCGCGTGGGAATCCTTCTCGCCGAAGATGGCAACCAGCACGTTGGCGCCCGTCACCTCTTTCTTGCCGTTGGAGGTGGACTGCACGTGCATGATGGCGCGCTGGATCACACGCTGGAAACCCAGCGTGGGCTGCGTATCCACCTCGTCCGTGCCGGGCACCACCGGGGTGTTGTCGGCGATGAAGTTCTTCAAATGCGTTCGGAGGTCTTCGATATTGGCGGCGCAGGCGCGCAGCACCTCCGCAGCCGTCGGATTGTCCAGCAGCGCAAGCAGCAGATGCTCCACCGTAATGAATTCGTGGCGAGCCTGCCGGGCTTCGACAAACGCCATGTGCAGGCTGACTTCCAGTTCTTGCGCGATCATGCTTCCTCCATCACGCACTGCAGCGGATGCCCCGCCTGCCGTGCATGGGTCGATACTAATTCCACTTTCGTCGCGGCGATATCCCGAGTGTAGATACCGCACACGCCCCTACCTTCCCGATGCACAGTCAGCATGATTTGCGTCGCTGTCTCCCGGTCTTTGCTGAAATATTGCTGAAGGATCATCACGACGAATTCCATCGGGGTGTAGTCGTCGTTGAGCAGCAGCACCTTGTACATCGCGGGCGGTTTGAGCGCTTGCTCTTTCCGCTCCAGGACGGTGCCTGCATCGTGTTGTGGAGTGGTCGCTTGCCGGATTGCCATGGTCTTATTCTAACCACTCCTTTCGACTTCGCAATTTAGGGAAATAACGCCGATTTCAAGCCCTGCAAATGGTTTGGCCGGAACTGCGTTCGCCAGTCGGCACCTCGGGCGAGAGGCGCGCCACCCGCCAGCCAAGGACTGGGAACGGGGCACGCACCAGCCCTGATTGCCGAACGTTTCCGGCAGGTGGGGACGATTTGCGGAGTTTCGAGCAAAACCTCTTCAAAAACTGACCGATTTTCGCCACAAACCCACCTTTGGTAGCCTTGACAGTCTGTTGCTTTCCTCGAACAATCGAACTCAACATGTGCGCCTTACTGCCCCAAAAACACTTGGCAGCAAGCCTCATGAATGGTGAGCCCGGGAGGCCTCACACCAGTCGACAACAGATCGACAACCGCTTCAGGCTGTGGTGTTTTGCCACAAGAAGACCGATCGCTTGCGGCGCGGTTCCACCCGCGCCATTCGTCGTGCTCCAGAGCCGACGGCCGGGCGATGACTGCGCGGTACCGCTCTGCACTGCCCCGACAGGCAACTCCTCCCGGCTTGGACTTGTGTTTTCTCGGAGGGGTTTTCATGGCACTCGGTACTGTCAAATGGTTTAACGACGCCAAGGGTTTCGGTTTCATCTCGCCTGATGAAGGCGGCGAAGAGTTGTTTGCGCATTTCTCTGCCATCCAGATGGCTGGCTTCAAGACGCTCAAGGAAAATCAGCGCGTCTCGTTCGAAGTGACGCAGGGCCCGAAGGGCAAGCAAGCCACCAACATCCAGGCGGCCTGATTCGCGTCATCCAGCACCCGGCCTCTGGCAAGGGTACTGAAATGCAAAAAACCCGGCGACCAGCCGGGTTTTTTGTTGCTCGGGCGGTGGAGAATGACGGCCATGCCACATGTTGCGCAACACGTCATTTCGCCCGGCCGTGCGCTACGGTAGTGGTGTCCCCTCTGTTATCCGCACCATCCACCCCAAGGAGCCCCACATGACACGCCACCCAATCCGAATCGCCGCCGCCCTCACCCTGGTTGCTGCGCTACTGCCAGCCGCTGCCCAAGCCCAGATCGGCGATCTCATCAAAGGGGCGACGCAGGGCAATAGCCAGGGCGCATCCGGTGGTTTGGGCGGCCTCGGCAATCTCGGTGGGGCAGGTGGACTGCCTTCGCTGGGCTCGCTGACGTCTGGCAGCACGGGCAATGTGGCCGGTGTGCTGGAATTCTGCATCAAGAACAACTACCTGGGTGGCGCATCGGGCGCAGCCTCCGTCAAAGACAAGCTGCTGGGCAAGCTGGGCGGCACGCCGTCCTCCGACCCCGGCTACAGCGACGGCGCAAAGGGCCTGCTCACCGGCTCCAATGGCAGTACGTTCGACCTGAGCAGCATCAAGGAGCAGATCACCAAGCAGGCGTGCGACAAGATCCTGTCGCAGGGCAAGTCGCTGCTGTAAGCCAACCGGGCAGGCGTACGGGCACTACACTGCCAGTATCGGCAAGCGCCCGTCGGGCCTGCCTGAACGTGCAAGGAGCCCCATGCTGGAAACCGCAGCGCTGGCCGCAGGCTTGTCCTGGACCAGCGGATTCCGCCTCTACCTGGCCGTGTTTGCTGCCGGTGTGCTGGGTCGCACAGGCTGGCTTCACCTGCCGCAGGGGCTGCAGATGCTCGAATCGTGGTGGGTGATCGGGTTGGCCGGTGTGCTGGCCGTGGCTGAGTTCCTGGCCGACAAGATCCCGGGGTTCGATTCCGTCTGGGACAGCATCCAGACCTTCATCCGCATTCCCGCTGGGGCCATCCTGGCGGCAGCCGCATTTGGGCAACTCGATCCTCAATGGATGGTGGCGGCAGGATTGATTGGCGGCACACTGGCTGGAACGGCGCACGCCACCAAGGCGGGAACGCGTGCGCTGATCAACGCCTCTCCCGAGCCGTTCTCGAACTGGGTGGCGTCGTTCAGCGAAGACATCACCGCGACCGGCGGACTGTTGATGTCGTTTTTCCTGCCGGTTGCATTCCTGATAGTGCTGGCGATCCTGCTGTTGGTGGCCGTCTGGTTGCTGCCGAAGCTGTGGCGTGCTGTGCGGCGCTTGCGTGATGTGCTGCGCGGGCGCACATCGGAGCCACCTGCCGCCGGCCCCACCCGCCTGCCGCGCTAGCGCTTCACCCCAAGAAACGCAGCAGCCCGAACAGCACCAGGGCCAGCGCGCAGGACCACCCTGAAAACAACACGCGCCACACCCAGTGGCGCGGAATGAACCCCACACCGCGCACCAACCCCGCGCTCATCGCCCAAAACAGCAGCATGGCGAGGGTATGGTCCGCATGGCCAGCGCCATTGGTGACGATGTACGGATACACCGTGCCGACCGCCATGACAACCAGCCCGGTGCTCAGGCTTGCCGCGTGGATGCGCGGCTTGTCGGCAGTGCTCACACGCGGTCCTCGTCTGTTGCGACACCCGCGGCGCGCGCGTCGCTCACCTCACCCCACATCGCATTGAGCACGGCCAGCAATACGGCAAAACCGACCCCCAGGACCCAAGTGAAATACCACATGCCATGTCCTCCTGCGGTTAGTAGAGCGAATGCTCGTTGGCCCGGATATGTTCGACCGTTACCTTGCCTCGCATCACGCGGTAACACCAGCTCGTATAGACGAGGATGATCGGCGTGAAGATGATCGCCGCCCAAAACATCAGGCCAAGCGTGAAGTGACTGGAGACACTGTCCCACACGGTCAGGCTGGCGGCGGGCATGCTGGATGACGGCAGCACGAACGGGAACATCGAAGCGCCCGCCGTGGTGATGATGCCCGCCAGCCCCAGCGCCGACAGCACGAAGGCCATCAACGTGCGCCCTGCCCGCACCAGCATCGTCGCCAGCAGCGGCCCAATCACGCCGAGCAAGGGCAGCAGCCAGAGCAACGGCTGCACTTGGTAGTTGTGCCACCAAGCATCGGCGGCGCGTGCCACCGTCTTGGCCATCGGGTTGGACACGCCAGCCGGGTCAATGGCCGAGGTGATGGCATAGCCTTCGATGCCACCCCAGCGCAGCCATGCACCCGCCGCTACGAAGGCAATCACGGCGACAATCGCGGCGCCGGTTGCGGCCTTCGTCGCACGTTGCTGGATCGCCCCTTCCGTACGGTGCGCGAGATAGATGCCGCCGTGCATGGTGATCATCGCGCTCGACACCACGCCCGTGAGGATGGCGAACGGGTTCAGCAATTGCCAGAAGGTGCCGGTGTACGTCACCACCATGAAGGTGTCGAAATGGAACGGCACACCCTGCAGCAGATTGCCGAACGCCACGCCAAAGATGAGCGGCGGCACCGCGCCCCCGACAAAGAGGCCGATATCCCACGCTTTGCGCCACGTGGCGTTGTGGATCTTGCTGCGGTAGTCAAACCCGACCGGGCGGAAGAACAAGGCCCACAACACCGCGAGCATTGCCCAGTAGAACCCGCTGAACGCGGTGGCATACACCAGCGGCCACGCTGCAAAGATCGCGCCGCCGCCGGTAATGAACCAAACCTGATTGCCGTCCCAGTGCGGGGCGATGGTGTTGATGGCGACACGCCGCTCGTCGTCCGTCTTGCCGACGAAGGGCAGCAACGTGCCGACGCCCATGTCATGCCCGTCCATGATGGCGAAGCCGATCAGCAACACACCGATCAGCAGCCACCAGATGACCTTGAGGGTGGGATAGTCGAACATGGTGGCCTCCTCAAGCGTGGGCGGCTTCGAAATCGTAGCGACCGGTGCCGAGGCTGCCGGGGCCCTGCCGCGCAAACTTGATCATCAGGTACATCTCGACAATCAACAGCAGCGTGTAGAAACCAATAAATCCTGCCAGCGAGCCGTACAGGCTGGCCTCACTCAGCGTCGAAACGCTCAGGTGCGTGGGCAATACGCCGTAGATCGTCCACGGCTGGCGGCCGTACTCGGCGACGACCCAGCCAAGCTCTGCAGCAAGCCACGGTGCGGGCAGCATCCACAGTGCCCAGCGCAGCAGCCAAGCCGGCGCCTTGCGTTGCGGCCGCAGCGTGCTCCAGAACGACAGGCCAAACAGCGCCAGCATCAGGAAGCCCAATCCAACCATGGCGCGGAAACCCCAGAACATCGGCCATACGCGCGGCACGGTGTCGTCGACAGCCTTGTCGATGATCTCGGGCGTGGCTTGCCGCACATCGGTCACGTACTTCTTGAGCAGCAGACCGAAGCCCAGATCCTGCTGGTGGATCTGCAGCGTCTGGTGGGCAGCGGCATCGTCCGGGTTCTTGCGCAGCGTTTCCAGCGCGGCCACCGCTTCGATGCCACTGACAATGCGGCCGCGATTGCGCACCTTGATCTCGTGGATACCCGGAATCTGCTTCGACACGGAGCGTGTGCCAATCAGGCCCATCACATAGGGAATCTCGACCGCCCAGTCGTTCTTCTGCTCGCGCTGGTTGATCGACGCGATCATGTTGAAGCTGGCCGGCGCGGGCTCGGTTTCCCACATGGCTTCGATGGCGGCCATCTTGGTTTCCTGCGCTTCGCCCACCGTATAGCCGGATTCGTCACCCAGCACGATCACCGAGCACACGCTGGCAAGCCCAAATGCCGCTGCCACACGGAAGCTGCGCCGCGCGAATTCCACATCGCGCCCACGCAGCAGATACCAGCTCGAAATCGACAACACGAACATCGCGCCCGTCACGTAGCCGGCAGACACCGTATGCACGAACTTGGCCTGCGCCACCGGATTGAAGACGACGGCCCAGAAGTCCGACATCTCCATGCGCATGGTCTGCCAGTTGAAGTCGGCACCCACCGGGTTTTGCATCCAGCCATTGGCGATCAGGATCCACAGCGCGGAGAGGTTGGTGCCGATCGCCATGAGCGTCGTCACCAACAAGTGCTGTGTCTTGGTGAGGCGATCCCACCCGAAGAAGAACAGGCCGATGAAGGTGGATTCCAGAAAGAACGCCATCAACCCCTCAATGGCCAGCGGCGCCCCGAAAATGTCGCCCACGTAGTGCGAGTAGTACGCCCAGTTGGTGCCGAACTGGAATTCGAGCGTGATGCCGGTGGTCACGCCCAGCGCAAAGTTGATGCCGAACAGCTTGCCCCAGAAGCGCGTCATGTCTTTCCAGATGACCTTGTTGGTCATCACGTAGACGCTCTCCATGATGACCAGCAGCCAGACCATGCCCAGCGTAAGCGGCACGAACAGGAAGTGGTACAACGCCGTGGCCGCAAACTGCAGCCTGGATAGATCGACCAAGTGCTCGGATATCACGGATGCCCTCCCTGCGCTGGTGGTGTCATGCCAAGACGATCGGCGGCACGCTCGGCATCGACCGGCACGCGGACGTCCCGCACGAACACCCACCACAGCGCGCCCAACACCATCACCTTGATGGTGACGATGACGAGCAGATGGCGGAGGAGTCGGCGGTCGTTGGGGCTCACGGGGTCGGGGCGATCGAGAGTGCAGCCAGTACCATCGGCGGAGCTTCCTGCCGGTGGCACAGAAAGTCACATGAGGGGCAGTCTAGTCATCCCGTGCGGGACTGGCAAACGATTCCTCAGGAAGCCTGTGATGCATTTGCTACGTGCACGCCCGCAAGCGCGTTTCTGCCTTGGGGTTTTCGGTGGAAAACCGCACTGCCACACTGCAATTGGCCCCGCTCCATCACTCGTGGCCGCAAGCCTCATCGGTTGTTGGGCTGCAAAGCCGCTGCAGCCCGGCCAAATCGCCACGGGTGGCCAGTTGACGGACTCGCATGGCAAACGCGTCGCATTGCGGGTATTCGGAACGCAGCGCATCGGCCCAGTCGATCAGATCCGAGATCGCACCCAAGTCGATCAATGCCAGCGCAACAGCGCACGCTTGCGGAGGCGGGTCTACCAGTGGCACCACCTCTGAAGCGTCCACCACCGGTGGGAGCCGTTGCAGCCCCAGCAAGCGCATCAGGGTCTCCTGCAACTCGGCCAGATTGATCGGCTTGAGCAGAGAGGCATCAAACTCGGGCGCTGCAGGATCGTCGCTGGCCGACGCTGGTTGCGGAATCGCCGACAGGACCACCACTGGAACCCCAGGCAGGTATTGCCGCGCAGCCAGCAGCACGGCAATACCATCGGCGCCAGGCATCAGGTAGTCGGTCAATACGAGATCGGGGCGGGCGTCACCCGCCTGCGTCATCCGCTCGATGATCGAGACACCGTCCGACGCGGTCTCGACAGTAAAGCCCAGGCTCGACAACTCGTCGGCAAGCAAGCGGCGGATGTCCGCCGTGTCCTCTGCAATCCAGATGCGCAGGCCGCTGCCGTCGATGCTGGGCACAACCGCGCCAATGTCGGCAACGTGGTGACGCGAGACCGCATCTTCGGTGGCGACTGTTGCACTCACCTCCAGGCGCATCGACGTGCCGGCACCCAGCGCGCTGTCGATCTTCAGCGAACCGCCCATACGCTCGATCCATTGCCGGACGATCGCCAATCCCAGCCCGGTGCCAGGCTGCGTGCGCGCCGTGTCCAACCGCTGAAAGGGTTCGAAGATGCGTTGCTGATCTTTGGCGGCGATACCCGGCCCGGTGTCCTTGACGATGAATGTCAGCCGTACCGGGTGTGCGATCCCGGCCTCGCCCTCACAGTCGATCAGGAGTTCGATACGGCCATCGGTGGTGTACTTGGTTGCGTTGTCCAGCAGATTGCCGAGCACCCGCCGCAGGCCCTTCGCATCCAGCTCCAGCACGGGCGGCAACGGACGCTCGATACGGAAGCTGAACTGATTGCCGCGGCGTCGCGCCAGTTCAGCACCCTCCTGCACAACCGCATCGAGCAGGGCATGCACGTAGACCGGCGCACTGTGCAATGCATCGGGCTCACCACCGCGTGCGTAGTCGATCAGGTCATTGACCATGGCGAGCATGTGCCGGGCACTGCGGCCGATGATCCGGCCTCGCTCTGCGTTCTCCTGACCCGCCGTCTGCACCAGCTCGGCAAAGCCGATGATCGACGTCAACGGTGTTCGCAGATCATGGCTGATGCGGGCGAGAAAGTCGGTCTTGGCGCGGTTCGCTTCGTCAGCATCAATGAGTGCCGTGCGCAATTCCTGCGTACGCTCGACGACGGCGTGCTCCAGTTTGAGCTGCTCCTGGCTCTTGGCATCCAGCAGTGCCTGCTGGATCGCGGCGTGCGCGGTGGACCGCTCCCGCGAGCGCTGGATGACCAGCGCCCCCATCATCAGCAGCGTCGCCAGTTCCACCAGCCAGGACAAGCCCAGGCCGGCGTGCCAGCCGCGGTTCAGAATACCGTGGAACTCCAGCAGCCCCACCAGTTGTACGGCCCACACCACGCCGAAAGTCAAAATGAACAGCCGTGCGTTGGGCAGACCTCGACGCCAGGCATCTACCATCGAGATCGCCCACAACACATTGAACACACCAACCACGACGTTGGAATAAACAGCCCCGGCACGGTAGTCCCCCAGCATGGTCCAGGCACACCCGACCAGCAGAAGCACAATGACGATACGGTAGGTCCACTTCCACGCTGCGACGCACCCCAACCCCACAAAGGTCATGGTTGCCGCGGCGTAGAACACGTTGGTGAGCACACCCAGCGTTGAGGGCGCACGCAGCACCCACGCGCCACCAGCCTGCAGGATGTAGCGATACAGATACCCCTGAATAGCCATGCTGTAGAGCACAGCCAGGCAGATCCACCCGAACAGCAACAGGAAGCTGCGGTCACGCCCCGACCACCCCTGGATCAACGCGTACAGCGCCAGCATCAATGCGGGCCCGACCAGGAATGCCTGCAGCATCAAGTCAAAACCTTCCTGTTGCCGGAATGCAGCGGGCTCCCAGAGTTCGGGATTGATGTCGACTGCTGACCGGCTGTGGAGCCGCAAGGCAAACGTCATCTGCTCGCCCGGGGCCAGCGTGATCGGGAAAACCGGAATCATGGCCGTGACGGGTCGGGCATCCAGTGGCAGACGATTGCCGCTCAGAATCGTTTCGAGCACGGCATGCCCACCCGGCGCGAGCCGAAAATAGTCAACCGACTCCAACCGCGCGGGGCCGACCGCCAGCCAGCGCGTAACCGGCTGTGCGCCGCTGTTGTAGAGCGTTCCTTTCAACCAGAATCGGGAGGCGGTATAGCCCGGGTTCAAGGTTTCGCCGGCAATGGCTGCCCAGCCGGTGCTGGCCATCGCCGCTCCGAGATCCATCTGACCGGTCTTGTCTTCCAGCACGGACAGATGAGACAGCAGCGCAACGGGCTTATCACCTCTGCCCTCGGCCTGCCCCACGTCAACAGGCGTAGCCCAGGCTGATTGGCCGAACACCCAGATGAACAGCCCCATCACCAGCGTCACGCATATCGCCCAGCGCAAACCCGGGCGCCACGCTGTGACAGCGGATGTGCGAGCGCTCACGTGTTGCCGCCAGAACCCTGCCGGAACTGACTCGGCGGCAGGCCAAAGCGGTCACGAAATGCGGTGGAGAAATTGGCTGCGCTGCTGTAACCCAGCTCCCGAGAAATCGTCTGCACGTCGAGCGCAGTCTCGGACAACATGCGCCGCGCCTCCTTCATACGCTCCTCGCGCAGAAAATCGAACACGGTCACGCCAACGCATTGTTTGAATGCCCCATTCAGCCGGCGCGCATTGGTGCCGACTGCAGCCGCCAATTCCACCAGGCTGGGCGTTTCTCCAAGCCGCTCAAGCAGCAGCTTGCGTGTCGCCCGATACAGAATCGCATCCAGCGTGCTTGAGGCTGCGTTCACATCGCCTTCCGTTGGCGCACCGCTTGGCATGGCGATGGGCTTGAGGTGAATGCACAAACGCAGGCGCACCTCTTCAAAGTCGAAGGGCTTGGTCACGTAGTCCACAGCGCCCGCTGCCAGCCCCGCCACGCGCTCCTCCGGCAACGCTGCAGAGGTCAGAAAGATCAGCGGAATGGCCCGCGTGGCCGGATTGGCCTTGAGCAGCCTGCACGCAGTCATGCCGTCGCACACCGGCATGCGAATGTCCATCAGGATCAGGTCGGGCCGCACACTCTGCGCCTTCTGAACGCCATCCTGACCGTCGCGCGCAATGTAGACGCGACAACCCCGGCGCTGCAGAAAATCCACCAGCAGCATGCGGCTTTCGTCGACATCGTCGACGACCAGGATGCGCTGTCCGCGCAACGGATCTGAAGAGAGAGAGACGGGAGTGTCGTCAGCCATGGGCGCGATTAAAGCACGCTCCGGGCAGAAATTGGCGGCGATCTCCGGCGCCTCGCACGCTAAAGTTTTTGCGCTGATTGCCGCCCGACCAAGATTTTTCCCGCCCGCAAAACAATCGTGCCGCCGCGCAAAACTCGTGGCCGCCACACCCCCACTCACACGCGATAAGTTGCCTTCGTATGTGGCACGCGCGGCTTTGGTCGCGGTGCAAACACATCGTCTTGCTTCTTCATTCCATTCCCGAATTGCCATGTTCAGATACCCGATCGCGCTGAGTGGCGCGTTGCTCTGCGCCTCCACGGTTCTATTGCCGGCATGTGGAGGCGACTCCTCCCCCGCCGAGCCGATCGCCACGACTTCACCGGCCACCCCGCTCTCCGTTGACAGCCTCATGGGCCTGGACACTTTTGGCGGCGGCAGTCAGATGGTCCTCACCGCCAATAGCGCGGCCACCTGGTCGTTGACCGGCCCGGGCTCGCTGAGCGCAACACAGGGCACCACCGTCACCTACATGCCACCGCCGACCGTACCGGCTGATACGCAGGTCACCATTACGGCCGTTGCGGGCGGCACCACCGTCTCAAAGACGATCACCGTGCACGCAGCTGTGCTGAACCCGGTGGCCAGCCAGGTCACGTGGTACGTGGGTGATGCGCCGATTGCGCTGTCCGTTTCGCCGCAGTTCACCAACGGCGCGCCAATCTGGTCTGCTCCAAATACCGTCGGCGCGCTCAGTGGCATGCAGGGCCATAACGCCATCTTTACGCCAGGAGCCGTCACCAGCGACACGCCGGTCGTCATCTCCGTTGCCGCAGGCGGCCGTACCGAATCCGTCAGCATCATGCTCAAGCCAGCGAGCGAGAAGACGCTGATACTGAGCAGCCCCTCGGTACAGGCCGGCGGCGGCAGCGTTACGCTCACCGTGCCATCAACGATCAGCCACGGCACGCTGAAGTGGATGGCTTCGGTCGGCAACATCACGGTCAATGCCGATGGCAGTGCCACATACACGCCGCCCGCCACGCTGTCCACCGCAACGGTTGCCACCATCAGCGCCACCGATGGCAGCAGCGCGCCGTTCAGCGCGACGATCTCGGTCATGCCAAGCGCCACGCTGTCGGTGTCACCTTCCGTTGCCGCTACCACGCCTGCTGGCGCCCCGGTGTCCTTGACGGCAACCATCGCTCATTCAGCTGCCACCGTGCAGTGGGCCCTCACAAGTGGACGCGGTAGCCTGAGCGCCTCCACAGGTGCCACGGTGACGTATACCCCTGACCCAGCCGACACAACCATCAACGATGTGGCCACCGTCACAGCCACGGCTGGCTCGTTGCAGCAATCCGTCAAGATCATCCTCAACTTCCAATCCACGGCGCAGTTCGACGGACCGCTCGGGATGACCATCGACGGCAGCGGCAATCTCTTCGTGTCCGATGGAGCTAACGCCAGAATCCGCAAGATCACCCCGACCGGTGTGGTGTCGACGTTTGCCGGCTCCGGTACGCACGCCGAGAAAGATGGGGCCGGGACAGCAGCCAGCTTCGTCGTGCCGGTGGGCATCACCGCCGACAGTGCCGGTAACCTCTATGTGGCCGATATCGGCCAGACTATCCGCAAGATCACACCTGCCGGTGTGGTGACCACCCTGGCCGGCCCCGGCCCCTCCTTCAGCACGCCCAATGGCATTGCCGTCGATACAGCCGGCAACGTCTATGTGGTGGATTCTGGCACCAACCTCCTGCTCAAAATCACACCCGCCGGCGTCGTCGCCACACTGGCCGGCTCCGGTGCCAACAGCAGTCTGGATGGCACGGGCACCGCAGCCAGTTTCAACAGTCCGCAAGGTCTCGCCATTGATGGAAATGGCACGCTGTACGTGGCCGAAGGACAGGGCTGCCATATCCGTAAGGTCACATCCGCTGGCGTGGTGACCACGCTGGCCGGCTCTGGGGTGTGCGCGCATACCGATGGCACCGGAACCGCAGCGGCGTTCAACCAGCCGAAATTTCTCGTCGTCGATGGCAACGGCAACATCTACGTGACGGAGAACAAGGGCCAGACCATCCGCAAGGTCACGGCCGCCGGCGTGGTGACCACGTTGGCCGGCTCCCCCGTTGGCACCAACGGCAGCGTGGACGGCCTGGGGATAAATGCCCAATTCGACTATCCCGCAGGCATCACCATGGACAGCAACGGCAACCTGTACGTGGCGGATAACAATGGCTCCCTGATCCGCATGATCACCCCGGCCGGCAACGTATCGACCCTGGCGGGTATCGTCAATTCGAGCGGCTATGCCGACGGCACCGCCCTGCCCCGGCAGTGAGCGGCGGCATCTGCCGCGCGTTCGAAACAACCCCGTACCGAGGAGGAGATGACCCTCTCTCCTCCCCGGCACACTTTCGAGGAGGGTGACCTCCTCGTTTTTTCTTCACTACCGGCATGACTGCGCCCGCAACCCTGCGAATGACTGACAGCATGACGCGTCTCCTGAGCATCAACGTATTCTTCGATCTCATCTGTCCGTGGAGTTGGATCGGCACACGCAATCTGGAAGCCGCCCTGCGCGAATTCCTGCAACTGCACCCGGCCATTGAGCCCGCGGTGCACTGGCGTGCACACCCGTTACTCCCAGACACACCGCTTGCTGGCGCCTCTTACCAATCGTTCTATCTGAGCCGATCAGGCGGCCCCACCTCGGCAGCATTGCGGCGCGAGCAGATACAGCACGCTGGGCATGCCGCGGGTGTCACGTTCGACTTCAAGCGCATCAGTGTCTTGCCCAACACCACCGCAGCGCACGGCCTGATCGGCTGCATGACCGCACACGGCACCACCACGGAAACGTTCGTGCTAGTCGATCGCCTATTCAAGGCCTTTTTTGCAGAGGGTGCGGACATTGGCGACTTGCAGGTGCTGGAGCGGCTGGGCTTGGAATGCGGTGTAAAACCACAGACCCTGCTGGCGTGCCTGGACGACCTCCGCAACCGCCCCCCAGCCACGCGGAAGCCGACGCGGCGTGGGCGCCCAATGAAGGGGGAGATACTGGCCACGCCCCATTTCGTCTTCAATGGCACGGAGACCGTATCGGGTGCGCGTTCGGTAGATGCCCTGCTGAGCAGCATGCAGCGAGCCGTTGACGAGTCGGCGTAATGAAGATCCCCGGCCAGCCAACGCGCAGCTAGTGGCCGGTATCTAGCACGAGCACGGCATGCGATCTCCCGCGCTAGGCGAGCAACCGCAGCGATTGCGCCACCGGCGTCCGGTCCAATACCGCACGAAACAAAAAACCCCGGCCAGCCAAAGCTGTCGGGGTTTTTCTTTGCATCACGGCCGAAGCCGCGAGGCGCATGCTTACATATTGTCGATCATCACCTGACCAAAGCCCGAGCACGACACTTGCGTCGCGCCTTCCAGCAGGCGGGCGAAGTCATACGTGACCTTCTTCGACAGGATCGACTTCTCGATCGACGAGATGATCAGGTCAGCGGCTTCCGTCCAGCCCATGTGGCGCAGCATCATTTCGGCCGACAGGATTTCGGAACCCGGGTTCACGTAGTCCTTGCCAGCGTACTTCGGTGCCGTGCCGTGGGTGGCTTCGAACATTGCAACCGAATCCGACAGGTTGGCGCCCGGGGCGATACCGATACCGCCAACTTGCGCAGCCAGGGCGTCGGAGATGTAGTCGCCGTTCAGGTTCAGCGTCGCCACCACCGAGTATTCGGCCGGACGCAGCAGGATCTGCTGCAGGAAGGCGTCGGCAATCGCGTCCTTGACGACGATTTCCTTGCCCGTCTTCGGGTTCTTGAACTTGCACCACGGGCCGCCGTCGATCAGCTCGGCGCCGAATTCCTTCTGTGCCAGCGCGTAGGCCCAGTCACGGAAACCACCTTCCGTGAACTTCATGATGTTGCCCTTGTGCACGATCGTGACGGACGGCTTGTCGTTGTCGATCGCGTACTGGATGGCCTTGCGCACCAGGCGCTCTGTGCCTTCGCGCGAAACCGGCTTGACGCCGATACCCGAGGTTTCCGGGAAGCGGATCTTCTTGACGCCAAACTCGTCCTGCAGAATCTTGATCAGCTTCTTGGCCTTTTCGCTCTCGGCTTCAAATTCGATGCCGGCGTAGATGTCTTCCGAGTTCTCACGGAAGATGACCATGTCGGTCTTCTCCGGCTCCTTAACCGGCGAAGGCACGCCCTTGAAGTAGCGCACCGGGCGCAGGCAGACGTACAGGTCCAGCTCCTGGCGCAGCGCCACGTTCAGCGAACGGATGCCGCCGCCCACCGGCGTCGTCAGCGGGCCCTTGATGGACACCACGTAGTCCTTCAGGACTTGCAGGGTTTCTTCCGGCAGCCACACGTCCGGGCCATACACCTTGGTCGACTTCTCGCCAGCGTAGATTTCCATCCACGAGATCTTGCGCTTGCCGGCGTAGGCCTTTTCAACGGCTGCGTCCACCACCTTGATCATCACCGGGGTGATGTCGAAGCCGGTGCCGTCACCCTCGATGTAGGGAATGATGGGGTTGTTGGGGACGTTCAGGGAGAAGTCTTGGTTGACGGTGATCTTCTCGCCGGCCGGGACCTTGATGTGTTGATACATGGACGACTCCAGTGCAGACCGCAGGTAAGCGGGTGGACGGTGGGGGTTGACAGCACAGCGTGCCACCCAGGGTTGGCCAGGGTGGCACGCTGCAATGAACTGGTGATTCTAGCGGGCTGCGATGACACTCTCACGGTGCACCGCACAAACCATAACTCTTATATAAGACACAAGAGTTAATTTCGCATTATGCCGGAAAATTTCACCATCCGCCACAGTCGCGCACATGGCGAAACGGCAAGTCAACTGCTGGGCTGAGTGGTACCGGAGGCGCGTTCAATCAGGCTGCGGGCATCGACCAGCGCGGGAGTGGCGCCAGCCTGGACGGTCCAGGCGTCGACTAGCCGGCCGACGGCGGCGCGCAACTCCATCTGGCGATCGGTTTCCAGCAAGCCAATCAGGCCTGCACCGTTCAACCCAGGATGACGGCGCACCAGCCACGCCAGAGTCTGGACGTGGTCGACGAAACGGGCATCTGCCCGGTACAGACTGCTGAAACAATTCAGCCCCACACGGCGGTCGAGCGGTTGGCCAGCGAGCGTCTGTGACACGAGCATGAAATCGTCCAGGCTGGAGACAGCCTGATCGGGCGCCCGACGCAAGCCCAGTGTGACGGCCAGCATTGCCAGCACCCCGCCGCCAAAGAGAAAGTCGCGACGGGTGAATCGGGCAGGTTTTAGGGGATGGGAGAGCAGCGGAGGGAGCGGCACGGCGGATCTTGGGAGAGTCCGAGCGATTCTCGGGGCCGGGCCGGTTTCGTCCAATCGGATACGTCCGAAACCCGATCGGCCGGGCTCGAATGTCAGGCATCTTTTTTGCGCGGCGCAACATACGCCACATCCCGATCCGCACGCTGCCCTCTGCGCCTCAATACCTCAAAAAAAAAATCGATGCGACGTGTCAACGCGCCCGTAACGGCCTGCGTTATTGCAGATGACTCATTTAGCGGGTCGTTGGTTAACTCACTGATCAATAAAAGGATTCACCATGAAGAAGCTGATCGCTGCCCTGATCGCCGGCCTGTTCGCTGCTGGTGTGTACGCACAAACCCCGGCAGCTCCGGCTGCTGACGCTGCTGCTGCTCCGGCTGCCGCTGAAAAGGCTCCGGCTAAGGCCAAGAAGCACGCCAAGAAGCACAAGAAGGCCGCCAAGAAGGCTGACGCTGCTGCTCCGGCTGCTGACGCTGCCAAGCAATAAGTTGGTGTTTCTGCCGGGCCTTCGCGGCTCGGCTGATACCGAAAAAGCAGATGCTTATGCGTCTGCTTTTTTTTCGCCTGCACTTTTTGCAATTTCCCTGAGCCCGCATGCGGGGCTGTCAAAATAGCGCCATCTGTCTTGGGTACCTTGCGCCTTCCTCACAACAAGAATCAGGGAAGGCGCAATGGAAATTCGATCGATGTTCGCTCCGGTGCGGCGCAAGCGCACCGTGTTCACGATGGTCACACTTGCCGCACTGACCGCCGCTGCCGTAATAGCCGGCTGCGGCGGCTCGTCGTCCGATTCGGCACCGCTCACCTCATCGCCGGTCGCCCCGGCTGATGCCGCCACCAGCGACAGCAATATCCAGGCCGCATGGGTTGAGATTGGTGATAGCAACCAGGCTGTCGTGCGTGCGGTCACCACGTATACGAACAGCGCCTCCCCGGCGGACAACTCGGTCTGCCCGCTGCTGACGGTGGACGGCACCTCCACGCGCATGAGCCTGCGCGTGGCCGCCGGCACACCTGCGCAGCGCACCACGGCCAGCGCCGCCAGCGATTCGAAAGCTTCGGCCTTCCCGGTGAATGCCTGCGAGGCCACGGTGCCTTCCACGGCAAAGGCCGCGTCGATTGGCGCACGCGTGCTGCCGCTGCCCAAGGCCAACCCGCAGCGCGTGGTGATCCTGGCGGACACCGGCTGCCGGATGAAGAAGTCGAGCAACACGTTCCAGTCGTGTAACGATCCGCTGTCATGGCCGTTCGCTACCGCTGCCGCCACGGCCGCAACGATGAACCCCGACCTCGTCCTGCACGTGGGCGACTACCACTACCGTGAAAACGCCTGCCCGCCCGACGTAGCCGGCTGCCAGGGCAGCCCCTGGGGCTATGGCTGGGATACGTGGCAATCCGACCTGTTCCAGCCCGCCGCTCCGCTGATGGCCGCCGCCCCGTGGGTGCTCGTGCGCGGCAACCATGAAGAATGCGCACGCGCCGGCCAGGGCTGGTTCCGCTTCCTGGACCCGCGCCCCTACTCTGCCGCCCGCTCGTGCGACAACCCGGCCAACGACAACGGTGCGAACGCATCGGACCCGTACGCCGTCGCCATCGGCACTGACACGCAAGTCATCGTGTTCGATTCGGCCAAGGTGGGTACGACGGCGCTGGCAACCAACGACCCGTGGTTCCAAACCTACCAGAAGCAGTTCAGTACGGTGGGCACGCTGGCCGCCAAGCCGGGCGTGATGTCGATCTTCACCAACCACCACCCGATCCTGGGCTTCGTGCCCATCGCGGGCAGCACGCCACTGGGCGGCAATGCCGCGCTGCTGTCGGTCATGAACAGCCTGAACGCAACGGCCTACTACCCGCCGGGCGTGCAGGTCGCGCTGCATGGTCACGTGCATGACTTCCAGGCCATCAACTTCACCAGCAACCACCCGGCGACCATCGTGGCGGGCAATGCTGGCGATTCGCTGGACGTGGCCCTGCCGGATCCGTTCCCGGCCATCAGCCCGGCCTCTGGCGTGACGGTGGGCAGCATCTCGCACAACAACTCGTTCGGGTTCATGGTGATGGACCGCAAGCCGGCACCCGCCAAGGGCTGGCTGTTCAAGGCCTACACCGTCAACGGCAAGCTGCTGACCACCTGCACGCAGAACGGCTCCAGCCTGGTGTGCGACAAGACGGGCTTCGTTGCACCTTGAAAAACCTGAGCACTGCGCTGTTGGTGGCTGCCGCACTCTTCTCGGGTGCGGCGGCGGCCGAATCGATCGGCATGACGCCCAAGCTGGACGCCGTGCCGCCGCCTGCCGAGTCGACCTCGTTCAAGCCGGACCCGAACCTCGTCGCGCTCGGCAAGCGGGTGTTCTTTGACCCACGGCTATCGGAGCCGCAAGGCACCTCGTGTGCAACCTGCCATGACCCGGGGCGCGCCTTCGCGCCCACGCTGGCCGGCGAGGCGCTGCGCATCGGCGTGCCGGCTGGCAGCCGCCCGGGGCACGTGGCGGCGCGCAACGCGCCGTCGCTGCTGTACCTGCGCTACCTCCCGCAGCGCTATTTCTTCCAGGACGACGACGCGAGCTTCCCCTCGCCGTTTGGCGGCTTCTTTGCCGATGGCCGCGCCAACACCATCGCCGAGCAGATCCGCGGCCCGCTGTTCAGCCCCGATGAGATGGGCAACCCGTCGCCGCGCGCCTTGCAGCGCAAGGTGGCCGGCACCGACCTAGGCCAAGCGCTGACAAAGCAGTTCGGCGCCGAGGCGGTGCGCAACCCGGAACGCCTCATTGGCGTACTGGGCAAGGCGCTGGAGGCCTACTTCCAGAGCGACGAGATGGCGCCGTTCAGCTCGCGCTTCGATGATTTTTTACGCAAGCGCACGCCGCTCTCCGCCGCCGAGATGCGCGGCCTTGCCCTGTTCCGCAACCCGGACAAGGGCAACTGCGCGTCGTGCCACCTGATGGTGGAATCGTCGTCGCGGCCCGAGCGTTCGCTGTTCACCGATTTCGGCTACGACGCCATTGCCGTGCCGCGCAATCCGCTGCTGCCCGCCAACAAAGACGCCAAGCACTTCGACGTCGGCCTCTGCCAGACCGCCCACAAGCTCAAGTGGCCCGAGCCCGACCAGTGGTGCGGGTACTTCCGCACGGCCGGCCTGCGCAACGTGGCGGTGCGCCAGACCTTCATGCACAACGGCGTGTTCCGCACGCTGCGCGACACGGTGGCCTTCTACGCCACGAGGTCGACCAACCCGGTGCAGTGGTACCCGGGCACGAAGGGAACACCCCTGCGCTTTGACGATGTGCCCGCCAAGTACCAGGGCAACATCAACGTGAACGCCGTGCCAATGAACCGCCGCCCTGGGACCACGCCGGCGCTGACGGAAGACGAGATCGACGACATCGTCGCCTTCCTGCGCACGCTCACCGATGCGCGCTACGTGGCGCTGATGCCTGATCCAGCAGCGGACAAAGCGCGCTCGGCACATGCGGCCAAAGCTGTCGCGCGCGCGACAAACTCGCGGTAACAACTTCGTTGCCAGCATGCGCCGCTGTCTCATTGACGGCGGCTGGCCGAGTACCGATCATGGAGCGTTTCGTTTCTAACCCGCTCCCTCCATGACCACCCTGTCCCGCCTGCTTGCCGCGCTGTCTGTGGCCGTTGCCACCACCGGCGCATTTGCGCAAACGCCCACCGGCCCACAAACCGGCCTGCCCGTCGTCGACCTGACCATGGGCATGTACAAGATCAAGGCGGAAGTGGCCGCCACCCCGCAATCTCGCGAGACCGGCCTGATGTTCCGCAAGACCATGCCCGACACGGCCGGCATGCTATTCGTGTTTGATGAATCCGCCGGCCATTGCTTCTGGATGAAGAACACCGACCTGCCGCTGTCGATCGCCTTCATCACCGACGACGGCACCATCTCCGACATTGCTGAGATGAAGCCGCAGACGGAAGACAACCACTGCCCGACCAAGGCCGGTGTCTATGCGCTGGAAATGAACAAAGGCTGGTTCGCACGCAAGGGGATCAAGCCCGGCATGAAGGTAGGTGGGCTGCCCCGCTAAAGCGCGAGTACCGATAACAACAGAGAGGAGACCGCCGCATGCACGCTTTCGACAACAACCGTCGCCGCTGGATGCGGCAAGCTGGCGCGCTGGCGGTAAGCGCCGGTGCAGCTTCCGCAGGCTGGCCGCTGGCAGCCTCGGCGGCTGACGCGCCCAAGGGCACGCGGCTGATCCTGCTGGGCACCGGCGGCGGGCCAACGCCCAAGAAGAATCGCTCGGCGCCGGCCCAGGTGATCGTCATCAACGGCGTGTCGTACGTGGTCGATTGCGGCAACGGCGTGGGGCGCCAGTACGTGAGTGCCGGGCTCAAGCTCAAGGCCATCCGCCACGTCTTCATCACGCACCAGCACTCTGACCACAACGCCGACTACGGCACGCTGATGCTGCTCGCCTGGGCCACCGACCTGACCGGCCCCGTCGATGCCTGGGGCCCGCCCCCGCTGGCCTCGATGACGACCAAGTTCCTAGATCTGTACGACTACGACATCCGCACCCGCATCGCCGACGAAGGCCGCCCGCCGCTGGCGCCGATGATCCACCCGCACGAACTGACCGAAGGCGGGCTGGTCATGCAAGACGCCAACGTGAAAGTGACGAGCGCACTGGTCAAGCACCCACCGGTATCGCCGGCATTTGCGTTCCGCTTTGATGCGGCGGACCGCTCCATCGTCATCTCGGGCGATACGGCGCCGAGCGAAAACCTCGTGCGCCTGGCCTACGGCGCGGATGTGCTCGTGCACGAAGTGATGCACCTGCCCTCGCTCGACAAGCTGCTCTCCACCGAGCCCAACGCCAAGACGCTGCGCGAGCATCTGCTGGCGAGCCACACGTCTACCGAAGACGTCGGCCGCATCGCCACCGAAGCCAAGGTGAAGACGCTGGTGCTGTCGCACTTCGTGCCGGGCGGCTATCCGTTCCTGGAAGATTCGGTGTGGCTGGACGCCGTGCGCCCGCACTTCAAGGGCGAGATCATTGTGGGGCGCGATCTGCTCGAAGTTTAAGGACGGCCGCTCGTAGCCTCATTGCAATCGCGGTAGAGCATGTTGCGATTGCTGGGCAGGGTCTCATCGACAAGGAAGCCGGTGGGGCCCTTCGTCCACCAGACGTACGGGCCCGACGCATAGCGGGCACCCGAGGCTGCAATCACATTGGCGAAGACGAGTGTCTTGCCGTCGAGCACGATGGAAGCCAGCGGTGACTCCCCCACTGTCATGTATTTCACGGTCAGCGTCTTGCCACCCTCGCAGGTGTAGCGCACATCGCGCGGGTCCTTGATCGGCAATGCCGTGTAGGCACGCGCCTGGTCGATGGCCTTGTTCAGGCCGGCCTTGGCAAAGTCGAGCGCGGTGTTCAGATCCTCAGACGACATGCCAGGCACCGGCGATTGCTGCGCCACGGCCACGCCGCTGAAAACACTGGCAGACAACGCCACGCCAAAGATCAAAGCAGTTGCAGAACGTCGCATCGATCAGTCTCCTTGCAAGGTCAACAGAACCCGTTAGACGCGCGTGCGACAAAAAAGTTAGTCGGCTGCGGCAGCGTCCACGTTTGCACCGGTCTTGAGGACAAACGGCGTCGGCTCCAGGCGTTGCGGTAACTCATCAGACAACGCACGGGCGGCTTCGGCAAAGCATTGCACCAGGCTATCCGCCAGCGAAGACGGTGCATGGTGCTCGGCACGCATGGCGCGCACCTCAAACGTCTGCGCCGGCTCCAGCGCGAAGAGCGCGATGCGGTCCATGCTGCCAGTCGCAGCCGTGAACTGATCGAGCATCGTTACGCCCAATGACTCTTCCACCAGCGAGCGCGCCAGCGAATACGTCTGCACCTCCAGCGTCGATTGCGGTGCCAGCCCGCCGCGCGCCAGCGTCTGCCCGACCAGCGAGCCGAGCGAGATCTGATCTTCCAGCCCGATGAACGGCTTCTCCGCGACGAGCTTGTGCAGCGCCCGGCCATCCGTCTTGCCGCCTACCCAGGCGCGCGGCGCGGCCAGCAGGATGCGGCCCTGCGCAACGGGCCTGGTGCTGATGGCGGGATGCACGGGTGGCGCAAAGGCGAAGCCCACATCGATATCTTGGGAGAGCAGGCCCTGCACGATCTCAGCCGTGTGGTGTGTGAACACGCGCACCAGCGTATCGGGATGCCGCTGCGAGAAACGCCGCACGGCGGGCGCGAGGATGCTCGGTGCCAGGCTGGGCGTGGCCGCCACGCGCAGGCGCCCTGCCCCCTTGTGCCGCAGGTTGGCCGACACGCGCCGTACGCGCTCGACCTCCTGATACAGGCGCTCGACCTCGGAGAACAGTTCAAACGCCTCCGCGGTGGGCTGCAAGCGGCCCTTGGTGCGATCGAACAGGCGAAAGCCGAGCTGCAGTTCGGTATGCTGCAGCACACGCGTCACCACCGGCTGCGACACGTTCAGCATGCGCGCCGCTTCGCTGACTGTGCCGACCAGCATCACCGCGCGGAAGACTTCGATCTGGCGCAAACGCATGGCCGCCGATCCTCACAATCCGAGTCTGAAAGCGCCGATTGTGACATCCGGCGCCGGTCTCCGGCTAGGCAGGCTTGGCCGGCGCGCCCTCTGCCTCCAGCGCATCCAGGAACACACGTACCTTGCGCGGCACCAGCTTACGGGCCGGCATCAGCGCGTAGACGCGCAACGCCGTCAGTTCGAAATCGGGCAGCACGCGCACCAGACGGCCGGCAGCGACTTCCGTATCACCCACGGAGCGCGCCATGCGCGCCACGCCCAGGCCACGCACGGCGGCGCGGGCACGCATCTCGGCATTCAAGGTCTGCAGGCGCGGCTGGATGGGAATTTCAATGGGCTCGGCCGTGGGTTCGCCGACAGGGCGGAAGGCCCAGCTTGCATCGTCGGGGCCGGACAGGCACGGCCAGCCCGCCAGATCGGCAGGCGTCTTGAGCGGCGGGCGTTCCGCCAGCAGGGTCGGCGACGCGTACAAACCGCGCGGAATCAGCACCACACGCCGCGCCACCAAGGACGAATCCGGCAACACCTGATCGACCATCACGAAGACGATGTCGTAGCCGCTGGCCAGCAGATCCGGCTGCTCCCACGAGATGTGCACCTGAATCTGGAGGTGCGGATACTTCTCCAGCGTGCGGCACACCGGCTCGGTCAGATGCTGCGCGCCCACCTCGTACGGCGCGGCGATGCGCAGCGTGCCGGCCACGGTCTCGCTGGCGGCAGTGGTGTCGGCGTGGACTTCACGCAGGCGCTCGAACAGTGGCGCGATGTCATCGTAGAAATGCGAGCCGGCCTCGGTCAGGCGCAGCTGGCGCGTGGTGCGGGTCATGAGCCGCACACCGAGCGCGGCCTCCAGCCGGGATACAGCGGCGCTGGCGGTCGATTTGGGAATGCCCAAAGCCTCGGCGGCGGCGGTAAAGCTGCCGGCCTCCACCACGCGGCAGAAGGTTTCCCAGTCGTTCCACTCCATTGTTCGCATGACTGGACAGTGTTCCTAGAGTTGGCCGTTTATCCGGCTGGCGGGCAAGTTTATGCTCGGGCACATGTCGCTGCAAATCCTTCCGCCCGCCTCTCTGCGGGCGTTTCCCCATTTCTCTTCGGCTCGCATCCACGCTTTTGGCCTGGCGGTGGGCCTGGCCACGGGCCTCGATTTCGTCTCTTCCCAGATGATGGCCGTGGCGGGCCAGCATATCCAGGGCGGCGTGCATGCCAGCCCCGATGCGTATCTGTACGCCGTCACCGCCTATGCCGTGGCAGCCGTGGTGGCCAACCTGGCCATCGGCCGCATTGCCGCGCACGTGGGCTACCGGATGTTCGCGCTGGCGGGCATTGTGCTGTTCGGCATCGGCTGCGTGGTCTGCGCAACCTCCAACAATATTGGCGAACTCGTCATCGGCCGGACCATCCAGGGCCTGGGCGCGGGCGGGCTGTTCTCGGCTTCGCGCATTCTGGTGCAGCTCACCACCGAGCCCGACGAGCGCATCCCGCCCATGCTGATGTTCAGCGTCGGCCTGTTCGGGCTGACGACCATCGCGCCGTGGATCTGTGCCGAGGTGCTGGAATACAGCGAATGGCGCGTGATCTTCTGGCTGGAACTGGTGCTGGCCGTGATCGCGTGGATTGCGATGTTCTTCCTGCCACCGGAACGCCACCAGCCGCGCACACGTGCCGCGCGCCGCCCGCACGAGGCCCCGCCGGAAGATGGCGAATGGGACTGGATTGGCGTGGGTGCCATCGCCATCGGTGCGTTGTCGTTCCTGATGGGCCTGTCGGAGCTGCGCTACAACCGGCTGACCGCATCGCCCGTGATTCCGCTGTTGCTACTGGGTGGTGCCGCTGCGCTGCTGCTGGCCATCCACCGCCTGCGCACGCACCCGGACCCGTGGCTCGATCTCTCGCGCCTGAGCGGCCGCCGCTACCTGTGGGGCATCGGCTTCTACGGCGTGTATTACCTGATGAGCGGGTATTGGTCGTACCTGTTTCCGGCGGTGTCGCAAGGCGGGCTGGGCTTCACGTTCCGCACCACCACGCTGTTCCTGATGATCAGCGGCGCGGTGTCGACCGTGGTGGCCGTTGTCATGACGATCTGGCTGCCGTTCTTCTTCCGCAAGCGCCGCTTTATCGCCATCGGCTTTGCCATCTATGCGGCGGCCGCATTGCTGCTGGCGACGAGCCTGATGCCCGGTGCGCCGGACTACGCGTTCTTCCCCGTGTCGTTCCTGGAAGGCATGACGCCGGGGACGGTGATGATCCAGATCGCGATGATGACCTACCTCGATCTCGACCGCGAAGACTTCGCGCACGGCTATCAGATGAAGAACATCGCGCGCCAGTTCGCCACCGCGGTGGGCACGGGGCTGGCCGTGGTGTCGCTGCAGACGCAGCAGGCGGAATCGCGCTCGCTGATCGTCGCGCATGTCACGCGCTTCACCTCGGACCTGCAGGCAGCCAACCCGCTCACGCCGCAGCGGCTGGCCAGCCTGTCGGCCGAAATCGACCGCCAGGCGACGCTGCTGGCGGGTACGCAGCTGTTCAGTTGGTTTGCGGTCGCGTGCGGCGTGTTGGCGGTGGTGGTGCTGGTGCAGCGGTCGCTGCGCTAAAAGCGTTGCCCTAGGACTTCTGCACCGCGTACTTCCCCGGCCCCGTCACAGCCAGCAGGAACAGGCCGCCCATGATGCTTAGGTTCTTGTAGAACTGCACCATGTTGGCAGTCTGCATGGCACCTTCCACATTCCAGAAGGTGTGCGCGATGAGCGCGGTGCCCAGCACGAACAGCGCCATCAGCAAGGCCAGCGGCCGCACCCAGAAGCCGATCAGCAGCGCGATCCCCACACCGAACTCCATGATGACCGCGACGGCGGCGGCGAGCATCGGCATCGGTGCGCCCACCGTCCCCATGTACCCGACTGTGCCCTGGAAACCGGTCAGCTTGCCCCAGCCGGAAATCAGGAACAGCAGCATCATCAGCACGCGACCGAGCAGGATCAACTCGTCGCGCCAACGTTCGACAAACGCATTCATGTCGGCCTCCGGGGCCCGTTGGTGATGCTTAAAGTTTAGGCGCTGCAGCCCCAAGTGTGGTTTCGAGCGCATCGAGTACCGCCTGAATCACACCGTGCCGCACGTGCTCACGTCGCTCGATCATGCCGACCGTGCGCACAGGCGTTTGCGGCGGCATGGGTAGCACGCGCAAGGCCGGGTCACTCTCCCAGCTCGCGCGGCGCAGGCGCGGCACCAGCGTCACGCCCACCTGCTGGCGCACCAGTTCGACAATCGCCTCGATCGAATTGACCTCAATGAATTCGTTGACGGCCATGTGCGTCTTGCGCAGGGCGCGGTCGATGAGTGCGCCGGTGCGTACCGCGCGGTCAAAGCGCAGGAACGGATGCGTGCGCAAGACCTCTTCTGCACGGCCACGCGTCTGACGCCCCGCCACCACGACCAGCGGCTCGGTATAGAGCGGGTGCCAGGCCAGGTTGGCGGGCAGGCGCTCCAGGTGCTCGACCACCAGCGCGCCATCCAGCTCACCTGCCTCCACCTGCTCGGCAAGCTCGCCGGATTTGCCCGTGATCAGCCTCACATCGAGCCCCTTGTGCGCCTGCTTGAGCCCCGCCACGGCGTGTGCCAGCGAGCCCATCACCGACACCACCGCGCCAATCGCCACCGCGCCCGCCAACTCGGTCTGCGGTTCATCGCCGATGCGCATGGCGTCGTACAACGACAGCAGGTGCTCGGCCTGGGGCAGCAGTGCGCGGCCATGCGCGTTGAGCGTGACGGTGCGCCCGGAGCGGTCGAACAGGTCACGGCGCAACTCGGCCTCCAGCGCACGCATCTGCAGGCTGACGGCAGCCTGCGTGAGCGCCACGCGCTCTGCAGCGGCGGCAAACGAGCCATGGCGCGCCACGGCAACAAAGGTGCGGAGAAAGCGGACGGTACTCACGGTAATGCGTGGACGAATCTCAAGTTTTTCTTAAGCAATATCCAACGAATTTTAGCTTTATTAAATTTCGTTCACCGCAAATAATCATCCGATCCACTGAACCCGCCTCCATCTCTGAGCCATGCCCCACCGCTTCGATTGGCAGAACCCCTACCCCACCGTGCGCATTCCGCTGTTTGCGCGCAATGTTGTCTCCACCTCGCACCCGCTGGCTGCACAGGCCGGATTGCGCATGCTGCTCGCGGGCGGCAGCGCGGTGGATGCGGCGATTGCTGCGGCGGCCATGCTCACCGTGGTGGAACCCGTTTCGTGCGGCCTCGGCAGCGATGCCTTTGCCATCCTGTGGGACGGTAAAGAACTGCACGGCCTGAATGCCTCCGGCACGGCACCGCAGGCGTGGAACCTGGAGTACTTCCGCAACAAGTACGGCGAAGACGCAAACGGCACGCCCAAGCGCCCGACGCGCGGCTGGGATGCGGTGACGGTGCCCGGCGCCATCTCGGCCTGGGCTGCCCTGCATGCGCGCTTTGGCAAGCTGCCGTTTGCCGACGTGCTGGAACCCGCCGCGGAGATTGCCGAGCGCGGCTACACCGTCTCGCCCATCGTCGCGCACAAGTGGGCGGCCGCCATTCCTGATCTGCAGAACCAGCCGGGCTACGCACAGGCTTTCATGCCGCACGGCCGCGCACCGGAAGTGGGCGAAAAGTTCATCCTGGGCAATGCCGCCGCCACGCTGCGCCGCATCGGCCAGACCAACGGCCGCGATTTCTACGAAGGCGAACTCGCCGAGCGCATGGCCGCGTATGCGCACGAATGCGGCGGCGCCATGACCGCGCAAGACCTGCGCAACTATCAGCCCGAGTGGGTCAAGCCGATCACCAAGCGCTACCGCGGCTACGACCTGCACGAGATCCCGCCGAACGGCCAGGGTATCGCCGCGCTCATCGCGCTGGGCATTCTCGACCGCTTTGATCTGGGCGCCCTGCCCGTCGATTCCGCCGATTCACAGCACCTGCAGATCGAGGCGATGAAGCTGGCGTTTGCCGATCTCTACAAGTACGTGGCCGATCCGCGCGCGATGGAAGTCACGCCCGAGCAGATGCTCGACGATGCGTACCTCGATGCGCGCGCCAAGCTGATCGACATGGGCCGTGCGCAGGTGCCGACCTTCGGCATGCCGCGCGCCGGCGGCACCGTGTACCTGACAGCCGCCGATGAGAACGGCATGATGGTGTCGTTCATCCAGTCCAACTACATGGGCTTCGGCTCGGGCGTGGTGGTGCCGGGCACGGGCATCAGCCTGCAGAACCGCGGCTTCGGTTTCTCGATGGATGCACGGTCGGCCAACGTGGTGGAAGGCGGCAAGCGGCCGTTCCACACCATCATCCCGGCCTTCCTCACCAAAGACGGCAAGCCGCAGATGAGCTTTGGCGTGATGGGCGGCGACATGCAGCCGCAAGGCCACCTGCAGACGCTCGTGCGCATGCTCGACTACAAGCAGCAGCCGCAGGCTGCGTGCGATGCGCCGCGCTGGAAGGTCAACCGCGATTTCACGCTCGACGTGGAGGCCACCATGAACGCCACCACCGTTGCCGCGCTGGAAGCCCGCGGGCACAAGCTCAAATCGGTGGCCGACCCGTACATGGATTTCGGCTCGGGCCAGTTCATCTGGCGCCTGTCGGACGACGCTGACCACGGCTACGTGGCTGCCAGCGACAGCCGCCGCGACGGGCACGCTGTGGGCTTCTAGGCAACGCCACACAAGCACGCTGCTTCGTCGGCTGGGCCGAAGCAGCGTGTTGCAGCTCCCATAAAAACACGACCCGGCCGGCACCAAAGGAACCCTCATCATGACCGCCCCCTCTGCGGCAGGCGCTGCTGCGCCCGCTCGTCCTGTAAGAACCGATGCGGCCCACACACGCCGCATCGTCATCTCGTCGTCGATCGGCAATGCGCTGGAGTGGTACGACTTTCTCGTCTACGGGTTCTTCGCATCCATCATCGGCAAGCTGTTCTTTCCGGCGGATGACGAGTGGGTATCGCTGCTGTTTGCGGTGGGCAGCTTTGGCGTGTCGTTCATCACGCGGCCGGTGGGCGCGATCGTGCTCGGCATGTATGCGGACAGGAAGGGGCGTAAGGCCGCGCTGACGCTGTCGATCCTGTTGATGATCGTCGGCACGCTGGCGATTGCCGTCATGCCGAGCTATCAGCAGATCGGCATCGTGGCGCCGGTCACCATCCTGTTGGCGCGCCTGGTGCAGGGCTTTGCGGTGGGCGGCGAGTTCGGCAGTGCGACGGCCTTCATGGTGGAGCACAGCACGCGCGGGCGCGGCTACTACGCAAGCTGGCAGTTCGCCAGCCAGGGCATTGCGACCATCCTCGCGGCTGGGCTGGGCGCACTGCTCACGGCATCGCTCACGCCGGCGGACCTGGAGGGCTGGGGCTGGCGCCTGCCGTTCATCTTCGGCCTGCTGGTCGGTCCGGTCGGTTTCTATATCCGCCGCCATCTCGACGAGACGCCCGAGTTCGTTGCCGAGCAGAAGAAGACCACGGTCGACCCGCAGGCCTCGTTCAAGGCGCAGTGGAGCAACCTGCTGCTGGCGGTGGGCGTGGTGGCGCAATCCACCGTGTCGGTGTACGTGCTGCAGCTCTACATGCCGACATATGCCGTCAAGCAACTGCATCTGCCGGCGGCGCAGTCGTTCGCCGTGGTGGTGCTCAACGGCGGGCTGCAGTTCCTGCTGTCGCCGGTCATGGGCGCGCTGTCGGATCGCATCGGCCGCATCCGCATCATGCTCACCACGTCGGTGCTGATGATCCTGCTGATCTATCCGATGTTTGCGCTGCTGCGTGCGTACCCGACCATCGGCGCACTGCTGGCGCTGCAGGCCGTATCCGGCATCTTCAAGGCGGCGTACTCGGGGCCAATGCCCGCATTGATGTCGGAGATCTTCCCCACGCGCGTGCGCTCGACGGGGCTCTCGCTCGGCTACAGCCTGGGCGTAACGCTGTTTGGCGGGTTCGCACCATTCATCGTCACGTGGTTGATTCATACGACAGGCGATACGCTGGCGCCGAGCTACTACGTGCTGACGGCAGCTGTGGTGAGCGGCATCTCGCTCACGATCATCGCGCTGCGCCATCGCAAAGCGGGGCGTGCTCCCTGAGCATTTACTCTTTCTTTACACCGCCCCGCTGCCCTTTTTCACGCTTTTTACGAGCGAACCGATACGGTGTCGCCATGTTCAACGACATGGCGACGCGAGCCGTCGCCCTTCATCATGGGCCGATCCATGCTCCTGTCTTCGCTCGTTCCGCATCTGCTGCCGCCCTCGCCGGCAGCAGCGCCCCGTGTGGCCGCGACACCTGCAGCTGCACCTGCACGCCAGTACGTGTGCTTGCGCGTCACGGTACCGAGCGATGCACCACATGCGGTCCGTCGTCAGTTGCATGCGCTGCTGGGCGACGCGCTGGGCCTGTACATCGTCCAGCATGACGCGCGCCGTCACACCATCAGCGTCGACCTGGAGCTCGTGCATGCCGATGTGGATGCCGTCATGGGCGCGCTGCTGCGCGGCCTGCCACGTGCCACGCTCGGCCGCATCACCCCGCTCAAGCGCGGGCATGCCCACCTGCTGCACTGAGGCACGTCATGTTCTCAGGTATCTGGATTCCGCTGGTCACGCCCTTTCACGATGGTCCTGACAGTCGGGTCGACACCGCCGCACTGCGCCGCCTGGTGCATCACTACCAGGCGGCAGGCGTGGCAGGCTTCGTCGCGCTGGGCACCACAGGCGAAGCCGCGCTGCTCTCACAGATCGAGCGCTACACCGTGCTGGAGACGATCGCCGAGGCGTGTGGCGAGCGAGAGCATGGCGGCACACCCTACCTGATCGGCGTGGGCGCGGCCGACACGCGTGAGGTCTGTGCGCAGATTCGCCACTACGAGCGCTGGAACAGCGCGGGCTACCTCGTGCCGCCGCCGTACTACGTGTGCCCATCGCAGGCGGGCTTGCGCTGGCACTACACGCAGGTGGCAGCCAGCACGTCGCGGGCGGTGGTGCTCTACAACGTGCCCAAGCGCACGGGCGTGTCCATCGCACCACATACCGCGCTGGTACTGGCCGAGCAGGCGAACATCGTCGCCATCAAGGAATGCGTGGCCGACAATTTTGGCGCGCTGCAAGGCGGCCCACTGGATGTGCTGAGCGGAGATGACAGCGCGCTGCTCGACTGCCTCGCGCACGGCGGCGCGGGCGGCATTCTGGCCGGGGCGCATATTCGCCCAGAGTTGTTTGTAGCGTTGGTCGAACACCACCGCGCAGGCCGCATCGACGAGGCCAGGCGGCTGGCCCACGCACTCGCGCCGCTGGCTACCCTGCTGTTTGCGGAGCCCAACCCGGCGCCGGTCAAGGCGCTGTTGGCCGAAGCCGGGCACATCGGCGAGCAGACACGCGCACCGATCCTGCCGGTCACGGAATCGTTACGGCGCCGTCTGGTTGCTGCCTTGCAGGCTTTGGAGACTGTCGAGGCCGACCGCGCACTGCGGCTGGCCTGATCCCTGCGTTCAAGCCGCCGCTTACGCGCCCTTGTACCAGTGCGCGTTCCAAGCGCTGGCCGCCCTGCGGTACGTGGCGTGCCGCGTGCCGCGATGGTGGCGGCGCGGCGTGCTCGCGACGGGGCCGTCGCTGTCAACGTCGTTGGCAGATTCCGTCGCCGCCACGGTGTGCGCGGCGGCTGGCGACACCTGCGAGTAGACACGCTGCTCCATGCGGTCGCGTGCTGCCTCGACCGGATCAGGCTGCGCAGCTTGCGGCGTGGTTGCGGCGCTGGCCGGGGTCGCCGCCATCGCCACGCTCATCGCGTCACTGGCCTGCGCGGCGGTGGACGTATGCCCAGCCAGACCGCGCACCCACGGCGCGTGCACCATCCCCACGTAGATTGCGCCCGTCACGGCAATGAACGCAGCCGCCACATTGGTGAATGCACCGTTGACGATGGCGCGTGAAGCACGTGTCCACCACGGCTTGCGCGCACGCTGCGCTTGCGGCACGTCAGACACCTCGGCAGGGTCGACATAGGTGGCAGCCAGCTGCGGTGCATCCGCGGGTTCGGGTGGCTGGGTGGTCACGGAAGCGGGCAAACGCATGGCGAGAACTCAAGATCGTGGGTCGGCAACATCGCACGTTGCCGATCGTTATTCGGGAATGGCCGCATGACACGTACGTGACAGCATGGCGCTGCCGTGTGGCTCCGTTGCGGCGGTCAGCCTTGCATAGCAAGTTCCTTGCCGGGTGTTGTGCGTTGCGACAAACACCCGCCAACCCTTGCCAGTGCGGGCGCCCGCCCCAGAAACAGACGTTTTGGCCATCCAAGGGCGTGCCCGTGTGCATGCAAGGCGGGTAGACTTTGCAAAGTTTACCGGGTGTGACACCCGAGTCTGCACATCAAGGGAGAAAGACGTGCGTTGGGATGACATGCGCGAAAGCAACAACGTTGAGGATGAACGCGCATCCTCGGGTGGTGGATTTGGCGGTGGCGGCATGCGGCTGGGGATCGGCGGGATCGCCATCGTGGCGGTGGTTGGCCTGCTGATGGGCAAGAACCCGCTGGAAATCCTGGGCATGGTGATGCAGGTGTCGCAAAACGCGCCCACCACGCAGAGCACGCAGCATGCACCCGCCCGCCCCACCGGCGAGACCGACAACGACCGCAGCAAGCAGTTGGTCTCGCATGTGCTGGGTGATACCGAAGACACCTGGTCGCAACTGTTCAAGCAGGCCGGCCGCGCTTACCAGCCGCCCAAGCTCGTGCTGTTCCGCCAGGGCATCCGCTCGGGTTGCGGCGACGCCACCTCTGCCGTCGGCCCGTTCTACTGCCCGGCCGATACCAAGGTCTACCTGGACCTCGGCTTCTTCGATGAGCTGCGCCGCAAGTTTGGCGCGCCGGGCGACTTTGCGGCGGCCTACGTCGTCGCGCACGAGGTGGGCCACCACGTGCAGAACCTGCTGGGCGTGTCCGATAAGGTCAGCCGTGCGCAGGCAGGCAAGTCGCAGGCCGTGGCCAATGCGCTGTCGGTCAAGCTGGAGTTGCAAGCCGACTGCCTGGCCGGCGTGTGGGGGCATTTCGCGCAGAAGCGTGGCCTGCTGGAACGCGGCGATCTGGAGCAGGCACTCACCGCCGCCCACGCCATCGGCGACGACACCCTGCAACGCAACGCCGGCCGCAGCGTCACGCCCGATGCCTTCACGCACGGCACGTCGGAACAGCGCATGCACTGGTTCCGCCAGGGCTTTGATGGCGGCGATATCCGCCAGTGCGACACGTTCAAGGCCGGGGCGGATGCCTGATCGGCGCACATGAAAAAAGGGCGTGCCCGCAACAGGCACGCCCACGATCTGTACAACTGCCGACTTATCCGTTGCTGTACAGAGACTGATCGATGCGCGACACCGTTCTGGTGTAGCGCCCGCTTCTTCCCCTTTAGTTGTACGTGTAGATCGTGCTCTTGGCGCTGTTGTCCAGCATGCGATAGCTGAAGTTCAGCGAACGTGGGGTGCTGGTCGTCAGCGCGGGGACTTGCTGTCCATTCGACAGACTGATGACCGCCGACGTGGCCCCCTTGGGCACTGCAGTCTGCGGGCTGTATGTTGTGCCAGCAGGGTCAATGGTGACCGCAACGCCGCCGATTTGCTGAGCCGAAACGTTCTGCACCCAATCCACCGTCAACGACGTCAGGGGACCGTTCAGACTGCTGTTGGTTGGATCAAGCGCTGCCAGCGACTGGCTCCCGGGCGTATTCCACGGCAGATTGACGCCCTGCGTTGCCGCGACGAGGTCCGTCAGAAGCGTCTTCCTGATAGTCAGATCCGGGTTTGCCGCGTTCGTATTCGAGCCGTAGAACAGCGCGATCGTGTACTTCACCCCTTTGGTCACGGCGGTTGGGTCGAGGTTGTCTGCAGACTGCGCCCAGGTGACGCCGCCGGGGTTGGCGCTCACCAGTTGAGAGGCCGCTGAACCGCTGATCCCAGTGGTCTTGGAGATCCAGAAGTTCGGGCAGTTGTAGGTCGGCGTTTTGGTGGTGGATGTATTCCCGCACTGATAGGAGGCGGGAATCGTTCCCGTCTTGTTGGCCAGGTCCATGTAGGCCTGGCCGCTCACCACCGGTGGAATGAAGACCAGACCCGCCTGCGGCAGCCCTGGACCCGTCACGATCGCGTAGCTCAAATTGCCCTTGCCGTTGATGACGGTGCCAGGACCGGCGGCATTGATCAGGAACTGGACCCCGTTGCGGAAATGGCTGAAGTTTCCGGAGCTTGGGTTGAACTGCTCGACGCGCCGGATCACCGTCTTGGCCGTGATGTCTACCGGCTGCTGATTGCCCACCAGCCACCAGTTCGACGCATGCGCGCTCGATGCCCCCGCCGTAATGAAGCGTGCCATCGTGATCAGGTTGCCCGGGTTGCCGTTGGCGTCCAGGTACTTGATGTTCACGGTCGCTTCATCCAGCCCGGATGCGTTGGACGCTGCCGGAGAGAACGACATGATCTCTGGCACGCTGAACTGCGCGCCCGTCATCGTGCTGCTGGTCAGCAGGCTGTAGAGCCACTGCCCACCGTTGTAGCCGTTGTGCAGGAAGGCGATGCCGCCCGCGTTGCTGGTGTCCGACACGATGTTCTGGCAGGCCGCACCAAACGACGTCACGGTGGCGCCACCCTGGGTGGCGGGCACGGTGGTGTCGGTGGCCACCGCGCGCTGCGCGACGGGCTGCGCGAAACAGGTGGTCAATGCGCTCGCCATGGCCTGCACACCCTGCGTCAGGGTCGAAACATTGGCTGCCGGTGCGGGGAGCGTGGAACCACCGCCACTGGCCGTGGCCAGCGGCACCGGCGGCGTGGTGCTACCGACCGTCGACAGCTGCAGCTGGCCGCTGCTCGGGTCTTTCGACACCTTGACGATATCAAGCACCTGGTCGGCGGTATTGCCGCTGGAAGACGCCGTGGCGGCCGAGATGCTGGTACCGAACGGGTCATAGTTGGCCGGTGCGCCAATGGCGCTGAGCACGGACGCCAACTGTGCGACCACGTTGGCCGTCACCGTCTTGAGCGCCGTCGCGTCCACTGTCTTGGCGTTGACCACCGTCAGCGGATTGCCGTCCGGTGAGAGCTGCGCAACGATGGCGGTCGTCAGCGGCGTGGCGTTGAGCGTGAGTGGCGAGCCAGCCGGCGGCGTGACGGTGGTCACGCTCACCAGCGGTGCAGTGTTGCCCGTCGGGTCGGTCACCACGACGAAGAACGGTGCGGTCTCGCCCGCCTTCAACGTGCAGGTGTACGCGCCCAGCGCGGTGGTGGTGATGGCGGTTTCTACGCACGGCGAATTGCCGGCGCTGTCAGTCACAGCCACGTTGGCGTTGGGCAACGCGCTGCCGGTGGCGGCCGTGCCGGTCAACGATGCCGAGGCAGGTGTGGTGGTGCCGCCGCCGGCGCTGGTCGAACTGCTGTCCGATCCACCACAGCCAGCGACCAGGAGCGCCACTGCCAATGCTGCCGCTGTCAAGACAACAGTGCCCGTATGCCGGCCGCGGCCGGTGCTGTTCGTTTGCATGAGACCCCCGTGCGTTGGTTCTACCGATTTCCCGTGGATTCAGCCGGGTGCGCTCTGACGGCGCATGCCGGATGCCGTGATGGCTGTCCTAGCCACAACGACACGCCGGTCATCGTAGAAACGCCAGCCGGGCAGCGCATCCCCAATTTTGGGGATGGTGCAAACGGACAACGGAGGGGGGATTCCGCGCCTGGGAATCAGCGCCCGCCAGAGCAATCCAGCAGCGCACCAGTCACGTACGACGCTGCGTCGGAGAGCAGCCAGACGATGGTCTCGGCCACTTCTTCCGGCTTGCCCGGGCGGCCGATGGGGGTGGCGGAGCCCAGCCGCTGTGCGCGGTCAGGCTGTCCGCCCGAAGCGTGGATGTCGGTCTCGATCAGGCCGGGGCGTACGGCGTTCACGCGCACGCCGTCGCGGGCCAGCTCGCGCGCCAGGCCCAGCGTCATGGTATCGACCGCGCCCTTGGACGCCGCGTAGTCTACATACTCGTGTGGCGAGCCCAGCCGCGACGCCGCAGACGACACATTCACCACCGCACCGCCTACGCCACCGCGCGACGTCGATAACCGTCGCGCCGCCTCACGCGCCACCAGAAAGGCGCCCAGCACATTGGTCTCGAACATCGTGCGCAAGCGGTGCGTGGTCATGTCGGCCACGTCCTGCGCCTCGGCCACGATGCCGGCGTTGTTGACCACACCGTGCAGCGGCCCGAAGCGCCCGGCGGCGGCCTCGAACAAGGCGATCACATCCTCATCGCTCGACACATCGCCCTGCACCGCCAGCGCGTGTCCGCCGGCCTGTTCGATCAGGCCGACCGTCTCCTCGGCTGCAGCGCGATTGCCGCGGTACTGCAGCGCAACAGACCAACCGCGCTGTGCGCACAACACTGCCGTGGCGCGGCCGATACCCCGGCCCCCGCCGGTGATGACGATGGTCTTGGACATGCTGGTCTCCCGATGTGTTGTTGTGTTCGCATTGTGCCGGGGGATCGGTTTTCAGGCACAGAGGGAGTTGTCCGAATCCGGCGAACACATGCGACCCGACAGGGCTAGACTAGGCTCCAAACTCCCCGACCACCACCATGCATCTCGACCACGACGCCTGCTACCACGCCGTGCAATCGCGCGACCGGCGCTTTGACGGTTGGTTCTTCGTGGGCGTGACTTCCACCGGCGTATATTGCCGGCCGATCTGTGCAGTCCGTACACCGCAGCAGAAGAACTGCCGCTTCTTCATCGCAGCCGCCGCGGCCGAGCGCGCGGGCTTTCGCCCGTGCCTGCGCTGCAGGCCGGAGCTGGCACCAGGGCACAGCCTGGGCGAGATGTCGTCCAATCTCGCGCGCGCGGCCGCCCGCATGATCGACGAGGGTTTCCTGCAGGAGCACAACCTGGCGGCACTGGCGGCAGCCGTGGGCGTGACGGATCGCCATCTGCGACGCATCTTCCGCGCGGAGTTCGACGTCTCCCCCATTGAATATGCGCAAACGCAGCGCCTGCTGCTCGCCAAGCAACTGCTGACGGATACGACCCTGCCCGTCGGCGACGTAGCCTTTGCAGCGGGCTTTGGCAGCGTGCGGCGCCTGAACAGCGGGTTTGCCGAACACTACGGCTTTGCCCCAACGCGCCTGCGCACCCGCACTGCCGTTGCAGCGGCCACGGATGACGGCCCCACGCTCATGCTCGGCTACCGTCCACCGTTCGCGTGGCATGCACTGCTCGACTTCCTGCGCGCCCGTGCGGTCGATGGCGTGGAGGTGGTCGATGCCGACAGCTACGCACGCACGATCACCGTCGACTATGCCGGTGCACGGCATACCGGCTGGCTGCATGCGCGCAACGTGCCGCAACGCCATGCCATCGCACTCACCCTGTCGGCCAGCCTGCTGCACGCCATGCCACCCGTGCTGGCCCGCGCACGGCGCCTGTTCGATCTGGATTGCCGGCCTGACATGGTGGACGCGCATCTTGGCGCGCTGGCGGACGACATGCCGGGCCTGCGCGTGCCCGGTGCAGTGGACGGCTTCGAGATTGCGGTGCGCGCCATCGCGGGGCAGGTGATTTCACTGGCGCAGGCGCGGCGCATCCTGGCACGCATGACGGCTGCGCATGGCACCGCGTTGGCGCAACCGCGCGAGAGTCTCTCGATGACATTTCCATCCGCTGCCACGCTGGCACGGGTCGACCCGCACGCGCTGTCTGTCGAAACCGGCCTGCAGGCCAGCCGCGCCGCTGCGGTGGTTGAACTTGCCCGCGCCATCGATAGCAGCCAGTTGCGGCTGGAGCCGCTGGTGCCGCTCGCCCCCACGCTGGCCGCACTGCAGGCGTTGCCCGGTATCGGCGAATGGACCGCGCAGTACGTCGCCATGCGTGCGCTCGGCTGGCCCAACGCGTTTCCGCTGGGCGACTACGTGCTGCGCAAGCGCCTGGCCAACGGCGATGGCGCCTTACCCACGCGCCGCGCCATGATCGAGCGCGCCGAACCGTGGGCCCCGTGGCGCGCTTACGCCGCCATGCATCTCTGGCACCGCGACGATGCGCTCCACCCCGAGCCAGCCGACGCACCCGTTGCCGTGACGAGCTGACCGCCATGTACCGCCACACCTTCCCCTGCCCACTGGGCGATCTGCTGTTGACTGCCACATGCACGCATCTGACCGGCGCGTTCTTCACCGGCCAGAAGACGATTCCCGTGAACGCCGCGCGCATGGCACCGGGCGCTGACTTATCGATCATCTGTGAAGCGCAGGCGCAGTTCGAGGCGTACTTTGCCGGCAAGCTGCACGTCTTCGATCTGCCGATGGCACCTGCGGGCACCTCGTTCCAGCAGGATGTCTGGCGCCTGCTGTGCGAGATTGGCTTCGGCCAGCGCAGCACTTATGGCCAGATCACCGCGCACCTGGGCCTCACGCGCGAGCACGCACGTGCCGTTGGCACGGCGGTGGGGCGCAACCCAATCTCGATCGCCATCCCCTGCCACCGCGTAGTGGGTGCCGCCGGCGCCCTCACCGGGTATGCCGGCGGCCTGCCGCGCAAGGCCGCGCTGCTGCGGCTCGAAGGCCACCCCGCGCAGGTGGGTGAACGGCTGCCGATGCTTGACGACAACCGCCAGGGCACGCTGGATCTGGTATCAGCGTAAAACGATTGAAGCGCGGACAATGGCGTCCGCCCCCTCCCGATTTCACTCACCCGACAACGATAACGAGACAACCCCATGCGCCGCTCCGATGTGCTGGAACTCCTGACGCTTGCTGCCCTCTGGGGCGGCTCCTTCCTATTCATGCGTGTTGCTGCGCCGCAGTTCGGACCGGTTGCGCTGATCGCGCTGCGCGTGGCCATCGCCTCGTGCTTCCTGGTGCCAGTGCTGACCTGGCGCGGAGGCATGGGTGCGCTGCGTGCGCACTGGCCGCATCTGCTGGCCGTTGGGGTACTGAACTCGGCCATTCCGTTCTGCCTGTTCGCCTATGCTGAGCTGACGCTCACGGCCGGCTTCACGTCGGTACTGAACGCCGCAGCGCCGCTGTTCGCAGCCATCGTTGCGTTTGCGTGGCTGGGCGAGCGCATCTCGTCGCTGCGTGTGCTGGGGCTGGCCATTGGCTTTGTCGGCGTGATCGTGCTGGTGGGTGGGTCGTCCGCCATCGATGCTACGCAGGGCGGCGTGGCGGTGGCAGCGGCGCTCTCAGCCACGGTGCTGTATGGCGTGGCCAGCAGCTACACCAAGCGCTTCCTGACCGGTGTGCCCCCGCTGGCTGTCGCCACCGGCAGCCAATTGGCGGCAACCATCGTGCTGGCACCACTGGCGGTGTGGCTATGGCCCGCGCATACGCCCACCGGCAGCGTGTGGCTGCACGTGATTGCCTTGGGCATTGCCTGCACAGGCATCGCCTACATCCTGTTCTTCCGCCTGGTGGCCCACGTGGGGCCGACGCGCGCGGTATCGGTCACCTTCCTGATCCCGGTGTTTGGCGTGCTGTGGGGCATCCTGTTCCTTGGCGAACAACTCACGCTCAACATGGTGTTGGGCTGCGCGGTGATCCTGCTTGGCACGTCGCTGTCGACCGGCGTGCTGGCGCCGGGCAAAAAGGTGAGTACTGCCAACGAGAAGGATTCGCTTTCGCGTTCGGGCCGCTGATGATGTTCTTTTTGTGAAATCTCGCCCGCCAGGCCGGGCGAGATCAATCTGCTTGACCGGCGCGTGCGTTAGGGTGACGTTTCCTCACTAGAGAAGACGTCACCATGCCCCCTTCCCCAGAGCGCTACGCCCGCCCTTCCGTCGTCCTGCATTGGCTGATGTTCCTGCTGTTTGCGGGTGCGCTGGCGGCCATCGAATACAAGGGCACGCTGCCCAAGGGCTCCGCCGGTCGCGCACTGTTCACCTCCATCCACATGATGCTGGGACAGTGCATCCTGCTCTTCGCCTGCGTACGCGTCTGGGCGCGCTGGCGTTACACCGCGCCGGCAAACATCGGCGCAGCCTGGCAGATCGCCAGCGCCAAACTGGTGCACTGGGTGCTGTACGCCATCATGTTTGCCATGCCCATCAGCGGCATCCTGTTCGTGCAGGCCGCCGGCAAGGACGTCACCTTCCTCACGTGGACGCTACCCCGATTTGTGGCAGAAAACCCCGATTTGAAGTCGACACTTAAATCGGCACATGAGTTTGTCGGCAATGCGGTGTATTTCATCGTTGGCCTTCACATTGTGGGGGCGCTTTGGCACCAATTCGTGCACCGCGACAAATTGCTGACACGAATGCGATAAATCCTCGCTTTGCAACAAATACCTTGCCATCCAGTCGTCATAGAAACTTCTTCCATGGCCTCAGCAAAGGTTCTACAGCCAGAACTTAAAAATTCTAAAAACTGAGATAGACGCCATAAACATCTAATTTTGCGCAATCGATCTTAACCATTCGATAATCCGATTTCAGAAAACTGCATCACCGAAATCGGGTTTTTCCGATTGTTACGTAGATTTTCTTTGCTATGCTCGGGCCTCGGTCGAAGAGGGGCGTGCAAGGGAATCGCGCAATCGCATTTGCGCATGGCAATTCCCGGTGGCTGGCGGATCCTCCGCTACGCGGCCAACCGCGCACGCTCCAGTCAAATACGTTGGATACGCGCATGCTGGACGTCTACCTGAACAAGCATCTGATCGGTCAACTGTCGTGCGACCGCAGCGGTTGGGCGTTCGAATACGATTCGCGGTGGCGGACCTCCTCGCAGGGTTTTGACCTGAGCCCGCATCTGCCGCGCGCCGCAGGCAACATTGCCGATACGGCGAAGGCGCAGCCGGTACGTCACTTCTTTGAATATCTGCTACCTGAGTCGGCACGCGTTGCCCCCAAGGCCGCGGCGGCCGCGCTGGAGCATCTCGCACAGGCTGCACCGCATCTGGATGGCCCGCTATCGCTGGTGCCCACCGGCCTCAAGCCGTGCAACGGCCGCGCAGATGGCCTGTCCGAGCGCGATCTGGTCCTGCAGTTTCAGCAAAGCGTTGGGCGCCCACGCCAGCCCACACCGCTGCGTGTGGCCGAACCGCGCGCGCACTACGGCGTGAGTGCGGCGCCGGAATCCAGCGAGATCAGCCTGCCCTTCCTGGCCTCCAATGGCTTGCCGGTGTCGATGTGGCTGGGCCGCTTTGCCGCGCCAGCCAACGCTGCGCAATCCAGCCATTTTGTGCGATTGGATCTGGGCGAAGGCAGCAACCTGCCCTACGCCACCATCAACCACTGCTGGGCCACGCTGCTCGGCCGCAGCATCGGGCTGGAAACGCCCTTCCTCGGCCTGCGGCAGTTTCCGGAAACCGCCGCCGTCGTGCAGCGCCTGGATCGCACCCTGCGCTGCAAGAGCGACGACACCGCGCTCGTGCAAGCCCGCTATGTCGTGTCCGCTGTGCAGTTGCTCGGGCTCTCACCCGAGCATCGCTTCCTGCCGATCACCGTTGAGCAGGTCGCGCAATGCGCACGCATGTGCGCCGACCCGACAGCCGCCACGGCATCTCTGTTCCGCTGGATGGTGTTCTGCCTGCTGATCGGCGGGCGCAACGCCTCTGCCGGCACGCTGCATTTTCATATCGGCCCGGATGGCGTCCGCCTGGCCGCACACGATCACCTGTTCTGCGCCGCCGTCTACGCCAACGAGTGGGATGCCGATGCGCTGTCGCTCGACGGCGAACGCACCCCCGATGCGCAAGCCCGCTACGACGCCATCGATCAGGATGCCCTGCTGGCCCTGGCCGATCACCTCGGCTACGACGCGGCCCAGGCCCGGCGTGAACTCCTGCGCCTGATCAGCATGCTGGCGCCACAATCGTCGTTCGTGGCGACACATTTGTCGCAAGCACTGGGGCATTCGCCCACGCGCGCCGCAGAGATCGATTTCCTCGCACGCATCCATCGTCACGTATCGGAAACGGCCCGGCGGCTGGGTGGAAAAACAGCTGAAATCTGACGCGGGGCCGAAATCGGCCAACAGGCGATCGAACGGGCTATAGAACGGCAAGGCTGATCGTGCCGTAACGGGCGTAGCCGTGTGCGGCCAGCGTGTCCATCGCCTCGGCTTCAGCACGGGCAAAGGTCAGCGCCAGCACATCGGGGCTGCCAGCCCCGGTGGCAAAGGCTTGATAGGCTTCGTAGGCGTCGCGCGGCGACACGCCGCTGCGCTCAAGCACCCGCTGCGCGGCTTCCAATGCCGCACGAATCGCCGTTTCACCGGGCGGGGCATCGCGAAACGCAAGCTGTAGACAGGACGTCGGATTCATCCGCGTTTCGATCTCTGGAACGGCACACCCAACCCAGTCTAGGAAAACGCCTATCGAGTGCCAAGCGTGATGACCCACACAGGCACGTTGCCGTCGACTTGGGGATACCCCGGGTGCGCACAGCGGCATCCCCCTGCATAATCGAATCGATTGACGAAGCAACGACTTTGCCCACTACGACATGCCAACAAGGAGATGCCCATGACCCACCGCCAGAAGCGCCTGAGACGGACAGCCCTCGCCTGGTTGATGGCCGGGACCGTACTGCCAGCCTTTGCGCAGATTCCGTTCAGCCCCGCCGGCAGTGCATCTGCGCCGGCACAGGCGTCGGTTGCTGCAGGTGGCGGAATCGACGTGGCGCAGATCAAGCCGGCGGTAGACGCCGCGGTCAATGCCGAATACGGCCAGCTCGACTCGCTCTACAAAGACATCCACGCACATCCGGAACTGGCCTTCCAGGAAACGCGCACGGCCGCCAAGCTGGCCGAAGAGATGCGCAAGATCGGTTTTGACGTGACGGAGCACGTGGGCAAAACCGGCGTGGTGGCGGTGTATCGCAATGGCCCGGGGCCGACGATCCTGGTGCGCACCGAGCTCGACGCGCTGCCGATGGAAGAGAAGACCGGCTTGCCCTACGCCAGCCACGTGCACACCAAATGGCGCGGCGAAGACGTGGGTGTGGCGCATAGCTGCGGGCACGACCTCCACATGGCATCGTGGGTGGGCACAGCCAAGACGCTGGTGTCGCTCAAGGACCGCTGGCACGGCACGCTGGTATTCGTGGCGCAACCGGCCGAAGAGACCGTGTCGGGCGCGCAAAGCATGATCGACGATGGCTTCTTCAAGCGCTTCCCGAAACCGGACTATGCGTTTGCGCTGCACACCGGCCCGGGGCCGTACGGTTCGATCGTCTTCAACAGCGGCCCGATCACGTCCAACTCCGATGGGCTGGAGATCACCTTCAAAGGCCGCGGCGGCCACGGCTCCGCGCCTGACAAGACCATCGACCCGGTGATGATGGCAGCGCGCTTCGTGGTGGACTTGCAAAGCGTGATCAGCCGTGAGAAAGACCCGCAAGAGTTTGGCGTGGTGAGCATCGGCGCCATCCAGGGCGGCAGCGCGGAGAACATCATCCCCGACAGCGTGCTGCTGCGAGGCACGATCCGCTCGTACAAGCCGGCGGTACGCCAGAAGATGCTCGACGGCATCCGCCGCACGGCCAAGGCGGTCACCGAGATGTCGGGTGCGCCGGACGCCGAGATCAAGATCACGGAGGGTGGCAAGGCCGTCAACAACGACCCGACCGTGGTGGCACGCACCGAGGCGATGTTCAAGACCGCCTTCGGTAACGACCGCGTGCTGCGCGTGCCGCCGATCACGGCCAGCGAAGATTTCTCGGCATTTGTTGACGCGGGCATTCCGTCGATGTTTTTCTTCATCGGCGTGAATGATCCGCAAACCTTCTTTGCCTCGCTCAAGCCGGGTGCCAAGCCGCTGCCGACCAACCACTCGCCGCTGTTTGCGCCGGTGCCGGAGCCTTCCATCAAGACGGGCGTGACGGCGATGTCGCTGGCGGTGCTCAATGCATTGCAGTGGAACAAGACCACCGGACCCGCGGCCGGACAATAATCGGCGAATCGCCAACGCAAGGCGCGGCGCCACGGCGGCCGCGCCTTTTTGCTTGTCTTTCAGATGGGGACTTTCATGCTTAACCGCTTCATCCGCACCAGCGCATTCGTGCTGTGCGCCGCCTTGGCTGTGCCTGCCCTGGCCCAAACCACGCAAGCCGCCAACCGCCTCGACGAGATCATCGCCCGCGGTACGTTGCGCGTGGGCACCACCGGCGACTACAAGCCCTTCAGCTACAAGAACCCCGCCGACGGCCACTTCATCGGCCTGGACGTGGAGATGGGCGAGCGCCTGGCCCGCGCGCTCGGCGTGAAGCTGGAGGTGGTACCAACCACGTGGTCGACCCTGATGCAGGACTTTGCGGCGGACCGCTACGACATCGCCATGAGCGGCGTGTCGGTGACGCTGGATCGTCAGAAGAAAGCGTTCTACTCGATCCCGTATCAGCGCGACGGCAAGACGCCGATCACGCGCTGCGAGAACCAGGCCAAGTTCCAAACGCTGGCGCAGATCGACCAGCCGAACGTGCGCGCCATCGTCAACCCGGGCGGTACCAACGAGAAGTTCGCGCGCGCGAATCTGAAGCAGGCGCAGATCCGCGTGTATCCGGACAACGTGACGATCTTCAACGAGATCGTTGCCGGCCGTGCGGACCTGATGATGACCGACGCGGTGGAAACCAAGCTGCAGCAGAAGCTACACCCGGAACTGTGCGCCGTGCACCCAGAGGCGCCGTTTGATTTCTCGGAGAAGGCCTACCTGCTGCCGCGCGACGTGGTGTTCAAGAACTTCGTCGACCAATGGCTGCGGCAGACCATGGAAAGCGGAGAGTTTGCCAAGCGCTTTGATGCGTGGCTGGCCTACCCGTGGAACGCGCCGGTCGCCAAGTAAGCCAAGTCCCGCCGGCTCCGGCGCGCTACGCCTCAACCGCACGCCGGGCCGCACGCTGCATCAGCACGATGAGGCAGACGCCATTGAGCACAGCGCCCATCAGCCAGACCGTGCCAGACCAGAACTGCGCGGTGGCCGCATAGACTGCGGTTGCTGCCAGCGGCCCGATCATGGCGGCGACGCTGGCCATGCTGGCTAACGCGCCCTGCAGTTCGCCCTGCTCGTGCTCACTCACCTGGCGCGACAACATCGCCTGCATGGCGGGCATGCCGATCTCGGCCATACACAGCAGCACCATGGTCGGGTAGACCATCCAGCCGGCGCTGATCCACGCCATTGCTGCAAAGCCGGCCATGTCCATCATCACGCTCAACACTACGGCGCGGCGCTCACCCACGGCGCGTGCAATCGGCCCGGTCAAGAACGCCTGCGACAGCGCATGCATCAATCCGTAGGCGGCCAGTGACAGGCCGGCCGCACGCGTGTCCCAGCCGAAGCGCGCTTCACCGTGGATCACCCATAGCGTCTGCGGAATCTGCCCGACGATCTCGATGATGGCCAGCACGATCAGGAAAGGCAGCAGCGTCGGCACGCGCGCCATGCGCCGCAGAGACTGCACCGGCAACAACGTGCGCCAGGCAAACGGCGCGCGCTCGGTACGGCGCGATTCCGGCAGCGCCACGCATGCGATCAGGAAATTGACGCCGTTGAGCACCGCCGCCAGCAGAAACGGCGCGCGCAGCCACCAGTCACCCAGCAGGCCGCCCAGTGCCGGCCCGGCGATGAAGCCCAGACCAAAGCACGCATTCATCAGCCCATAACGGCGTGCGCGGTCCGCCGGTGCGGTGATGTCGGCGATATAGGCCGTGCCCACGGCGTAGTTGGCCCCCGTGATGCCCGCCACCACACGCCCCAGGTACAGCACCCACGCATGCGGCGACAGCGCCATCACCAGATAGTCGATTGCCGCGCCTGCCAGCGACACCAGCAGCACCGGCCGGCGCCCGAACCGATCCGCCAGCGCCCCCAGGATCGGCGCGAACAGGAACTGCATGGCCGCATAGGCGGCGATCAGCAGGCCGAATTCGAATGCGATGTCACCGGTGTGATCGAGCTCGCGCAGCAGGCTCGGCAGGATGGGCATGATGAGCCCGACGCCCATGGCATCGAGCGCCAACGTGGAAAGAATGACGGCAAAGGCAGGCATGCGAACACGCCGCAGGCCCAGGCGGGCGGCGGCGCATGAGGAAAGAAAGTCGCGATGATGCGCCCAAGCGGTGGCGCTGTGCAGCGGGTACGGCGGGTGCGCAAGGCAAGCGCAAGCTTGCCGGCGGGTTCAGCGTCCGCTCAGGTCAGTGCAGGTTGGCGGGGAGGCCGTGCTGCAGGGCGAGTGCGTCGCGCAGCAGCGCATCGGTCATGTCGCGGCCCAGCAGTGCAGGGTCGAAGCGCGCAGAAAAGCGCGTCGAGCACGACTCCACCTGCAGCACGACCTGACCCGGCGGCAGCAGTTCAATGTCGACGTGGATGTCCTCGTCGTCTTCAGTAAAGGAATGCAGCAGGGTGAGCGCGCGATAGCCGTCGGCACGTTCCACCGCGGCTTCCGTCCAGGACGGCGCCAGCAGCGCACAATCGACCAGCGTTTCGGGCTCGTCCGGACGATACAGGTGCAGGCCCATCATGGTGGACGCAGCATCGGCCACGCCCGACCACTCGGCGGCAGGAATCAGATCGCCCAGCAGGCGGACGTCGTCGACAGCGGTATCCGTCTGTACGAAGGCAGCGCCCAGGAAGAACGCGGTCTCATCACGAAACCCGCCCGCCGCCGTGTTGCGCCACAGGCGGTGGCTGCTCTTGCTGCCCAACGCCACCTGCGACAGCACCTTGGCCGCGCGCGCGCCGTCGGCGCCAGACCATTGCTCCACCGCGCCATGCGAGAACAGGCGATCGGCCATCACCAAGCCCACGCCCTCGGGCAGCACACGCGCCTCCAGCCACCGGGCGAGCACATGCACACCACTGAACGGCATCTCCGGGCGCCCGATCGCATGCGCGCGCACGCGGCCGTTTTCCGGCACGTGAAACGGCATGGCAAACAGCCTCGCCTGGTAGGCAACGCCGTCAATCTCGAAACGGGCGATGGACGCAGTGGTGATGGTCATGATGGTCTTCCTTGCAGCAGGGGCGGAAAGCGTCGCCCCTCACCTGCTTCAACGACCGTTCGCGTGGAATGTTTAGTGGCGTACCGCCTTACTGGAGGGAGGGGGAATCCCCAGGTCTGTAATGCGACGCAACAATCTGTCGCACCCTTGGACGGAATTTTTTGCTGGATGCCACCGTCAGATGTTCGCTGTAAGGGTTATCCCGCATCTCATATTCATGTGTCATATCAATGACTTATGTGCAGATTGCGGTGCCTGAGGGGTCACAATTGTTCGTGTTTTTTGAACAAAGAGTTTAAGAGAACTGCTTTTTACCCGCCCAAGCAACGACTAAGCTTATGCCATCGCGTTACTGCACTGCAGCGAATCTGCCCTGTAGCAATGCTCACCCCCCTGTTGTGGAGTCCATTATGAAGACCAAGAACCTGCTTATCGCCTCGCTGATCGCTATTGCTGCTGTGCCCGCTTTCGCAGCCGGCGTGCAGGGCAAAGACCCGTACACCAACGGCCAAGCCGTGACCAAGGGCGACCCGTACACCGATGGTGCCCGCAAGGCTGACCCGTACACCGACGGCGCACTGCGCAAGGCCGATCCGTACACCGATGGCGCCCTGCGCAAGGCAGACCCGTACACCGATGGCGCCCTGGCCGGCAAGCGCGACCCGTTCACCGACGGTCTGTAAGCACATCTGCATCACCCCTGATTCATCTCCCTCCCCGATGCCGGGCGCCCAAGCGGCGCCGGTGCCGGTTTGCTGAGGCGGCCCTTTCCGGCCGCCTTATTTTTTGCCGCGCCGTTACCGGCGACAGCATGCGTGTGGCGCCATCTTTGCTGCGCCACGCATACATAGCAAGGCGTGTTCGCCGCACCGCCTCGCCTCACGCGGTCGCACCCGGTATTACCGGGCTTTCCCCCCCTCAAGCCGCGCCCGCTACGTCCGATAAGATGAATGGCAACCATTGGCACAGCAGCGCCCCCTTGCGCCCGCTGCATAGGACGTGCCCTGCCAAGGCATCCGATTGTCTAGACACCAACATGCGCAAGCGCATCGCCATCGAACACCTGCGGGTGGGAATGTATCTGGAGGAATTTGTCGGCTCGTGGCTGGACCACCCGTTCTGGCGGGCCCGCTTTCGCGTTGAAGATTCCGCCCAGTTGCAACGCCTGCGTGCCAGCGGCATCCGAGAAGTCTGGATCGATACCGCGCGCGGCACCGATGTGGCAGCAGCCAACGCTGCGCCACCCGCACCACCCAGCCCGCCGTCCGCACAGCCGGACGCCGGCATCATGCCGCGCCCCATCACCTACGCGGAGGAGATGCGCCGCGCCGGACGACTGATCAGCAAGGCAGAAGTTGCCGTCAAGGCGATGTTCTCCGACGCCCGCATGGGCCGCACCATCGAGGCGCGCGACGCGTTGCCCCTGGTCGAGGCGATCTCCGGCTCGGTCGACCGCCACCCGAGCGCGCTGATCAGCCTCGCGCGCCTGAAGACGAAAGATCGCTATACGTTTCTGCATTCCGTGGCCGTGTGCGCACTGATGGTGTCGCTCGGCCGCCAGCTCGGCCTGTCCGATGATGAAGTCCGTGACGCGGGCCTGGCCGGCCTGCTGCACGACATCGGCAAGATCGCCATTCCGCCCGAGGTACTGAACAAACCGGGCGCGCTCACCGCCGATGAGTTCCGTACCGTAATCGTTCATCCACAGGCCGGGCACGACATCCTGGTGGGCGACACCCAGATGCGCGATATCGCGCTGGACGTCTGCCTGCACCACCACGAGCGCATGGACGGCACGGGCTATCCGCACAAGCTGGCCGGCGAGGGCATCTCGTTGTTTGCGCGCATGGGCGCCATCTGCGATGTGTATGACGCGGTCACCTCCGACCGCCCCTACAAGAAGGCATGGGAGGCTGCCTACGCGATCCAGCGCATGGTCGAATGGCGCGGCAACCATTTTGACCCGATGGTATTCAACGCCTTCGTCAAAAGCGTGGGCATCTATCCGGTGGGCTCACTGGTGCGATTGCGCTCGGGCAGGCTGGCTGTGGTCATGCAACACACGCCGGGCGCGTTGCTCACGCCCACGGTCAAGGTATTCTTCTCCATATCGTCGGGCACGCGGATTGCGCCCGAGCTCATCGACCTGGCACACACCGGCGATCAGATCGTTTCACGAGAAGAACCCAGCGACTGGGGCCTGACCGACCTCAACGAACTTTGGATACACGGCGACTGACCTGTAGTTTTCCCCTCCGGCGTTGCCTCGTGTGGCTCGCGTTGGGCTGGCTGGCGTACAGCACATCGGCGATTGCAGAGCCTGCGCTGCGCATTGGCTCCAAGCGCTTCACCGAGTCGTACGTACTGGGCGAAATCCTGACGCAAACCGCCGGCCAAGTCGGCCCCGCCGAACACGTACCCGGCCTGGGCAACACCGCCATCGTCTTCGCGGCGCTCCAGAACGGCAGCATTGACGCCTACCCCGACTACCTCGGCACCATCGCCGCCGAGATCCTCCACCTGCCGCAGGCACAAGCTGCCAACCCAGATCAGACCGCACTGCTGGCCGACGTGAACCGTGCGCTTGGCCCCATGGGCCTGGCTGCGGGCGTGCCGCTCGGTTTTGAAGATACCTACGCACTCGCCATGCGCGAGGCCGATGCCGAACGCGAGCACATCCGCACGCTCGCCGATCTGGCGACCCACCCGGCGCTGCGCCTCGGCCTGTCGCACGAATTTCTCGGCCGCACCGACGGCTGGCCGGCCATCGCAGCACACTACGCGCTGCCACAACATCCAACCGGCCTCGACCATGGCGTTGCCTATGACGCGCTGCGTGCCAGGCAAATCGACGTGATCGACATCTACTCTACCGACGCCAAGATCCGCCGCGAGCATCTGCGCGTGCTCGACGACACCGCGCACGTCTTCCCGCGCTACGACGCGGTGCTGCTCTACCGCAGCGACGTTGCGCAGAAACACGCGGCGCAATGGCAGGCCATCTCGGCACTCACCGGCCGTATCCAGCGAGACGACATGGTGGCGATGAACGCAGCGGTCGAGCTGGAGGGCCAATCGTTCTCGCAGGTCGCGCGCCAGTTTCTCGCCGGGCAGCACAATGCGCCGGCCGCCACGCCGGCCCGGGCGTTCTTCGCACAACTGACCGATGGCCTGTGGCAATTGACGCAACGGCACCTCATGCTGGTCGGCATCTCAACGGGCGTTGCGGTATTGCTTGGCGTGCCGCTGGGTCTGGCTGCCGCACGGCGGCGGATCAAGCAGCCGATCCTTGCCGTGGTGGGCGTGCTGCAGACGATTCCATCGCTGGCGCTGCTGGCCATGTTGATCCCCATTGTCGGGTCGATCGGCGTGGTGCCGGCGCTGATCGCACTGGCGCTGTATGCGCTGCTGCCCATCGTGCGCAACACCATCGTCGGCCTGGAACAGGTGCCCGATGGCCTGCGTGATGCAGCACTGGCACTCGGTTTCACGCCCGCGCAGCGCACGCGCGTGGTGGATCTGCCGCTGGCGCTACCGGTCATCCTGGCCGGCATCAAGACGGCCGCCGTCATCAGCGTGGGCACCGCGACCATCGCCGCGTTCATCGGCGCAGGCGGCTATGGTGAACGCATTGCGACCGGGCTTGCACTCAACGACAGCGCAACGCTGCTGGCTGGCGCCATCCCTGCTGCCATCCTGGCGCTGCTCGTGCAGGGGGTATTCGAGGTCATCGAATGGCAGCTGCGCCGGCATGGGGGCAACACACCCAATCGGTAGCAAGCGCAAGCGCGGACGTTCCATTACCATGCGCGGACCATTCGATCGCTCGCCTCCCCGCTCATGTCCACGCTTTCGCTCTCCACCGCCCTGCTCGTTGCAGCGGCCGGCGTCTATGCCGGTGCGCAGAATGCCATAGCCGGCGGCGGATCGTTCATCACATTTCCGGCGTTGCTGTTGGCGGGGCTCAACCCGCTGGCCGCCAACATGACCTCGACGATCGCGCTGTTCCCCAGCCAGATCACCACGTCGGTAGCCGGGCGCAAACTGGCTGGTGGCGTGGATGCCGGCGAGCACCACCTCTCGCTCAAGACGCTCATCATCATCAGCCTGATTGGCGGCGTACTCGGCGCGCTGTTGCTGCTGGCGACGCCGCCGTCATTCTTCGCCAAGCTGGTGCCGTACCTCGTGCTGTTTGCCACCAGCGTGTTTGCGTGGGGAAGCTTCCGGCGCAAGCCGCTGCATGCCGCCACCGGCCTGTCGAGCACGACGTTGGCGACGATCCAGTTTGCGATTGCCATCTACGGCGGCTACTTCGGCGGCGGGATCGGGTTTCTGATGCTGGCGGCACTCACCGTAGCAGGACAGCAGGTACGCATGGCGGTGGCCACCAAGAACGTGCTCGCCATGACGATGAACGCGTCTGCGGTGGCGGTGTTTGCCTTCTCGCCGCAGGTGAACTGGCTGGCGGTGCTGGCCCTGGGCATCGGCGGCATCGCAGGCGGGTTTGCCGGTGCGTGGCTGGTTCACCGGCTGCCAGAGAAGGTGCTGCGTGGCTTCGTGGTGGTGGTTGGGGTTGTGTTGACGGTTTGGTTGTTTGTGCGTGCTTGAGCCTTGATTTGGGACTGGGTGGTCCACCTCCCTTTCGTTCCCTGCCGGGACCGACTCACTTTCTTTGTCTTGCCAAAGAAAGTAAGCAAAGAAAGGCGCGCCCGATGCGGCGAAAGACTCCTTGAATTTCCGTGACCGTGCGGGGAAGGAGGCAAACTCGCTACGCTCAAACAAGCCTCCTTCCTTTTTCCGCCCGCTCACAAAAATTCAAGGCGCCGCATAGGGCAGGGAAAGTCAAAGGCAAAAAGACAAACCATCTGGATGCCAGCCAGAACGACAAAGGCCAACCTCGCGAGGGGTTGGCCTTTTTCTTTTGACGTTAGGCCCTTGATGGCGCCTTGGATTTTTGTTGCGGGGAGGATAAAGAGAGGAGGCTGTCTGAGCGAAGCGAGTTTGCCTCCTCTCCCTCCCCGCGACAAAAATCCAAGGAGGGGGTCGCCATCTCGGGCGCGCCTTTCTTTTGCTTACTTTTCTTTGGCAAGACAAAGAAAAGTGAGTCAGCCCCGGCAGGGGATGAAACAAGAGATGCACCACCCACCAAAAAAATAGGGAACGCACCACAAAGGCCCATTCCCTGCTGCACCAGAACTCACACCAAACCAATCAAACAATACCCGTCGCGTAAAACACAGCAATCACGAAGAACACAGCCAGCGTCTTGATGATCGTGACGCAAAACACATCGCGATACGCCTCGCGGTGCGTAAGCCCGGTCACGGCCAGCAGCGTGATGACGGCGCCGTTATGCGGCAGCGTGTCCATGCCACCCGAGGCCATCGCCGCCACGCGGTGCAGTACCTCCATCGGAATGCCCGTCGCCTGCGCAGCCTGCACGAACTGATCCGCCATCGCCGCCAGTGCAATGCTCATGCCGCCCGACGCAGACCCAGTGATACCCGCCAGCGTGCTCACCGTCACCGCTTCGTTGACGAGCGGGTTCGGAATCGCGCGCAGCCCATCGGCCAGCACCAGGAAGCCCGGCAGCGCTGCAATCACGCCCCCAAAGCCGTATTCCGATGCCGTGTTCATTGCAGCCAGCAGCGCGCCGGACACGGCCGACTTGCTGCCTTCTGCAAAGCGGCCCTTTACGGCGCGGAAGCCGAATACCAACACCACGATGATGCCGATCAGCAATGCGGCCTCCACGGCCCAGATCGCGGTCAGCTTGTCAGCCTCGACCGTCAGCGGCTTGGGCAGGCCCGGCAGCGCAACGGTGACGACCTTGCCGTACCACGTCGGAATCCAGCGCGTGAACAGCAGGTTCATCACGCCCACCAGCACCAGCGGCGACAGCGCAATCAGCGGATGCGCCAGCGTGCCGGTTTCGGCCGTTTCCGGCTCGTTCACCAGCTTGGTGAGGCCATGGTCATAACCGTGGCCGTTGCGCAGTGCTACGCGGCGGCGCCACTCCAGATAGGCCATGCCCACCACGATGATGAACAGCGCACCGATCGTGCCGAGCCACGGCGCGGCCCACGAGGTCGTGTGGAAAAACGTGGTCGGGATGATGTTCTGGATCTGCGGCGTGCCCGGCAGTGAATCCATCGTGAACGAGAACGCGCCCAGCGCGATCGTGCCCGGGATCAAGCGCTTGGGGATATTGCCCTGGCGGAACATCTCCGCCGCAAACGGGTACACCGCAAACACCACAACGAACAGCGATACACCACCGTACGTCAGCAGCGCACAAACCAGCACGATGGACAGCATCGCACGCTTGGCACCCACCACGCGGATGACCGACGCCACGATCGAGCGCGAAAAGCCAGACAGCTCGATCACCTTGCCGAACACGGCGCCGAGCAGGAACACCGGGAAATACAGTTTGACGAAGCCGACCATCTTCTCCATGAAGATGCCGGAGAACACCGGTGCCACGGCCGAAGGGTCCGTCAGGAGCACCGCGCCCAAGGCGGCCAGCGGTGCAAACAGGATGACGCTATAGCCACGGTATGCGGCGAACATCAGAAATGCCAGCGCAGCCAGCACGATGATGACGGACATGAACAATCTCCTCGCATTCTTCTTTTTTGAACCTGCCCGATCCGCAGCAAACGACACCGGAAACAGGTTCTTGGGAGCGAAGGATTGTATGTCGCAATGCAGCAGATTCCGTTACGCAATCACGCGTATTGAACTGTCGGCAGAACTGGCGTTGCGCCGCGCCAGACGTGCGTCTTCGTGAGACAGATGTGACAGATCAGTGACGATGGCCCCAGCCGCCACGTCCCCAGCCCCGGCCGCGGCAGCCCCAGCATCCGCCGCCGCCAATCCACACGCTGCCAAACACGGGGGCTGGATAGAACGCAGGACCATAGTAGTAGTAAGGGTCGTACGGGTAGGCCGGGTAGGCCGGGTATGAGGCGACCGGTACCGGCGCAACCGCCGCCGGGGCAATCGGATTGCCATAGGCGTCGTAGTACGGCGCGACCACGCAGCCGCTCAGCAGGGCCGCTGCGCACACGGCCAGCGCACCGGGCAGGATGGCACTCAGCCGGGCGCGTTGCGATGTCGGGTCCATGATGTGCTCCGTCAGATGCATGTGCATATGCATTGGACAGCGTTTGGCCCATTCGATTCCAAGGACTTCTGATACTGGCGCTGCCAATCGCTGCTGAATCACTTACCATGGCCGCTTCGCTGCTGCGCGGGGGAGCTCGGGGGAGAAAGCGCGGCGGACGATATCCACACATATATTGGAGGACACATCCATGCAAGCCACCGAAGCCACGACTGCGCCCGCCCAGGGCAATCGTGCACCGGCCCAGGCCATCTCCGCAGCTACCCGACGCAAGGCCATCATTGCCGCCACCATCGGCAACGGCCTCGAGTGGTTCGACTTCACGGTCTACAGCTTCTTTGCCGTCATCATCGCCAGGCTGTTCTTTCCCACCGGCAATGACTTCACCTCGTTCATGCTGACGGTCGCCACGTTTGGCGTGGGCTTCTTCATGCGGCCGGTCGGCGCCGTGGTGCTCGGCGTCTACGCCGACCGCGTGGGTCGCAAGGCAGCGCTCACGCTCACCATCATGCTGATGGCGCTGGGCACAGCCATCATCGGGCTGGCACCGACGTATTCGCAAATCGGCATCGGCGCGCCGATTCTGATCGTGATCGCACGGCTCATCCAGGGCTTCTCTGCCGGCGGTGAAGTCGGCGGTGCCACGGCCTTCCTGATCGAGTATTCGCCGGACGAGCGCCGCGGCTACTTCGCCAGCTGGCAGCAGGCAAGCCAGGGCATTTCGTTCATCCTCGGTGCAGCCATGGGTGCGATCGTCACCAACGGCCTGTCGCCCGAGCAGATCGACGCCTGGGGCTGGCGCATTCCGTTCTTGTTCGGCCTGCTGATCGGCCCGGTCGGCATGTACATCCGTTCGCACCTGCACGAGCCGCCCGCATTTGAAGAGCAGAAGACCAAGGCCGCGAAGGAGTCGCGCCTCGCGCCGCTCTCGCAGGTGCTGCGCGACCATCCGCGTGAAGTGCTCGGCGGCCTGGGGGTGACCATCCTCTGGACGGTCTGCACGTACACGCTGGTGTTCTACATGCCGACGTACGCCAAGCAGCAACTCGGCCTGCCGCTGGGTGCAACGTTCCAGTCGACGGCACTGTGCGGCGCGATCATCTTCGTGCTGTGCCCGATCATGGGTACGCTGTCTGACCGCATCGGGCGCAAGCGCATGCTGGGCACGGTGGCACTCATCATCGCTGCCGCTGCGTATCCGCTCTTCCACTGGCTGAACGTCAACCCGACCGTGCAGACACTGCTGCAGGTGCAGGTGATCCTGGGTGTGCTGTTGGCGGCGTTCACGGGCCCGGCGCCGGCCGTGCTGGCCGAGCAGTTCCCGACGGCGGTGCGCTCCACCGGCCTATCCATTTCCTACAACCTGGCGGTGACGATCTTCGGCGGCTTTGCTCCGCTGATCGTGACGTGGTTGATCGCCAGCACGGGCAGCAAGCTGGCGCCGTCGTATTACGTGATGGTCGCGGCCATCATCAGCGTGTGTGCACTGTCGCTGATGCACGATCGCACAGGCAAGCCAATCGAGAAGTAAGCAACGGAAATCACTCGACTCGGCAACGGCCGGTGGCTCAACCCACCGGCCGTTCGTCTTTTGCGGCCAGCAATGCGCCGTTCTCCAACACACGCACGCCGGGTGCATCCACACGTGCGGCGCTCACCAGCGCCGCCGCCACCGACTCCGCCGGCACGGGCCGCCACACGGTCGGCACCATCCATCCGATTGCGTGCGACAGATTTTGCGCAATGCGTTCGCCGAAGCGGAATTCACTGCGCTTGCCGAGCAACAGCGATGGCCGCACGATCGTGACCGATGGAAAGCCGATCGACAGGATGTCCGCTTCCACCTCACCCTTGCACCGATTGTAAAAAACACCCGAGCGCACATCGGCGCCCAGCGCGCTGACCAGCAAGAAATGATGCGCCCCGGCTGCGAACGCGCGCCGCGCCAGTTCCGCCGGATACTCAACATCAACGCGCCGGAATGCCGCCTGCGAACCGGCCTGCCGAATGGTCGTGCCCAGCGCGCAAATCACGATATTTGCAGCCAAGGCGGCGCGCGCTTCGGGTGCATCCAACCGATCGAAATCGACCACGCGTTCACGCAACCTGCCGGGCATTGCCTGCCCTGCTGTCAAGGCCCCTTGGCGGCGCACCAACGCCGTTACGCTACCGGCCCAGGTCTGGGCGACCAAGCGGCGCACCACCGCGCGGCCCACCAATCCGTTGGCGCCAGCGACAAGCACGGCTGGTCCGCGTGGCTGTTCGGCGGCATCGCCATCGCCCGCGAAGCCTTGTGCGACAGGCGTTTGCGAACTCGACATGATGTTCTCCATAAGGTTTGCATGGGCTGCGAATACACAGTGTACGGCGGCTTTCGCACCAATTTCCGGTGCCGGGCTTGCGCGCTTTCGGTGCATTCCGGGTGCGAGCAAGGCTGACGGAAATGCAAACAAACCCCGTCGATATCAGGTGTTTCCCGTATGCCCGCCCCGCAAACGTAGACGGGACAAGTGTCGGTTACGAGCAACGGCCCGCAAAGCCTTGCAGGGAGGGGATGTGCAACCCTGCGCAACGGTGATATAAAACGGGTCGCAGTACAACGCTGTCCAACAAACCTGATGTGGGGAACTGACATGACGACCAAATCCGAACTCGTAGCCGCCATTGCAAAAGACGCAGAACTGAGCAACGCCGCCGCCGAGCGCGCGCTGAACTCCGCGCTGGAAAACATCAAGAAGACCGTCGCCAAGGGCGGCACCATCACGCTGGTTGGCTTCGGTTCGTTCTCGTCGGGCAAGCGTGCTGCACGCACCGGCCGCAACCCGCGCACCGGCGAAGCCATCAAGATCCCGGCAACCAAGACCGTGAAGTTCACGGCTGGCAAGGGCTTCAAGGACGCCGTGAACAAGAAGAAGTAAGAGTCTTCTGCCGCGCTCTACGGGGCCGGGAGACTTGCAAGGGACCCTGTTGGGTCCCTTTTCTTTTGCCTGCTTTTTGCCTGAGCGAAAAGATCAGGCGACTGGCCAGAGCGCCACCAGATAGCCGACTGACCCAACTCGCGCGACCAGCGTATCGTTGCCCGACGGCGCATCCAACCACACCGCCGCACCTTGCGACAGCGACACATCCGCGCCATCGAGCGACAGCGCGCCATGCACGCAATAGACCACCCACTGCATGCGTGCGCGCGTAGTCGGCAGCGACCGGCGTTCACCGGCGGCCAGCGTGATCGGCTCGGCGTGATGCACCCAGGTGTCGCGGCGCGTCATCACGTTGAAGTCTGACAACGGCGCATCCACTGTCGCGTGAATGTCCACTTCGCCCGGAAAGCGCACGGGGGCCTCGCCCGGTGCGAGCGAGATGACGTTGCCGTCTGCGCGGTGCATCGTCAGCCGACCACCCGCGATCACAGCCAGCGAGCGGTCAAACCCGGTAAAACGCGAGAACGGCCCTGCAGCATCGACCTGCGCAGTGCTGATGCGCCAGTCGAAGTTGTCGAGCGTGGCACCTTCGGGTGCGATGGCGATTTCGGTGGTGACGCCGCCGCCGTTCTTCCACGGCATGCGGCGCATTGCGTCTGCAGGAATCAGCTTCATTGGCGGCGCAGCAGGTGATACGCCAGGCGCGCTGCCACACGCACGGTGCGGCGGTCCTGGTCGTATTCAGGGTTGGTCTCGGCGATGTCCGCTACGCGCACCTTGCCCGTGGCGCACACATGCTGCACGAGCGCTTCGAGCACTGGCAGCGTGATGCCATATGCGGCGGGCGCGGACACACCGGGTGCGACTGCGGCGGCCAGCACGTCCATGTCGATGGTCAAGTAGACGTGATCGACATCGGCCAGCCACGTATCCAGATCGGCCATGCGCGCGTCGAGGTGGCGCTCCTGCACGTCGGTGTCTTCCGCATAGTGCGCATGCAGCGCATCGGCACGATCGAACAGTGCAGGCGTGTTGGACAAGCGGCTCACGCCCAGACAGCAATACGTCAGGTCGATACCGTGCGCTGCACAGTCTTCAGCAATCTGGTCGAACGGCGTGCCGGAGTTGCCAGGGCGGCTCGTGCGCAGATCGAAATGCGCATCAAAGTTGACGATGGCCAGGCGCCCGCGCCAGCCCTGTTGCTGCCAATGCTTGCGCAGGCCCTGGTACGTGCCAAACGCAACCTCGTGGCCACCACCCAGCACCACCGGACGCGCGCCGGCATCGAGCAGGCCGGAGACGGCCTCACCGAGCGCGGTCTGCGCGCGTTCGAGATCGCCGTCGTCGCAGGTCACATCACCGGCATCGGCCAGGCGCGCGAGGCCGTGTGCCGGCACATTGGCCAGCGCGCGGCGAATCTCGCGCGGCCCCTGCGCCGCACCGGCGCGCCCGTGATTGCGCACCACGCCTGCATCGCAGGCAAAGCCGAGCACGGCAGCCACGCCCGACAAGTTCATCGCACCGGCAGGCTGTGCGATCTGGAACAGGCGCGTCACGTCGCCGCGCTCGCCGCTGTCCTGGCGACCCTGCCAGATGGAAGCATCGAACATCATGGTCATGAACGCGTGAGCACCGCTTGCAGGAACGATCGCGTACGCGCTTCCTTGGGCTCGCCAAAGATGACCGACGGCGGTCCGGCCTCGACGATGCCGCCACCATCCATCACCACCACCACGTCGGCCACTTCTCGCGCAAAGCCCATCTCGTGCGTGACGACCAGCATCGTCATGCCTTCCTTGGCGAGCAGCTTCATCACCTGCAACACCTCGCCGACGAGTTCCGGGTCCAGTGCAGACGTCGGCTCATCAAACAGCATCACCTTCGGCCGCATCGCCAGCGCACGGGCAATCGCCACACGCTGCTTCTGGCCACCGGAGAGGCTCGCTGGCATCGCATCAGCCTTGTGTGCCAGGCCCACCTTCTGCAGCAGCTCGCGCGCTTCGGCTTCTGCTTCGCTCTTCGACTTGTTGCGCAGCATGCGCGGGCCGATGGTGACGTTGTGCAGCACCGAAAGGTGCGGAAACAGGTTGAACGACTGGAACACCATGCCGACCTGCTGGCGCAGGTGGTTCAGGTCGTTCTCGGGCAGCATCGTGCCGTTGTCGATCAGCCGCTTGCCGCAGATGTCGATGGTGCCGCCTTCGGGCACTTCCAGCCCGTTGCAGCAGCGCAGGAAGGTGCTCTTGCCCGAGCCGCTTGGGCCGATCACCACCACCACCTGCGAGGCGTCGACCTCGAAGTCGATGCCCTTGAGCACGGTGTGATCGCCGTACGATTTGGTCAGGCCGCGGATCTGGATCATCGGCACATCCAGTGCGGATTTGAGCGTTTGCGGATTTGCGTTTGCCATGTTCATTGCACCATGCCTCCCGCACGGATGTTGCGTTCAAGCCGATGCAGCAAATAGCTCGCGGCGCTGGTGAGCACCAGATACACCAGTGCAATCGCCAGGTACACCTCCAGCGAGCGGTACGACACGCTGATGATCTTCTGCCCTTCGTGCATCAGGTCGTGAATGGTCAGCAGCGACACCAGCGCCGAGTTCTTGATCAGTGCAATGAACTCGTTGCCCAGCGGCGGGATCATCCGCACTACGGCCTGCGGCAGGATGATGGCGCGCATCGACTGCGCCGACGACATGCCGATCGAGCGCGCCGCTTCCATCTGCCCACGATCGACCGACTGGATCGCACCGCGCACGATTTCCGACACATAGGCGCCCGAATACACGCCCAGCCCCAGCACGCCGCACACGAAGGCCGGCAGCAGGATGTCGAACTGCGGCAGCCCGAAGAACAGCAGGAAGAGCTGCACCAGCAGCGGTGTGCCACGGATGAACGTCACGTACACCGTGCAGATGCCGTAGACAAAACGCCGGCGCGGGTTCAGCCGACCGATGCCGACCAGCAGGCCCAGCACACAGCCGAGCATCAACGCGACAGCCGTCACCTCCACAGTGACCAGCGCACCGTGGAGGATGTCGGTCCATCCCGCCCAGACAGGAGAAAAATCCAATTCCATCAGCGTGTCCGTTTGTCGTTACTTGGCAGCAGCGCCAAACCACTTCTTGAGGATCTGGTCGTACGTGCCGTCGGCCTTGATCTTCTCCAGCGCAGCATTCAGCGCCTTGGTGAGTTCAGGCTGATCGCGACGCACGGCGATGCCGTATTCCTCGGTCGTCAGCGCCGGCTCGACGATGCGCAGGCCCGGGCGTGCCTTGACGTAGTACGCGGCAGCCGGGCGGCCCGTGACCGCAGCGTCAGCGCGGCCGATCTCGACCAGGTTGAACATCTCGTTGTTCTTCTCGACTTCCACGCGATCGACCTTCGGGTAGTTCTCGCGCAGGTAGTTGACCGACTTGGTGCCCACCTGCACGCTCACCTTCTTGCCGTTCAGGTCGGCCGGCGTCTTGACCGTCGTGTTGCCCTGCTTGACCAGTGCAACCAGACCACCGTGGTAGTACGGCACCGTGAAGTCCACGACCTTCTTGCGCTCCTCGGTGATGTAGATGCCCGAGATGGCCACGTCGAAGCGGCGCGAGATCAGGCCCGGCACGAGGCCCTTGAAGTCGATGTCGGTCCACTCGACCGGTCGGCCCATGGTGCGGGCCAGCGCCTCGATCAGGTCCACATCAAAGCCGGTGCGCTTGCCGTTCTCGACAAACTCCATCGGCGCGAAGGTGGCATCGGTGGCCACGCGCAGCGGTTCGCCCGCAGCGTGCGCAGCAGTAGCGAAGGACGCCGCAGCGGACAACGCCACGGCACAAGCCAGCATAAAACGACGGCGATTCCCCATGAGTGGTCTCCTAATGTGCATGTGGGGTGGAAAAAACAATTCGGGCGACTTGAAGAATTCGAAGATTCAACTGTCCTGCAGCCGCGCCGAAATGGACGCAGCGGCAGCAACGGTCATGTCGATCAGGCGCTGCTCCTTGCCGCGCACACGCGTGGCAGGCGCCATCAACGTAATGGAGCCGAGCGCGTGGCCGGGCATCCGGAACACCGGTGCACTCACGCCCCAGACGCCGGGGTCGACTTCACCTTCGGACAGCGCGTAGCCCGCGGCGCGAATGTCGGTAAGTTCGGTTTGCAGTTGCGCTTGCTGGTCCGTATCGATGGCCAGCAAGTCAGCGAGGATGGCGCGCGCCGCTGTCGGCGGCATGAACGCGAGCAACGATTTTGCCGAGGCGCCGGCCAGCAGTGGCACACCGCGCCCCTTCTCGAACGAGCAGCGCAGCGACTGCTGGCTCTCGACCATTTCCAGACAGACAGCCTGGTCCTTGACGGCCACCACCAGCCCGACCGATTCGCCCGACTCAGCGACGAGCTTGGCCATGCCGATGCGCGCTTCCTGCACGAGGTGCGACGCGTGGTCGAAGCCAAGCGCGAGCTGCAGACTGATCGGACCCGGCGCGTAGGTGCCGGACGATTCGAGCACGAAGCCCCAGCGCTTGAGCATCGCCACTTGGCGGTACAGCGTGCTCTGCGGCAGGCCGGTCAGCTCAACCAGTTCACGCGCCGCGACCGGCCGGCCGTAGCGTGCGATGGTGGCGAGCACCATCAGCACACGGTCCGCACCGGCGGTGGGTTGTGCTGCAAGTTGTGTGGAACCGGGCTCGGCCATCGCAAAAGCTCCGTGGCGTGGAATGCAACGGAGAATGCGACGGTTTTCTCAAATCATCAACACGCAATTCCCGTTGGATGAGAAAATCACGCAAATTCAGTACTTACACCTAGGACGTCTCGGTCACATTCCAACGGTCTTCGTCCAAGCGTGCTTCCAGGAACGCGACGACAGCGTGGGCGGATGCCTCGCTGCGGCACGTGGCCAGCGCAGCGTACAAGGGCGCGGCCAGGCCGTTGAGAAAATCGAGCGGCGCTTCCGGCCCCTCGGCAAGGTAGCGCTGCAACGCCGAGAACGCACCCGCCTGGCTCAGGCGCCAGTCGGCAATCGAGGCCTGCCGCACATGGCGCGTTGCCACCTGCGTGGTGACCACCGGCTTGGGCGGCGCCTTGGGCTTCGGTGCCACCTTAACGGGCGCACGCCCGACCACGTAGCCGTCGGCAGCCAAGCGCATGAGATCTTCCATGTCCGGGCCAGCGCTGCTCAACTGCGCCAGGATCTCCGCGGCGGACCGCTCGCCGTTGACCAGCAGCAGGATCGCGCGCTGGCGATGCGTGACATGCCCACTGCGCGTCTGCAGCTCCTGCGTGCCGCGCTCGGTGCGCGACAGGATATGGCTCAGGTCCATCGTTCCCCTCCCTTTTTTTATGTGTCTGTTCGATGAAGGGTCAGTCTAGAAAAACGCGGCGCAGCGCGGACCGTTTGAACGCGGTCAGGCGCGGCATACCGACTATCACGTGCGCGGCATTGCATTTGCAGGATGGACCGACGCACGCGTCGATCATCAAATGCGAGTTGAAACCAGATCGACTCACAACCCGTTTATCGCCTCCGGATAGAAGCCTACAGTGCGGCGCATCTCAACCCACCGGAGCTTTCCATGCCCACTCACCCCGTCCTCCGCCCCGCCCTGCTGGCCACCACCGCGCTGGCGCTGCTTGCCGCGCTACCGGCATTCGCCGCAGACGACGAGCTGGTCCGCCCGCAACATCTGGCTGCCCCGGACACACCGCAGGTTGCCGCCGCCGTGCTGGCGGCGCGCCGCTACGCCACCTTCTGGCATACCGGCGATGCGCGCTATGCCACGCAGGCGCTGTCGACCGACTTTGCCGACCGCACGCTGCCGGCAGGGCGCGTGCAAGGTCCGCAAGGCCCGCTTGACGCTTCCAAGGCCTTCCGCGCCGCTGTACCCGACATGCGTGTGGAAATCGAAGACATGGTTGTGGCCGGCAACCGTGTAGCCGTGCATCTGCGCTTTCGCGGACATTTCACCGGCGAGTTCGGGCACACGCACGGACAGAACCAGCCAATCGACTTCCAGGCATTCGATTTGTACCGCGTGGCCGACGGCAAGATCGCAGAAAACTGGCACCTGGAAGACAACCAGACGCTGCTTGGGCAGATGGGATTGCAGCCCTGAATTCGCACGAATCTATTAACGCCCTTTAACAAGCTTGCACCCCACTCCCGCTATGCTTCGCCCCAGCTTGCAAGCCGCTTAGCGGCTGCCAGAGCGATAGAAGAAACGAGCCAGCGAATACAACAAAACGTCTTCAGGAGAAGCACATGGGAATGGGGTTTCAGGGCGCACTGCGCGCCTGGGCAGGCGCACTTGCCTGCATGTCGGTCATGGGGTTGATGAGCGCCACGGCTGCCCACGCGCAACAGGCCAGCAATCCGGAACAGGAAATCAAGCAGGCCTGGGCTGCCGCCAAGGCCAGTGCAAAGGCGGGGCCCACGTCGGTTGCACTGCGTGACCAGGCCACGCTCAAGATCGGCGCGAACGAAGTCTTCATCCCGCAGCCGGCCGCCGGCCAGCTCATGCACGCCATGGGCAACGGCAACAGCCAGGACTTGCTCGGCCTGGTCATGCCCACCGACGAAGAGAGCGACTGGATGGTGATCGCCGAGTACGAGGCGTCGGGCTATATCAAGGACGACGACGCCAAAGACTGGAACGTCGACGACCTGTTCAAGTCGCTCAAGGAAGGCACCGCTGCCGCCAACGAAGAGCGCGAGAAGCGTGGCATCCCCGCGCTGGAGATCCAGGGCTGGGTTGAGCGCCCGCACTATGACGCCGCCACGCACCGCCTGATCTGGTCGATGGCCGCGCGCTCCAAGGGCCAGCCCGCCAACGAGCCGGAATCGGTCAACTACAACACCTACGCACTGGGCCGCGACGGCTACATCAGCCTGAACCTGATCACCGCAAGCGACCACGTGGCCGCCGACAAGCCCGCCGTGCAGAAGCTGCTGGCCGACCTCGACTTCAAGGACGGCAAGCGCTACACCGACTTCAACGCCAAGACAGACAAGGTGGCCGAGTACGGCCTGGCTGCGCTGGTCGGTGGCATCGCCGCCAAGAAGCTCGGCCTGTTTGCCGTGATTGCCGCTTTCCTGGCCAAGTTTGCCAAGGTGGCGATCCTGGCCGTGGCGGGCTTTGGCGCAGCGATTGCCAAGTTCTTCAAGCGCAAGCCGAGCGCCTGATCAGGCGAGCACGGACATCATGGCCAAGCTGCTGATCCTGCTGTTCTCGGGGCTCAAGTTCGGCAAGCTGCTGACCACCGGCGGCACGATGCTGCTGTCGGTGGTGGTGTATGCCTTTGCGTTCGGCTGGCGCTATGCGGTGGGTTTCGTGGTGCTGCTGTTCATCCACGAGATGGGGCATTTCATGGCGGCACGCCAGCGCGGGCTGGCAGTGGGCGCGCCCACCTTCATCCCGTTCGTGGGCGCGTGGATCGACCTCAAAAAGCAACCGATGGATGTCGAGACCGAGGCCTACATCGGCCTGGCAGGCCCCGTCGCGGGCACAGTCGGGGCAATGCTCTGCTACGGTCTCGCGCGCTATACCGATAGCCAGTTGCTGCTCGCCTTGGCCTACGCCGGCTGCTTCCTGAACCTGTTCAACCTGATCCCGATGTCGCCGTTTGACGGCGGGCGCATCACGGCGGTGCTGTCGCCGCGCATCTGGTTTCTGGGGGTGCCAGTGCTGGTGGCGCTGTTCATGTGGCGACCGAGCCCGATCCTGATCCTGATCGCCGTGCTGGCCGTGCCGCAGTTGATGAAGGCATGGCGCTACGATCCGGACGCGCCGGAAAACCGCGCGTACTACAGCATCTCCAACGAGTCGCGCCTGACCTACACGGTGTACTACATCGGCCTGGTCGTCTTCCTGGCGATGATGAGTCACGAGCTGCACGACATGCTGGGCAGCGTGCGCGCATAAAAAAACCTCCGCAAATGCGGAGGTTTTTTCTTGGTACTGTGCTTGCTTGGTTTCGCTTTAGGCGAAGTTCGCGGCGACGAAGTCCCAGTTGACCAGGCTCCAGAACGCCTCGACGTACTTCGGACGAGCGTTGCGGTAGTCGATGTAGTAGGCGTGTTCCCACACGTCGCAGGTCAGCAGCGGCTTGGCATCGGTGGTCAGCGGCGTAGCGGCGTTCGAGGTGGACACCAGGTCCAGCGAGCCGTCAGCCTTCTTCACCAGCCAGGCCCAGCCCGAACCGAAGGTGCCAACGGCCGTCTTCGTGAACTCTTCCTTGAACTTGTCGAAGCTGCCCCACTTGGCGTTGATGGCGTCAGCCAGGGCACCGGTCGGAGCGCCGCCGCCGTTCGGCTTCAGGCCGTTCCAGTAGAACGTGTGGTTCCACACCTGTGCGGCGTTGTTGAAGATGCCGCCCGAGGACTTCTTGACGATGTCTTCCAGGCTCAGGTTCTCGAACTCGGTACCCGGGATCAGGTTGTTCAGGTTCGTGACGTAGGTTTGGTGGTGCTTACCGTAGTGGAACTCCAGGGTTTCCTTGGAGATGGTCGGCGCCAGGGCGTCGAGTGCGTACGGCAGCGGGGGGAGCGTGTGGGCCATGTGTTTTTCCCTTCTGTGGGTTGTGTGCGGGGTTGCGTGAGTCGGGAGCGACGATTGTAGGAGAGTTGCAAAACCGGCGCAAACAGCGTGCCAAATACTCGGAATACCCGCGAAACACGTGCGGAATCGCAGCAATGACCGTTATGTGGACATGCGCCGGTCACATATCGAGCTTGGGCTGCACCTGGGCGATCTCGATGTCGACCGCGCCCTGCGCCAACCGTGCCTCGATGCGTGCCCGGGCATGCAACGCGTTCGGATCACGGATGGCGTGACCCTTCGCGTCGAGCAGCACCGCGTAGCCGCGCTCCAGTGTGCGCTGCGGTGCCAGCAGCTCCAGGCCGGCGTGCTGCCGCGCCAAGCGCTCCTGCGACCGGGCCAACGTGTCACGCATGGCGCGTGCCAGCGCAGCTTCGGCCTGTTGCAGCACAGCGCGCTGGCGGGAGACGTCTGGGCGGGCGGCCGCCAGGCGCATGGCGAGCAGGCGCTGCACGTGCTCGGCACGCTGCACGCGGCCGGTCAGGGCAAAGCGCAGGCGCCCCTCCAGATGCGACAGCTGCGTGCGGCGCTCGCGCATCTGCGCCTGCGGGCTACGCAGGCGGCGCGCGAGCCAATCGACGGTCTGGGCGCGGCGGTCAAGCTGGCGACGAAACTGCGCTGAGAGCGCATCCCAGTCACGCACCACGTCGCGCAGCATGCGAGCACGGTCGGGGCTGACGAGTTCTGCGGCACCGGTGGGCGTGGGTGCGCGCACATCGGCCACAAAATCGACGATCGTCACATCCGTCTCGTGCCCGACGCCCGCCACGATAGGAATCCCGGAAGCGGCCACCGCGCGTGCGACCAGCTCTTCGTTGAAGGCCCACAGGTCTTCAATGCTGCCGCCGCCCCGGCACAGGATGACGACATCGACTTCTGCGCGGGCATTGACCGTATCGAGCATGGCAGCTATGCGCTCGGAGGCGCCTGCACCCTGCACCGGCACCGGATAGACGATCACAGGCACATGTGGCGCGCGACGGCGCAGCGTGGTCAGCACATCGCGCAAGGCTGCCGCCTGCAACGACGTCACAACACCGATCGCGCGGGGGTGGCGCGGGAGCGGCCGCTTGCGCTCGGGGTCAAATAAGCCTTGCGCCTCCAGCGCGGCCTTCAGTCGCAGGAAGGCTTCGTACAGATTGCCCAGCCCGGCACGACGGATGCCCTCTACGCTCAGTTGCAGCTCACCGCGCGCCTCGTACATCGTGACCAGCGCGCGCACCTCCACGGCCTCGCCTTCGCGCGGGGTGAAATCGGCGTACTGGTTTCGGCCCTTGAACATCACGCAGCGGATCTGCGCGCCGGCATCCTTGAGCGAGAAATACCAGTGGCCGCTGGCCGCGCGCGTGAAGTTGGAGATTTCACCGCGCACCCAGCCCAGCGGAAAGTTGCGTTCAAGCAACCCGGCAATCCGCCGGTTGACCTCGCTGACGGTCAATACATCCTGCCCGCTCCGCGCCGGCGCAGGCGATGCCGGAGTCTCTTGAGTGGCCTTTGATGCACTCGGCGCAGCGGCGGGAGCATCCATCCAGAAAGGTCGGCGGGAAGACGGTGGCGTGGTCATAAGTGGTCGTGGCGGCGCAATGCGATGGGGCTTCGGGGCAACTTCTACCTTGAATGAGGGAGGGATTTCGCGTCTATCGGGCTACCTGTCCACAGCATAACGCCCTTGTCAAGCTTGACAGACGTTACGTGACGCGTTCTCGGCATTTTGACGCAACCCTTTGATTTTTATGAAAAATCTGCTCGTGTTAAAAATTCAGCAGCGCAAGTAATTTCGTTCTGCGTCAAGCATTTAGCGCAGGGCTCCCGAGGATGTTCACAAAGTTATCCACAGCTGCGCTGGAAAACCCGAATGTGACGCCTGGGCAGTGGATAAATCGGCCGCCGATTCTCACATGTCCGGCGCTTGCACCCCTGTTCTTTCGTGGAAAACCTTACTGCCCATTTTTTAAGCGGCGCACCGAACACCCTTTTTAATCAATCACTTAAGGTGCTTGTCCGAGCAATGTCCACAACCCGTCCACAAGACTGTCCCGCTTCGTTGTGGATTTCCCGCCGGTTTTGCGGGCCACGCCCGGAATTTTCCCAAAATCCGCACAGAAACCCCGGCTGCACAATTCTTGAGCACGGCATCGGACGCCCTTTCATATCAAGTACTTAGCGCGCTTGTTCTGGGAATGTCCACAACCCGTCCACACAACTGTCCCGCCGCGGTGTGGATTACTCGCCAGTTTCAAGGGCCGTCAGACGTTTTGCGCATGAATTGGCCACAGAAACACCCATTGCATGTTTTTTAAGCAGCGCACCGAACATCCTTTCACATCAAGCACTTAGCTTGCTTGTTCTGACACTGTCCACAACCCGTCCACAAGACTGTCCCGCTTCGTTGTGGATTGTCCGCGCACTGAATTCTGTGACGACCCTTTGACTGTCAGAGGCGCCTGTCGCTACGGTACGCCATCGTGTTGCCGAGGCAGGTCCGACGCGCTAGAGTGGCGCCTGTTTTTGCCGCAACGGACCGCGTTCGGGGACGCGGACGGCATGAACGGCAGTCAGGGCGCCAAATGCACCGCGAATCGGCGTCCTGAATCAAATTCCTTCCACAACGACAAAACGGGTTGTCCAGTGTTTTCCATCATTCAAGCCGCCGGCTGGCCGATCTGGCCGCTGTTGATCGCCTCGGTGCTCGCCCTCGCGCTCATCATCGAACGCTTCGTCGCCTTGCAGCGCAAGAAGATCATTCCGCCCAAGGTCTATGACGAGGCGCTGGCCGTCGCGCACCAACGCAAGGCCACACCGGAAGTGGTGAACACGCTGGAACAGGGCTCGCCGCTGGGCCGCCTGCTGGCTGCCGCGCTGCGTCACGTGGTGCTGCACCCCAACACCACGCGCGATGCCGCCAAGGAAGTGGTGGAAGAAGCCGGCCAGAATGTCGCCCATCGCCTGGAGCGCTACCTGAACGCGCTCGGCACCATCGCCTCGGTGGCGCCGCTGATGGGCCTGTTCGGCACCGTGGTCGGCATGATCGAGATTTTCGGCAGCCAGAGCGCTGCGGGCACCAATCCGCAAACCCTGGCACACGGTATCTCGGTGGCCCTGTACAACACGGCGCTGGGCCTGGTCGTAGCCATCCCGACGCTGATCTTCTGGCGCTACTTCCGTGGCGTGGTGGATAACTACGTTGCCGAGCTGGAGCACCTGTCGACCATGTACCTCGACGCGATCCTGCCGCCGCGGCGCGGTTGATCCGGGCAACGCATTCCTGAGAACGCCATGCGCTTCCGCCCGCGCCACGCTCGCGAAGAGCCGGAGATCAACCTGATCCCGCTGATCGACGTGCTGCTCGTGATCCTCATCTTCCTGATGATCACGACCACGTATTCCCGCTATACCGAACTAAAGGTCAACCTGCCGACTGCCGACGCCGAAAAGGCAACCGAGCGCCCAGGACAGATCGTCGTGTCCGTCACCGCCAACGGCGTCTACTCTGTGGACAAACAAGTGCTCGACACGCGTGATGTGACCAGCCTGGCCGATGCACTGCGCGCTGCCGCAGACAAGGCTGGCGGCCGCGAACCCATCGTCGTCGTCAACGCCGACGCGCAAGCCGCGCACCAGGCCGTGGTGAACGTGATGGAAGCCGCGCGCGTGGCTGGCCTGTCGCACCTGACCTTCGCTACGCAAACCGGCAACGCCTCCCGCTAAACCCACACGCACGACATGCCCGTCGCCCAGCACCGTCTCGCCAGCTTCGTCACCCGCCAATGGCAGCAACGGGGCTGGTTCGCGTGGGTGATGTGGCCGCTCTCGTGGCTGTTTGGCGGCGTGAGCGCACTGCGCCGGCTGCTGTTCCGCCTGGGCTGGATGCGCTCGGTGCGCCTGCCGATGCCGGTGGTGGTGGTCGGCAACGTCACCGTGGGTGGTGCGGGCAAGACACCCGCCGTGATTGCGCTGGCATCAGCGCTGGCCGATGCCGGCATGCGCCCGGGCATCGTCTCGCGTGGCTACGGCGCGCAGCTCAAGCACCCGCGCCCGGTGCGCGAGCACTCGCGCGCGGAAGACGTGGGCGACGAACCCCTGCTCATCGCCCGCGCCACCGACCTGCCCGTGTGGGTGTTCCCCGATCGCGTGCTGTGCGCGCAAACGCTGCTGGCCTCGCACCCCGGCTGCAATGTCATCGTGTGCGACGATGGCCTGCAGCACTACCGCCTGCGCCGCGACATCGAAATCATCGTGTTCGATGCGCGTATGGGCGGTAACGGTTTCCTGCTGCCCGCCGGCCCCCTGCGCGAACCGATGACGCGCAAGCGCGACGCCACACTGATCAACGACCCGAACTACCGCGCCACGCCCGACCGCCCGAATATCTTCGGCATGCATCTCGCGCTGCAGGACGCCTACAACCTGGCCGACCCGGCGCTGCGCCGCCCGCTCGCCCAGTTCGCACGCGTTGAAGGCGAGCAACTGCTGGCCGCCGCCGGCATCGGCAACCCCGAGCGCTTTTTCGCCTCGCTGCGCGCCGAGGGCCTCAAGCCCAGCACCCTGCCGCTGCCCGATCACTACGACTTCGCGAACAACCCGTTCGCCGACAGCCACGCCGAGGTGATCCTGATCACCGAAAAGGATGCCGTAAAATGCGGGCATCTCGACGACCCGCGCATCTGGGTGGTGCCGACCACGCCGGTGGTCGACACGGCGCTGGTCGAACAGGTCTGCCAGCGCGTACGCGCCCTGGCCGATCGCGCAACCGCCAAAGCGGGCGCAAAATAACTCACCCCTCATCCGCTGTACCGGAGCGCCGCTCAGGCGCTGCCATGGAGCCTCTACTGTCATGGACAATCGCCTGCTGGAAATCCTCGTCTGCCCGCTGTGCAAGGGCACGCTGCAACACGACCGCGCCAACAACGAACTGATCTGCCACGTCGACAAGCTGGCCTACCCGATCCGCGACGGCATCCCCGTCATGCTGGCTGACGAAGCCCGCCAGACCGTGGAAGGCACGCCGGTCGATCCGGCCTGACGCGAAGGCTACCCGCCATGTCGCACGCACCGTTCATCGCCGTCATTCCCGCGCGGCTGGCATCCACGCGATTGCCTAACAAACCGCTGGCCGACATCGACGGCAAGCCGATGGTGGTGCGTGTGGCCGAGCGCGCGCATCAGTCGTCCGCCGCGCGCGTGGTGGTCGCCACCGATGCAGCGTCGGTCGCCGATGCCTGCATGCAGCACCACGTAGAAGCCGTACTCACCCGCGCCGACCACGCCTCCGGCACCGACCGCCTGGCCGAAGTGGCCACCGTGCTGGGGTTGCCCGATGACGCCATCGTCGTCAACGTGCAAGGCGACGAGCCGCTGATCGCCCCGACGCTGATCGACAACGTGGCCGCCCACCTGCGCGACCACCCGGACTGCGCCATCGCCACCGCTGCCCACCCGATCCACGACGCCGCTGACGTGTTCAACCCGAACGTCGTCAAGGTCGTACTGGATGCCGCCGAGCGTGCGCTGCTGTTCTCGCGCGCCCCGCTGCCCTGGGCACGTGATACCTGGACGTCCGCCGTGCTGGCGCAACCCACCGCTGAGCGCCCGCTGCCCGCCATGCCCGTGCTGCGCCATATTGGCATCTACGCCTATCGCGCTGGCTTCCTGCGCCGCTTCCCGCAACTGGCTGCCGCGCCGCTCGAACAAACCGAGCAGCTCGAGCAGTTGCGCGCCATGTGGCACGGCGAGCGCATCGCCGTGCTGACCACGGATGACGCCCCGGCCGCTGGTGTCGACACGCCGGAAGACCTCGCCCGCGTGCGCGCCGCCTGGAGTGAACTGCTGGCCCAGGACGGCCCCTGAAAGCATAGATTTCGCGGAACTTGCAGCCGCCACGCCGAAACCCCGGCGCTGGCATGGCATAATCGCGAGGACGACAAGTCGCATGCTGGCGCCCACGCAAGGTGCCTCAGCGGCTGCAGGGAGACAAATCGAGCCATCGGTGCCGCCGTCCGGCGAGCGCCTGTTCCATCCAGTGTCCCGGTAAGGCTGGCGTCAATTTCGCCCGCTAGGCTGCCTGTTTGTGTCGATCAGGCGCGCATTAGGCGTTTTGGGAATCCGCCCTCTCGGACCGATTCCCAACGCGCTTCACGTTGCCTGACAGCGCGACAAGATTCGAAAACTTGAGGAACTCGTCACCATGCGGTTGATTCTGTTGGGCGCGCCCGGCGCCGGCAAAGGTACGCAAGCCAAATTCATCTGCGAGAAGTTCGGCATTCCGCAGATCTCTACCGGCGATATGCTGCGCGCTGCAGTCAAGGCCGGCACCCCGCTGGGTATCGAAGCCAAGAAAGTGATGGACGCTGGCGGCCTGGTGTCGGACGACATCATCATCGGCTTGGTGAAAGACCGCCTGCAGCAGCCCGACTGCAAGAACGGCTACCTGTTCGACGGCTTCCCGCGCACCATCCCGCAAGCGGAAGCCATGAAGGATGCCGGCGTGCCGATCGACTACGTGCTGGAAATCGACGTGCCGTTTGACGCCATCATCGAGCGCATGAGCGGGCGCCGCGTGCACGTCGCATCGGGCCGCACGTACCACGTCAAGTACAACCCGCCCAAGACCGACGGTGTGGACGATGTCACCGGCGAACCGCTGATCCAGCGCGACGACGATAAGGAAGAAACCGTACGCAAGCGCCTGGACGTGTATGAAAACCAGACGCGTCCGCTGGTGGATTACTACTCGCAGTGGGCTGCCAACGGCAACGACACCGCCAAGGTGGCACCGCCGAAGTATCGCAAGATCGCCGGTGTGGGTAGCGTGGATGAGATCACCATCCGCGCGTTCGGTGCGCTGCAGGACTGAACGCACCCCACGGACCCCGCCCATGAAAACGGCGCCTCATGAACGAGGCGCCGTTTTTTTTTGCGCGGTCACCCGCCGCTTCGCGCTACCATATGACGCTGAAATTGACGCGAACGTAAACGTCAAGTAACACACAGACCACAACCAAGGAGACACGACATGGAGATTCGCGACCAGGTATTCATCGTCACTGGCGGGGCATCGGGACTGGGTGCCGGCACGGCACGTACGCTGGCAGAAGCCGGCGGCAAGGTGGTGATTGCAGACCTGAACGAAGCGGCGGGCAATGCGCTGGCGCAGGAATTGGGTGGGCGCTTCGTGCGCTGCGATGTCGCATCGGAAGCCGATGGGCAGGCCGTGGTCGACGCGGCCACGTCGCTGGGCACGCTGCGCGGGCTGGTGAACTGCGCGGGCATCGCCACGGCGTCGCGCACGGTGGGCAAGACGGGGCCGCATCCGCTGGACCAGTTCGCTCGCGTGATCAACATCAACCTGATCGGCACGTTCAACATGATCCGGCTGGCGGCGACGGCCATGGCCAGCAACACGCCCAATGCCGGCGGCGAGCGCGGCGTGATCATCAACACAGCCTCGGTGGCGGCGTTCGATGGGCAGATCGGGCAGGCGGCCTACGCGGCGTCCAAGGGCGGCGTGGTGGCGATGACGCTGGCGATCGCACGTGATCTGTCGCGCGATGGCATCCGCGTGATGACGATTGCACCTGGCATCTTCGAGACACCGATGCTGCTGGGCATGCCTGCCGAGGTGCAGGATGCGCTGGGCAAGATGGTGCCGTTCCCGCCGCGCCTGGGTAAGCCGGCGGAATATGCACAGCTTGCACGCGCCATCATCGAGAACCCGATGCTCAACGGCGAGACCATCCGCCTGGATGGCGCCATTCGCATGCAACCGAAGTAAGCAGCGCGATCAAGCGGCGGCCGGCAGTGCCATCCGGCGAATCATCTGCCACGCCGCCTCCGCCGCCGGTGAGAGCGACCGGTCATGCCGGCGCGCCAACACAATGCCACGCGTCTCCTTGGGTGTGAGCGGCACCGACACCAGTTGCGACGACGACGGCAGCGGCAACGACAGCGCCGGCACCACGCCCGCGCCAATGCCGGCATCCACCATGCCAAACACGGCACTGCTATGCCCCATCTCTTGCGCCACATCGGGCTGCACACCGTGGCGCAAAAAGATGCGATCGATCAGTGGGCGGCTACCCGACGCGTGATCGAGTAGCACGACCGGCGCGCGGTGCAGATCTTTCCAGCGCACGCTGCTGCGCTGGGCAAATGGATGGTCACGGCGGCAAACGAGGCAGAACGGGTCGGTCAGTAGCGGCTCCGTCCACAGGCCTTCGGTATCCAGCGGCTCCACCACCACACCGAAATCCGCCCCGCCCGTGCGAATCAATTGCAGCGTATCGACCTGCACCGAATCACGCACGATCATGCGGATGTCCGGGTAGCGCGCCGCGCATTCCGCCACGTACAGCGGCATCAAACGCGTCGACACCGTCGGGCTGGACGCCACCACCACGCGCCCGCGCCGCTGCTCACCCACTTGGCGCGCCTGATGCAGCGTGTCATCCAGATCAGCAACCAAGCGATCGAGCGCGGTTGCCAGTGAGCGCCCCACTTCCGTCAGCACCACTTCGCGCGTGGTACGGTCGAGCAGCTTCAGGCCCAGCTCGCCCTCCAGTTCCGAGATCGAGCGGCTGACAGCCGGCTGCGTCAGGCCGATTGTGTCGCCCGCGCGACTGAAGCTGTGCGCACGTGCCACCGCCAGAAAGACGCGCAACTGCCGCAGGGTCACATTCATGCCGAAGCCGTATGAATTGATTCGATCAATGCATTTGTATTCTAGATAGGGATGTTGTGCAATAGCGCCTATCCCCCACTCCAACCCGCACCGTCACGCAATGGTGATGATGCACGCACATGAAGATTCCGCTGTTATCTCGTATTGATGGGTTCATCCAGGCCATGCTGGTGATGGTTGCGCTGGCCGTGTTCTTCCCCAGCCTGGGCGCCAGCGACGGCCCGCTGCACCTGGATGTCGTCACCATCGTTGGCGTGTCGCTGGTGTTCTTCCTGCACGGCGCGGCACTCTCGCGCGAGAAGATCGTTGAAGGCGCGCGCAACTGGCGCCTGCACCTGTTCGTGCAGAGCTGCACGTTCATCCTGTTCCCGCTGATCGGCGCCGTGATCCTGTTTGTGTGCAAGCCGTTCATCCCGGCCGAGCTGCTGCTGGGCGTGTTCTACCTGTGCGCGCTGCCGTCTACCGTGTCGTCGTCAGTGGCGATGACGGCGATGGCCAAGGGCAACGTGCCGGCCGCGATTTTCAACGCCACCATCTCTGGCCTGATCGGCATGATTGCCACACCGCTGCTGATGAGTTTCGTGATCCAGGCCTCGGGCGCGGAACTGTCGGTGGGCAAGGCGCTGCTGGGCGTGGCCGAGCAACTGCTGCTGCCGTTCGTGCTGGGCCAGTTGCTGCGCCCGGTGATCGGCGGACTCATCACCAAGTACAAGGCGATCATCAACAAGGTGGACCGCGTGGTGATCCTGCTGATCGTGTTCAACTCGTTTGCCGATTCGACACACGCGGGCGTTTGGTCGAAGTATCCGTGGGAAACCATCGTGGCCGTGGCGGTCATGAGCGGCGCACTGCTGTTCGTCGTGCTGGGCGCGACGACGTGGCTCTCGCGGCGCGCGGGCTTTGGCTTGCCCGATGAGATTACTGCCGTGTTCTGCGGCTCCAAGAAGAGCCTGGCCAACGGCATTCCGATGGCGAAGATCCTGTTTGCCGGCAACCCCGCCCTGGGCCTGATCGTGCTGCCGACCATGATCTATCACCAGTTGCAGTTGATCGTGTGCTCGGCGCTGGCGCGCAAATATGCGGATCGCATGGCGCATACCGAAGCCAATGCTGGCGCACCGGCCAGCCGCCCGGCGTAGTCACAGGGCCATCAAGCCCGTCGTTTCCGGCCAGTGGTAGGTGTGCACCCACGCATGCCCGCCATCGGCCGTCTCCAGCCAATCGCGGCTGACCGGCACACCACCCAGGGCTTCATAGAAGCCGATTGCGGCGGTGTTCACCTCGTACACCAGCAGATGGAGTTGCGCGACACCTTGGGCTGCGGCCCAGCGGGCAGCTTCGCCCATCAATCGCTTGCCGACGCCGTGGCCGCGTGCGGCGGGCAGTAGGTGGAGGTTGTCGACGAGCGCGCCCCACGGCGTGTCGTCATGCAGCAGTACGCAGAGGAATCCGATGGTCTGACCATCGAGATCGACACACCAGACGTGCTGGCCGGCAGCAGGAGCCATCATGCGCTCGTGCCACTTCGTCTGCATGTCGGCCTGCACCGCGCCATCGAGGTAGGCGTCCGTCAGGATGCCGAGCCCACGATACGCGCTCTGCCAGCTCCGCGTATGGATGCTGGCGATGGTGTCCGCATCGGCCGCACTGCCTTGGCGCAAGATGACTTCGGCCATCAGACGCCCGAGTTGTGCGACAGCGGCGGGTTCTTGGCGAAGTACGCGCGGATGCCGCGCAGGATCGCGTCAGCCAGTTGATTCTGATGGCCCAGATCGTTGAGCTTGGCCTCTTCTTCCGGGTTGGAGATGAAGGCCGTCTCAACCAGGATCGACGGAATATCCGGCGCCTTGAGCACCGCAAACCCGGCCTGCTCGACGGCCCCCTTGTGCAGGCGGTTGATGCCGCCAATCTGCTCCAGCACGGCCTTGCCGACCTTCATGCTGTCGCTGATCTGCGCGGTGGTCGAGAGATCCAGCAGCACGCGCGTGACCTGTGCGTCCTTCGAGCCCAGGTTGGCGCCGCCAATCATGTCCGCGGCGTTCTCCTTGTTGGCGAGCCACTTGGCTTGCGCGCTGGAGGCACCACGGTCAGAGAGCGCAAACACGGACGCCCCGCGCGCTTCCGGCGTGACGAATGCATCGGCGTGGATGGAGACGAACAGGTCGGCCTGCACGCGCCGTGCCTTCTGCACGCGCACGCCCAGCGGGACAAAGTAGTCTGAATCGCGCGTCATCATGGCGCGCATGTTGGGCTGGGCGTCGATCTTGGCCTTGAGCATGCGGGCAATCGACAGCACCACGTCTTTCTCATGCGTGCCCGCAGCACCAGTGGCGCCTGGGTCTTCGCCGCCATGACCGGGGTCGATGGCGACGGTCAGCAGGCGGCGCATGCGCGTGCCGCCTGCCGGCGCACGCGGCACGGGCTGCTCGGGCACGATCTCCAGCGGCGGTGTCATCGGCGCATTGGCAAGCGTCGATGGCGGCGTCGCGGGTTTCACGGGCGGCGTCTTGACCGGTGGCGGGCGGCTGGCAATCGTCGGGCGCGAGTCGGTCACCGGCGGCACGGCGGGCGCAGTCACCCCCCCTCTGCTCTCACGGCGGGCCAACGCGGCAATCGGATCATCGTCGTCCGCCGCGGACGACTGCGGCACCGGCGTGCCGCCCGAGGCAGCAAAGCGCTCCTGCTTGCTTTCGGTCGCCTGCACGAGCTGCATCAGCGGATCGGGCGGGTTGGTCGGGTACAGGTCGAACACCAGCCGGTTGCGATAGCCGGCAATCGGCAGCAGCGTAAAGACCTGCGGGTTGACGCTTTCCTTCAGGTCAAACACCAGGCGCACCACGCTGGGCCGGTTCTGGCCCACGCGCACCTGGCGGATGTACGGATCGTTCGGCGTGATCTTGGCAACCAGCTCGCGCAAGGTCGGGTTCAGATCCAGCCCCTCGACATCGACCATCAGGCGGTCCGGATCCTTGATGAGCTGGTGCGTGGCCTTGAGCGCAACGTCGGATTCGATGGTCACGCGCGTGTAGTCCTCCGCCGGCCACACGCGCACCGCCACGATGTTGGCGCCGCGTGCGATCTGCGTGCCGGCCAGGCTGAGGATGACGGTTCCCGCACCAGCCTTGGCCATGCGCGTGAGCCATTGCCTGCGGGCGTGGCTCGGCAGGGTGGAATCGTCCGGTTGATCGGTCGGCAGATGCTTGATCAGCATGGGGGCAGAGGTTGCAACGACTGTAAGAGTTGAAGGCCGGTCTGCGTGCAAGCACTCAGATGGGCCAGGCGCGGTGCATGTTCAACGCCGTCATCGTAGGTTTCGTGCACAACGTCAACGGCCAAAGCGATATGAAGATCGGGCGTACCGAGCAACGCCTGTGCCTTCTCGGGCCATTCGACCAGGCACAGCGCGGGTTCGGCAAAGCAATCGCGAAAGCCGGCGTCGGTCCATTCTTCGGGGTCGGCAAAGCGGTACAGGTCGAAGTGATAGACCTTCTGTGTGCCGGTGGTTCCCGTCACGTCATACGGCTCAACCAGGGTATAGGTGGGGCTGCGCACGCGCCCGGTATGGCCCAGGCCGCGCAGGATGGCGCGCGACAGCGTAGTCTTGCCCGCCCCCAGATCGCCTGAGAGTTGCACCTGCACGGGCCGCGGACCCAGCGCCAGCACGGCCTGAGCGAGCGCCGCTCCGAAGGCCGAAGTGGCCGCCTCGTCGACAAGCGGCACGGTGCGCTCGGCAAGCGGTGAGTTCAGACCAGCGGGTGTGGCAACAGGGGGCACAGTAGGCATTGCGTACAATTTGGGCATGTCCGCCACCCCCACGCCATCGCTCGACACAAACCTCGATGCACGCCTGCCTGCTAATGCGGCAGATGCTGCTGCGCTGGTTGCGCAGATCCGCGCCTGGGGCGCCGAGCTCGGCTTCGATGCCATCCGCATCGCCAGCGTCGACCTCTCGCACGCTGAAGAAGGGCTCCAGACGTGGCTTGCGCAGGGGTTTCACGGTGACATGGATTATATGGCGAACCATGGATTGCTCCGCGCACGTCCCGCCGAACTTGTTGCCGGAACGGTACGCGCCGTGGTCGCACGCATGCCGTATCTGCCACATGACACCCATGCGCGCCCGGATCAGCCAGCAGCAGGCAGCGACTGGCGCACCGTCGAGTGGGACCGCATGCGCCGCCCCGAAGATGCCACCATCTCGCTCTATGCGCGCGGCCGGGACTACCACAAGGTGCTGCGCCAGCGTTTGCAGAAGCTGGCCGAGAAGATTGCCGGCGCGGTCGGGCCCTATGGCTTTCGCGTGTTCACGGATTCCGCACCGGTGTTGGAGGTGGCATTGGCCAGCAACGGCGGCCTGGGCTGGCGCGGCAAGCACACGCTGCTGCTTGATCGCGATGCCGGCTCGATGTTCTTCCTCGGCGAGATCCTGATCGACCTGCCGCTGCCAGTCGACCCGCCAGTCGAGCCGCATTGCGGCAATTGCACGCGCTGCATTGACGTCTGCCCCACGCAGGCCATCGTCGCCCCGTACACGGTGGACGCGCGCCGCTGCATCTCGTACCTGACCATCGAGCACAAGGGCAGCATCCCCGTGGAGTTGCGCGAGGCGATGGGTAATCGCGTCTATGGTTGCGACGATTGCCAGCTCATCTGCCCGTGGAACAAGTTTGCGGTGCCGGCCAACCTGCCGGATTTCGACGTGCGCAATGGATTGGATGCGGCCACGCTGGTCGACCTGTTCGGTTGGACCGAAAGCGAATTCAACCAGCGCCTGGAAGGCAGCCCGATCCGGCGCATCGGGCATGAGCGCTGGCTGCGCAATATTGCGATTGCGCTGGGCAATGCATTGCGCGGGCCGTTGCCGGACGCATCGCGTGCGCAGTTGCGGGCTGCGCTGCACGCGCGGGCCGATCACCCCTCCGAACTCGTGCGTGAACACGTCGCCTGGGCGCTGGCAGCCTGACGGCAACGCAATATCCCGCGCTTTAATTCCCCATTGGAGTCAGGGGCGGCTATTGTTTTAAAAACAAGACAATTCACATCTAGCACAAATAGAAGAAACCGTGGTTAACGCTAGATGAAGCCAGCCCTTATACCTGGCGGTACGCAAACGGTTGCGAATCAGGGCAGACACCAATGGTTTTGAAATAGAAATTTGCAAAAATAGAACCTCACAAAAAACCGCTTGTTTTCGATGTTCTCCGCCCTGTTTTTTCTTCGTCGCGCATTGCGTGAAGTGCGTGCCGGTGCATCCAATCGCATGCCCATGGTTCGGCGCGCATGGCGCCACGGCATTGCAGGCACCGCACTGCTGGCCGCCTGCACGCTGCCGGCCTGGGCGACAGTGGACCTCGAGGGCGTGCACTTTGACGACGCAACGCGCCTTGCCGGCCGCGAACTGCCGCTCAACGGCACGGGGCTGCGCTCGGTGTTCGTCATCAAGGGCTATGTGGCGGGCCTGTACCTGCCTGAACGCGCGAAGAATGCGGCGCTGGTCCTGGCCATGAAGGGGCCGAAGCGGCTGCAGATCCACCCGCTGCGCGATGTGGGTGCCGACACCTTCATTCACGCGCTGAATGACGGCATCCACCGCAACCAGACCGAAATCCAACTGCAGCGGCTGTCCGACCGTCTGACGCAGCTGGAAGACGCCATGCGGCAGATCGGCTCCACCCGCCGTGGCGACACCATCAACTTCGACTACACGCCTGACGCCGGCACCACGGTCAGCATCAACGGCGTGGCACGCGGCAAGCCCATCCCCGGCGAAGATTTCTACCAGGCCGTGCTCAGCATCTTCATCGGCAACAACCCTGTCGACCGGGATCTGAAAAGCGGGCTGCTCGGAAGCTGACGATCCGCCTGCAAACCCGCGGGCCGCGATGCTACGTATCGCGGCGCACGCCCGGCGCCGAGCGACGTGCTAGATTCGCGGGATCGTTTTTCCGCGCCGGACTTCGCCGTCATGCTCTCCCCTTTCGATGCCGTTCTCGAAGCGCCCTTCGGCAAGCTGGGCGTGCGCGTGGCCGACGGTGCCCTACGTGAACTCGTCTACCTGCCGGAGAGCACGCCCACGGTCGATTCCAGCAATGCGCTGATCCGCGAACTGGCCCACCAGCTCGATGCGTACTACAGCAACCCCAACGCCGCCTTCGATATACCGCTCACGCCTGCCGGCACGGATTTTCAGCACCGCGTGTGGAATGCCATCCGCGCCATCCCGTGCGGCAGCGTGATCACCTACGGCACCATCGCCCACCAGATCGGCAGCGTGCCGCGCGCGGTGGGCCAGGCGTGCGGCGACAACTGGTTTCCGATCCTCATCCCATGCCACCGCGTGGTGAGCGCCTCGGGCATTGGCGGGTTCTCGCACCATACCGATGGCTACCTGCTGAACATCAAGCACTGGCTGCTGCGCCATGAAGGCGTGATGCTGATATGAGAAAGGCCGCACTGAAAGACGCCGAAGCCCCTGCCCTGCCCCCGCAGAGTGCTGACGCCATCCAACGTTTCTGCGATGCGCTCTGGCTCGAAGATGGCCTCGCGCGCAACACGCTCGATGCGTACCGGCGCGACCTGACGCTATACGCGCATTGGCTGGCCGAGCGCAGCAAATCCATTGCCGAAACCGAAGACGGCGACCTTGCCGACTACTTTGCCGCGCGACATGCCGAGAGCCGCGCCTCCACGGCAAACCGACGTCGCACCGTGTTCAAGCGCTTCTTTGTATGGGCCTTGCGCGAACACGTGGTGACCACCGATCCGTCGCGCCTACTGCCCACGGCCAAGCAACCACCGCGCTATCCGAAAACGCTGTCCGAAGCACAGGTCGAGGCGCTCATCCAAGCGCCTGATGTCGACACGCCGCTCGGTCTGCGGGACCGCGCCATGATCGAGCTGATGTATGCGAGCGGCCTGCGCGTGTCGGAGATCGTCGCATTGAAGACCGTGGAAGTGGGCCTGAACGAAGGCGTGGTGCGCGTGATCGGCGGCAAGGGCGGCAAGGACCGGCTGGTGCCGTTTGGCGCCGAGGCCGGTGACTGGCTGCGGCGCTATCTCCAGGATCGTCAAACGGGCCGCACGGCGCTGCTCGGCGAGCGCACCGCCGATGCACTGTTCGTCACCGCCCGCGGCGAGGGCATGACGCGCCAGGCGTTCTGGTACCTGATCAAACGCTACGCTCTGCTCGCCGATATTCACGCACCGCTCTCGCCGCATACGCTGCGGCACGCGTTTGCCACGCATCTGCTCAACCACGGCGCTGATTTGCGCGTAGTGCAGATGCTGCTCGGCCACGCGGACATTTCCACCACGCAGATCTACACCCACGTCGCACGTGAGCGGCTGCGCACGCTGCATGCGCAGCACCATCCGCGTGGATAGCATCCCGCCTTCCTCCACATGAGCAAGTCCAAGCACGTTTCCGAAACGCCCGCTACGCAGTTCCTCAAGGCGCATGGCGTGGCCTTTACTGAACACACCTACGACTATGTCGACAAGGGCGGCACGACCGAATCGTCGCGCCAGCTTGGCGTGGATGAACACGCCGTCGTCAAGACACTGGTGATGGAAGACGAGCATGCCAAGCCGCTGATCGTGCTGATGCACGGCGATTGCTCGGTCTCCACCAAGAACCTCGCACGCCAAACTGGCCGCAAGAGCGTGCAGCCGTGCAAGCCCGAAGTGGCACAGCGGCACAGCGGCTACCTGGTCGGCGGCACGTCGCCGTTTGGCGTGCGCAAGGCGATGCCGGTGTACGTGGAAGCCTCCGTGCTGGAGCTGGAGCGCATCTATATCAACGGCGGCCGGCGCGGCTTTCTGGTAAGCATCGCGCCCACGGTGCTGACCACGGTGCTGAACGCGCAGCCCGTGCACTGTGCAAACCCCGATTGAAACGTCCGGGGTGGCTGGTGCACGCTTGCGGCCACGCTACAATCGCGCAGCCTGAATTCACAGAACACCTATGTCCCCAGTCGTCGCAACCGTTGTTTTTGCCGTGGCCGCCTACCTGATAGGCTCGATCTCGTTTGCCGTGGTGGTCAGCCGCGCCATGGGTCTGGCGGACCCGCGCACCTACGGCTCGGGCAACCCGGGCGCCACCAACGTGCTGCGCTCGGGCAACAAGAAGGCCGCGATCCTGACGCTGCTGGGCGATGCGGCCAAGGGTTGGCTGGCGGTGTGGCTTGCACAACTGCTGGCCCCGCGCTTTGGCGTGGACGAGACCGGCATCGCGCTGGTGGTGATCGCCGTGTTCCTGGGCCACCTGTATCCGGTGTTCCACCGCTTTGTCGGCGGCAAGGGTGTGGCAACGGCGGCCGGCATCCTGCTGGCGCTCAACGTCTGGCTGGGCCTGGCGACGTTGGCAACGTGGATCATCATCGCCGTGTTCTTCCGCTATTCGTCGCTGGCGGCGCTGGTGTCGGCGGTGTTTGCGCCGTTCTTCTATGTGCTGATGTTCGGTTTCGACTGGATTGCCGGCGCCGTTGCGCTGATGGCCGTGCTGCTGATCGCGCGCCACCGCGCCAATATCGCCAAGCTGCTGGCCGGCAAGGAAAGCCGCATCGGCGAGAAGAAAAAGGCCACCTAGTTCCGCAACTCGGCGCGCACAGAATGGGCGCGCCGATGCTCTCCCGGCGGTCGCCCCGTGTGCCGCCGGATCAATCGCCGGAAGGCGGACATATCCTGATAGCCGCACTGTTCGGCAATCGCCGTCAGGCTCAGCGTGCTGACTTCCAACAGGTGACACGCGCGCTCCACGCGCAGCTGGTGCAGCAATTGCAGCGGCGACGTCCCTACTGTCTTCGTGAAATGCCGCAGCAGCGTCCGCTCGCTGGTCGACGCGGCGGCGGCGAGTTTCCCCAGATCGAATCGCTCATGCAGATGCTGCTGCAGATAGCGTCGCGCGCGCAGCACGACACTGTCGCGAATGGCCGGCCTGCTGCGCAGCCAGATACCGATGGCCTCGCCGCGTGATGGGTGGTCGAGCGCCGTATTGCCCAGCGTGCGCGCCAGCCGTGCATCGGCCAGCCGCGCCACGACACGGTGCATCAACGCCACACCATGCTCCATCGCCCGCGCGGTAATAACGTTGCCGCTGCTGACAATGGCCTGCGCCGGCACCACCTTCAACTGCGGGAAATTGCCCTGCACCCAGCCGGCAATCAGCCATGTCACCGTCAGCCGCTGACCGGGTGCCAGCACGTCGGCCAGCATCGCCACACCGGTAAAGGGTGACGCCACCAGCCGGCCCGCCTCCAGATAGCGGCGGATGGTGGCGCGTTCCAGCTCCAGCAGGGCAAGGCGCTGCTCCATCGTGCCGATGTGATCGAAGTGCAGCGGCGGGACGATCAGCGCATCGCCAAGCAAGGCGTCGTCTTCCGGTAGCGCATCGCAGCGGCAAGCGAGCGTCTCTGCGGACGCCTGCCAGCGCCCGGGGTCACGCGCAACGAGCCGCCAGCCGAACACCGGGGTCTTGGCGGCATTGGCCCGCTTGCCGGCCTGCATGGAAGCCAGCGCGTTGGCCACGCCAAGCGTGTCAGCAGCCGTTGCCAGTGCGGAAAAGCCGGCGTCGGGAAAGGTCAGCAGGTCGATGTTGGGCATGCCGCAGTATAGGCACGGGCGGCAATCCACGTGGCGGGATTAACCCCAACTCTGGCGGGAATACCTCTTTCAGATCGGACCCGTCCGATTGAGGATGCGACGGTGGCTGCGCACAGACGCGGCCGCTGATAACAACATCAGGAGACTACGCACAATGCAGCGATTCATGCAGGGATTCGCACTGCGCGGCACGCTTGCCATGGCCGCGCTTGCAGCGCTGGCCGGCTGCGCAAGCACAACCGGCAGTGGCTGGGCCACACCTTCGGACACCGGCCTCTCGGCCGAGATCCGCCGCACCGCCTTCGGCATTCCGCACATCCGCGCCAACGACTACGCCAGCCTCGGCTTCGGCATGGCCTATGCCTACGCGCAGGACAACGTCTGCCTGCTGGCCGATCAGGTCGTCACCGTCAACGGTGAGCGCTCGAAGACGTTCGGGCCGGAAGGCACCGTCACCGTGTCGTTCAAGCCGGTGCCGAACACACAGTCCGATGCGTTCTTCAAGGGCGCCTTTGATGAGGCCGGCCTGCGCGCGGGCTACGCGCAGATGTCGCCCGAAGCACGGGAACTGCTGCGCGGCTACATCGCCGGCTACAACCGCTATCTGAAGGACACGCCTGCCGCAAACCGCCCCGCTGCCTGCCGCAACGCGGCCTGGGTGCGCCCGCTTACGCTGGCTGACATGATGCTGATGGGCGAAGAGAAGGCCATCCAGGCCAGTGCTGGCGCCATGCTGCAGAGCATTGTTGCGGCACAGCCGCCGGGTGGTACGCCTGTCTCCGGCGTAGCGATCCCACCGCATGCCATCGACACCGCTGCGCTTGACCGCGATCTGCAATTGCGCGACATGCCCATCGGCTCCAACGGCTGGGCCTTCGGCAAGGCCGCCACGGACAACGGCCGCGGCGTGCTGCTCGGCAACCCGCACTTTCCGTGGACGACCACCAACCGCTTCTATCAGGTCCACCTGACCGTGCCCGGCAAGCTGGACGTGATGGGCGCATCGATTGCCGCCTTCCCCGTCGTCAGCATCGGCTTCAACAAGGACGTGGCGTGGACGCACACGGTATCCACCGGCCGCCGCTTCACGGTGTTCGAACTGAAGCTCGCCGAGGGCGACCCGACCACCTACCTGATCGACGGCACGCCGCACAAGATGACCACGCGCACCGTGGCCTTTGACGTGAAGCTGCCGGACGGCCGCATCGAGCGCCGCACACACACGTTCTACGACACGGTGTACGGCCCCGTGCTGTCGATGCCTGCGGGTGGCATGCCGTGGACCACGCAGAAGGCCTATACGCTGCGTGATGCGAACCGCAACAACACGCGCTCCATCGACACGTGGCTGCACATCTCGCAAGCGAAGGACGTGGCGGGCATTCGCCAGGCGATCGGCAACCTCGGTATCCCCTGGGTCAACACGATTGCCACCGACCGCAACGGCCGCGCCATGTTTGCCGATGTGTCGACCACGCCGGATGTGTCTACCGAATCGCTCAAACGCTGCGCCCCGTCGCCCCTGGCCGACAAGCTGTTCCACGGCGTGGGGCTGGTGCTGCTTGATGGCTCGCGCAGCACGTGCAACTGGCAGGTCGATCCGGCATCCCCGGTGCCGGGGCTGGTGGCGCCAGCACGCATGCCGGTGCTGGTGCGCGACGACTACGTTGCCAACAGCAACGACAGCTCGTGGCTGAGCAATCCGGCGCAGAAGATGACCGGCTTCTCGCCAGTGATGGGTTCGATCGACGTGCCGCAGCGCCTGCGCACCCGCATCGGCCTGATCGAGATCGGCCGCCGGCTGGAAGGCAGCGACGGCCTGCCTGGCAATCGCGTCAACCTGCCGAACCTGCAGGCGATGATCTTCCGCGATGCCAACCTGGCCGGCCACCTCGTGCGTGATGATCTGCTGGCCGCATGCAAGGTCACGCAGAACCTCGATGCCGACGTGCGCGACGGCTGCGCCGCCCTTGCGCAATGGAACCTCACGGACAACGTCGACGCCCGCGCTGCCCACCTGTTCCGCGAATTCTGGATGCGCGCCAAGGACATCCCGCACGTCTACGCCGTCGACTTCAACCCGGCCGACCCCGTCCACACGCCACGCAGCCTGCGCATGAGTGACGCGACGGTACGCACGGCAGTGTTCAAGGCGCTCAAGGATGCCGTGGGCGCAGTGCGTACCGCCGGCTTTGCGCTGGACGCGCCGTTGGGCACCGTGCAGGTGGCACATGCACCGGGCGGCGACATCGCCCTGCATGGCGGTGAGGAATACGAGGGCGTGCTCAACAAGCTGTCGAGCCTGCCGATCGGGCCGAAGGGCCTGCAGGTATTCTTCGGCACCAGCTACATCCAGACCGTCACATTCGACGATCAGGGGCCGGTGGCAGACGCCATCCTGACCTATGGCGAATCGAGCGATCCGGACTCGCCGCATGCGTTTGACCAGATGCGTGCGTTCTCGGCCAAGCGCTGGAACCGGCTGCCGTTCTCGGAAGCCGCCATCGCAGGAGACCCGGCATTGAAGGTGACCAAGCTGTCGCAGTAACGCATAGCGTGCGTCGTCCCCGTGCAACGCGGGGACGCGTCTTTTTGCCGCGCATCAGGACGATTCCGCCTGCCTGAACCACTCTTGCCAGTTGTTCACAGAAGGCGCCGTGCATTTCCGGTATCACCCGAGCTGGCTCGCGTTCATCGCGGGCCATTTCTTTTGGTGCATTCGGCGCACAACCGCCCCACTTGGAGACACATCCAGCCATGGCCACTCGCATAGAACACGACCTGCTCGGCGACCGCGACATCCCCAACGACAAGTACTACGGCGTGCACACGCTGCGCGCGCTTGAAAACTTTCCGATTACCGGCACGCCCATCTCGGTCTATCCGCAATTGATCAATGCGCTGGCAGCCGTAAAAGCCGCCGCCGCGCTGACCAACCACGAGCTGGGCCTGCTGGACAAAACCCGCGCCGATGCCATCGTCACCGCGTGCAAGCAGGTACAGGCGGGCGTCGCGCACGCGCACTTTGTCGTCGACGTCATCCAGGGTGGTGCGGGCACGTCCACCAACATGAACGCCAACGAGGTCATCGCCAACCTCGCGCTCGAGCAGCTCGGCCACGCGCGCGGCGCTTATGAGCACTTGCACCCGAACGAGCACGTGAACATGAGCCAGAGCACCAACGACGTCTATCCGACAGCGTTGCACATCGCCACGCACGTGCTGGTGCTCGAACTGGTGGAAGCCATGAACGTGTTGCGCGCATCGTTCGAGCACAAGGCCAACGAATTCCGCAACGTGCTGAAGATGGGCCGCACGCAACTGCAAGACGCCGTGCCGATGACGCTGGGCCAGGAATTTGGCAGCTATGCGGTCAGCCTGGCCGAAGATCAGGCTCGGCTGCTGGAAGCGCTATCGACCATCCGGGAGATCAATCTGGGCGCCACCGCTATCGGCACCGGCATCAACACGCACCCGAATTACGCAGAAGCCGCGCGCAAGCATCTGTCGCAGATCACCGGCATCCCGCTGATCACCGCGCAGGACCTGGTGGCGGCCACCCCGGACGTCGGCGCGTTCATGCATATCTCCGGCGTGCTCAAGCGCATGGCGGCCAAGCTATCGAAGACGTGCAACGACCTGCGCCTGCTCTCCAGCGGCCCACGCGCCGGCATGGGCGAAATCAACCTGCCAGCCATGCAGGCCGGTTCTAGCATCATGCCGGGCAAGGTGAATCCGGTGATTCCGGAAGTGGTCAACCAGATCGCGTATGAGGTCATTGGCAACGACGTCACCATTACCTTCGCCGCCGAGGCCGGGCAGCTTCAGCTCAATGCGTTCGAGCCGGTCATTGCGCACAGCCTGTTCAAGAGCCTCGTGCACTTGCGCAACGGCTGCCTGACGCTGGCCGACAAGTGCGTCAACGGCATTACCGCCAACGTCGACCACCTGCGCGATAACGTGGAGCACTCCATCGGCATCGTCACCGCGCTGAACCCGCACATCGGCTACACCAACGCCACCGCCATCGCGCAAGAAGCGCTGGTGAGCGGCGCCAGCGTGTATCAGCTCGTGCTGGACAAGCGGCTGCTCAGCCAGGAAGCGCTGGATGAGATTCTGCAACCTGAAATGCTGACGCAGCCGCGCGCGGTGGCGGCGAGTTGATCTTCGCGGCAAGATGCGGGCGCCTGTGCGCGCACGCGGTTTCGCCCGCGTGCTCTGCGGCGCTTCCAGGCGCCGCCCCGCCAACCTCCATCACCGCACCTCCGACCTCCGCGCGTGCACCTTTGAGGTGAAGGCCCGGACCTCGCCACCTCCGCCGTTGCTGCTTTTTTGTTCAACGCCGGGCCTCTCCACCTCCGCACGCGCACCTTTAAGGTCCGACGTTGAACCTCGCACCTCCGGCGTCGGACCTCAAAGGTCCGCGCTTGCCCCTTTTTGGTGCAAAGCCGGACCTCTTTACCTCCGCCATCGCACCCTTGAGGTCCGCCACCCGAGGTTGGACGAGCGCGTCATCAGGCTTCGCTTGCAGCGGTAGCATTTCACGACTGCCCTGCCGAAAACAGCAGAATGCGGACACAAAAAAACGCCCCGGACATTCGGGGCGTTTTTTTGGGAGCGCGGCTCGGCTTAGTCGCGGAAGTTATTGAAATCCAGCGGTGTATCGTTCACCTCCTTGCGCAGCATGACGATCACGCTTTGCAGGTCATCGCGCTTGGCGCCGGTCACGCGCACTGCGTCACCCTGGATGCTGGCCTGGACCTTGATCTTGCTGTCCTTGATCGTCTTGACGATCTTCTTGGCCAGGTCACCCGACACGCCCTTCTTGATCTTGACGACCTGCTTCATCTTGTCGCCGCCGATTTTCTGCTTGTCCTGGTAATCCAGGAAGCGCACGTCGACGTTGCGCTTGGCGAGCTTGTTCATCAGCACGTCGTTCACCTGGCCAATCTTGAAATCGTCATCGGCAAACAGCGTCAGTTCCTGCTCCTTGTGCTCGACGCGCGAGTCCGAGCCCTTGAAGTCGAATCGCGTCGAAATCTCTTTGTTGGCCTGTTCCACGGCGTTCTTCACTTCCACCATGTTGGCTTCGCATACCACGTCAAACGACGGCATTGTGTTCTCCTTGCAGACTTGAATTCGGGTTGCGGCGGCGCCCGGCAGCGGGTGCGGCCTGCGCCATGGCTTCTATAATCTCGGCTTTTCCAGCAGATCCTGCGCCATGGCGTTGCTCGACACGCATTATCCCCTAGGCCGGCACAACACGTTCCGTTTTGAGGCCACTGCCCGCTACGCCGCGCACGTGCGCACGCCGGAGGACATCCCTGCGGCACTGGCCGACCCGCGCGTACAGGGCCTGCCGGTGCTGGTCCTGGGCGGCGGCAGCAACATCGTGCTCACGCGCGACTTTGACGGTCTGGTGCTGCTGATGGAGATTCCGGGCATCAAGACGGGCCGGGAAACGATCGATGGCCGAGAGGTCCACACCGTCACGGCCGGCGGCGGCGAATCGTGGCACGGCCTGGTCGCGCACACCGTCGCCAATGGCTTGCCTGGGCTGGAAAATCTCGCGCTGATTCCCGGCACAGTCGGTGCCGCGCCAATTCAGAACATCGGCGCATACGGCGTCGAGATCAAAGACCGCTTCCACGCCCTGCGTGCCTACGACCGCCACGCCGGCGAGTTCGTCACGTTGAACGCCGCCGATTGCGCCTTCGGCTACCGCGACAGCCTTTTCAAACGCGCCGGCACCGATCGCTACATCATCACCGAGGTGACGTTCGCGTTGCCCGTTGACTGGCAACCCGACACGCACTACGCAGAGCTGGCGCGCGAGCTGGCGGCACAGAACATCGACACGCCCACGGCACAGAACATCTTTGACGCGGTGGTCACCATCCGCCGCCGCAAGCTGCCCGACCCGGCCGAGATCGGCAACGCGGGCAGCTTTTTCAAGAACCCGATCGTCGATGCCGCCACGCGTCATGCGCTGGTCGAGCGTTTCCCGAATCTGGTCGGCTATGTGCAGCCGGACGGCACCTACAAGCTGGCCGCCGGCTGGCTGATCGATCAATGCGGCTTCAAAGGCCGGCAGAGCGGTGCTGTTGGTGTGTACGAAAAGCAGGCGCTGGTGCTGGTGCACCGGGGCGGCGGCAGCGCCGTGCAATTGATGACGCTGGCACGCGAGATTCAGGACACGGTCTATGCGCGCTTTGGCGTGCGCATCGAACCGGAACCCATCGTCATCTAAATCTCTTCGCCACGCAGGTATTCCTTCTGGATGTCGACGGTCCCCTTCTTGCCGACATCGTCGAAATGCTTGCGCAGCCACGCCTTGCCCTCGTGCCGGCCACGCTCCTTGAGCATGGTCAGGAAGCTCCAGTCCGTCACCAGCTTGGTTGATGACGACAGGTCGCCAAGCGGCTTGTCTGCTCGGATGGCGTGCAGGTAGATGTATTTCAGGCGATCGCGGTATTCGGGCTTGAGCCAGTCCTCGGCAATCAGCTTCTGCACAAACGCGATGGCGCGCATCTCGCGCAGCAACGACGCATTGAAGGTGATCTCGTTCAGGCGCTCCATCACTTCGTGCGGCTGGTCGGGCACCTCTTTGCGCAGGATCGGGTTGACGTGCACGAGCAGGATGTCCTGCGTCTTGGTCTCGTAGAAGAACGGGAACAGTACCGGATTGCCCATGTAGCCGCCGTCCCAATAGTGGTGGCGGTGGATCTCGATGGCCGGGTACAAATACGGCAGGCAAGCGGAGGCCAGAACGACCTCGGCATCGATCTCCGGCGTGTTGAAAACGCGCACGTTGCCCGTATTGACGTCGGTGGCCGCCAGGAACAGCTTGGTGTCGGGGCAGGCGCGCAGGCGCTCGAAATCGACGTGGCTGGCGAGCAGGTCGCGCAGCGGGTTGTAGTGCGTGCCCTGCGAGGTGGCGCTGATCCAGCTGTCCCACATGCGCATCCAGTCGGCTACCGGCCAGCTATCGGGAAACAGCGGCTTGCCGGAAAGCAACGCCTTGGCGCTCTCGCCCACGGTGGAAAGCGGCGAACCGGCCGTCGACACCGCCAGCCAGAACGCATGCAGCTTTTCACGCGCCCGCTCAGGCCCGCCTTCGAGCAAGCCGTCGAGCATCACCACCGCGTTCATCGAACCGGCGCTCGTGCCGCTCATGCCCTCGAACGACAGTCGCCCGTCTTCGAGCAGCGCATCAAGCACGCCCCAGGTGAACGCCCCGTGCGCGCCACCGCCCTGCAGCGCGAGGTTGATGTGCTTGCCGTGCGGCTTCTGCATGATTCCCCCATTTTTTTGGAAGCGTTCGCCCCGTAGCGCGCTTCGAATCACCCAGGATACCGGTAGATCATGGCGTATATGCCCTAAAATGGCAGGTTCGACCCTAGACCACGTTTTTTTCGCGATCCCTTCCATGACCACCGAGACTTTTGACGGCGTCCGCCTGACCACCAAGGCCAACGTGTACTTTGACGGAAAGTGCGTCAGCCACAGCTTTACCCTGCCTGACGGCACCAAGAAGTCCGTGGGCGTGGTACTGCCGGCCACGCTGACCTTCGGCACGGCCGCCGCCGAGATCATGGAATGCGTGGGCGGCTCCTGCGAATACAAGCTCGAGGGCACCGACGAGTGGAAGACCTCCGGCGCCGGTGAAAGCTTCCACGTTCCCGCGAACTCCAAGTTCGACATTCGCGTGACCGAGGCCTACCACTACATCTGCCACTACGCCTGAACCCGCCCGGAAAGACTTTTTAGAGAAAGACCATGGAAACCATCCTGCAACACGTTCCCGTCGGCCAGAAGGTCGGCATCGCCTTCTCCGGCGGCCTCGACACCAGCGCGGCCCTGCGCTGGATGAAGAACAAGGGCGCGCTGCCCTATGCCTACACCGCCAATCTCGGCCAGCCCGACGAGGAAGACTACGATGCCATCCCGCGCAAGGCGATGGAGTACGGTGCAGAGAAGGCGCGCCTGATCGACTGCCGCCCGCAACTGGCCAACGAAGGCATCGCCGCCATCCAGGCCGGCGCGTTCCACATCAGCACCGGCGGCATCACCTACTTCAACACCACGCCGCTGGGCCGCGCCGTCACGGGCACCATGCTGGTGGCCGCCATGAAGGAAGACGACGTCCACATCTGGGGCGACGGCTCGACCTTCAAGGGCAACGACATCGAGCGTTTCTACCGCTACGGCCTGCTGACCAACCCGGCCCTGAAGATCTACAAGCCGTGGCTGGACCAGACCTTCATCGACGAGCTGGGCGGCCGCGCCGAAATGTCGGCCTTCATGACGAAGGAAGGCTTCGGCTACAAGATGAGCGCCGAGAAGGCCTACTCGACCGACAGCAACATGCTGGGCGCCACCCACGAGGCGAAGGATCTGGAGTTCCTGAACGCCGGCATCCGCATCGTCAACCCGATCATGGGCGTGGCGTTCTGGAAGCCGGAAGTTGAGGTCAAGGCTGAGGAAGTGTCGGTCACCTTCGACGAAGGCCGCCCGGTTGCTGTGAATGGCAAGGAAATTGCCGACCCGGTCGAGATGTTCCTGGAGCTGAACCGCATCGGCGGCCGCCATGGCCTGGGCATGAGCGACCAGATCGAAAACCGCATCATCGAAGCCAAGAGCCGCGGCATCTACGAAGCCCCAGGCATGGCACTGCTGCACATCGCCTACGAGCGCCTGGTCACCGGCATCCATAACGAAGACACCATCGAGCAGTACCGCATCAACGGCCTGCGTCTGGGCCGCCTGCTGTACCAAGGCCGCTGGTTCGACCCGCAAGCCATCATGCTGCGCGAAACCGCCCAGCGTTGGGTGGCCCGTGCCGTCACCGGCACCGTGACGCTGGAGCTGCGCCGCGGCAACGACTACTCGATCCTGAATACCGAGTCGCCCAACCTGACGTACGCGCCCGAGCGCCTGTCGATGGAAAAGGTGGAAGACGCGCCGTTCAGCCCTGCAGACCGTATCGGCCAACTGACCATGCGCAACCTGGACCTGATGGACACGCGCGACAAGCTGGCCATCTACGCCAAGGCAGGCCTGCTGTCGCTGGGCACCAGCAACGCACTGCCCCAGCTCGACGGCGGCAAGAAGTAACTGCCTGCTGCCCAAAGCGAAAAGGCCGCTCCGACATCAATCGGAGCGGCCTTTTTATATGGCTTCTGAATTCGCTGCGGGGCTCAGTAGCGCCCGCAGAGCAGGTATTCCATCAGCGCCTTCTGCACGTGCAGTCGGTTTTCCGCTTCATCCCACACCACGCTCTGCTTGCCGTCGATCACGGCGGCTTCGACTTCCTCGCCGCGGTGCGCGGGCAGGCAGTGCATGAACAGCGCATCAGGCTGCGCGCGCTGCATCATCGCCTCGGTGACCATCCAGTCACCAAAGGCCTTCTTGCGTGCTTCGTTCTCAGCTTCGTAGCCCATGCTGGTCCACACGTCGGTGGTCACTAGGTGGGCGCCCTCGCAAGCCTCAAGCGGGTTTTCGAACACGTGCACGAACGGACGCGCGGAATCGGCCACCATGGCCGGATCCAGCTGATAGCCCTTCGGTGCAGAGAAATGGAAGCGGAAGCCGAGAATCTCGGCCGCCTGAATCCACGTGTAGGCCATGTTGTTGGCATCCCCCACCCACGTGACGGTCTTGCCCTTGATCGGGCCGCGCTGTTCGATGAAGGTAAAGATATCGGCCAGCACCTGGCACGGGTGGTATTCGTTGGTCAGCCCGTTGATGACCGGCACGCGCGAATGCGCGGCAAAACGCTCGATGATCTCTTGCCCGAAGGTACGGATCATGATGATGTCGGTCATGCGGGAGATGACCTGCGCCGCGTCTTCGATCGGCTCACCGCGCCCCAGTTGGGAATCGCGCGTGTTGAGGAAGACCGCGTGGCCGCCGAGCTGGTGGATACCAGCCTCGAACGACAGGCGCGTTCGGGTGGAATTCTTCTCGAAGATCATGGCCAGCGTGCGGTCGTGCAGCGGGTGCCACGTCTCGTAGTTCTTGAACTTGGCCTTGAGGATCGCGGAGCGGTCCAGCAGGTACTCGTACTCTTCCAGCGAAAAGTCCTTGAACTGCAGGTAGTGCTTGATCGAGCTTGGTGGGTTCATAAAACAACGAAGGCGGCCCGCAGATGACGCACCGGAAAATTCCCGTGGCACGTCGCCCTAGCCGCCTTGTCTGGTGAAGATTCAATCCATCATACGGGATCGCCGCCAGTTTGGCGAGTTCCCGCCGGGCGGTTCGCGCTACCATAAAGGCGCGGGTGAAAGGCCGATGAAAGTCTTATATAAGATATAATACTGGCTGCCTCGGATGCCTCGATCGTCCGCAAACCGGCACGACAAGCCGGTTCGTCTGATTCATGAATCGGCAACCGAGCAAGCGCATCATCCGCACCACAAGTGCACCCCGTTCGAACGTTGCGGCACCCGCGCGGTCGAAGCCGTTTGCAAATCTCCACAAGCCCCACGCAGTCCATGGCAGCCTACCCTCGCCAATTTTTTATCCAGGGCGTCACCCGTGACGGAAAGACCTTCCGCCCGAGCGACTGGGCCGATCGGCTATGCGGCGTGATGGCGCAGTTCCGCCCCGCCGGTGACACTGGGGACCCCCGCCTGACCTATTCCCCCTACGTGCGCCCCGTCATGTCGGGCGGCATCAAGAGCGTCTTCGTCGACGAGCGCCTGCGCGAAATCGAACCCAAGGCGCTCGACTTCGTGCTGAACTTCGCGCACGACAACAACCTGCAATTGGTCGAAGCCTGCATCCTGCCCGACGAGGGCACGCCAGCCTAACGCACAGCAAGCACCGCGGCGCGCCAGGCACTTTTCATGGCGCACCAAAGCAAAAAGCCTGTCCGAAGACAGGCTTTTTTACCGCCGAGTGCGACAGGTTATCTGACGCACGATGCCGGCCAGGCCGACATCAGCTGACGAACTTAGGCAGCCATTGCCTTGATGGCAGCGGACAGACGCGACTTGGCGCGTGCAGCCTTGTTCTTGTGGACGATCTTCTTGTCAGCGATGCTGTCGATCGTGCTTTGAGCGGTCTTGAATGCAGCAGCGGCTGCTGCCTTGTCGCCACCAGCCACGGCCTTGCGGACGGTCTTGATAGCGGTGCGCAGACGCGAGCGCAGTGCCGAGTTGTGGGCGTTCTGAACAACGGCTTGGCGTGCGCGCTTGCGTGCTTGTGCGGTGTTTGCCATGGAAAATATCCTGAAGAAAACTGTTGCAAGCGCCCCGGGAGACACGGAAGGCCGAAGCGCGCGAAAGCGTGAGAAACGGCAATTATACGCAGATTCCGATGCCAGATGCAAACCGTGTTGTGAAATCCCCCGAACAGTGTCTCATTGCGCCTCTTGCTGCACTTTTAGGCAGGTGGCGGGGCAGTCCCTATAATACGGCCGCATTTGCGCCAGTCCGTGACGCCAGCCGCGAACCCCGCTTGGCGCCGCCGGTCTGACCGCCATCGCTCCGTTGTGGCTGACGGGGCTGCGCCCAACCTCGCACTCATCTTGAATCTCCTCAAAACCCTCGCCACGATCAGCGGCCTGACGATGCTCTCGCGCATCACCGGGCTCATCCGCGAAACGCTGATCGCCCGTGCCTTTGGTGCCTCGGTCTACACCGACGCCTTCAACGTCGCCTTCCGCATCCCCAACCTCCTGCGCAGACTCTCGGCCGAGGGGGCATTCTCGCAGGCCTTCGTACCGATCCTGGGTGAATTCAAGAACCGCCAGGGCGAACACGAAACGCGGGCGCTGGTCGATTCCGTGGCCACGGTGATGACGTGGTTCCTCGTGGTGATCTCCGCGCTGGGCGTGATCGGCGCGCCGTTGATCGTCACCGCCGTAGCGACAGGTTTCAAGGAACACGAGAGCCAGGCCTATATCTCAGCGATCTTCATGACGCGGGTGATGTTTCCGTACATCGGCCTGGTGTCGCTGGTGGCGCTGGCCTCGGGCATCCTGAATACGTGGCGGCAGTTTGCCGTGCCCGCCTTCACACCGGTGCTGTTAAACCTGTCGTTCATCGTGGCGGCGGTGTTTGTGGCGCCGTTTCTTGAGACGCCCATCTACGCGCAGGCCTATGCGGTGATGGTGGGCGGCATCCTGCAATTGGCGATTCAGGTTCCGTCGCTGCGCAAGGTGGGGATGCTGCCGCGCGTGTCGTTCAACGTGCGTGCGGCGTGGCATCACCCGGGCGTGCGGCGCGTGCTCAAGCAGATGCTGCCAGCCACGCTGTCGGTATCGGTGGCGCAGATCAGCCTCATCATCAATACGAACATCGCCTCGCGCCTGCCGGCAGGCAGCGTGTCTTGGCTGAACTACGCAGACCGGCTGATGGAGTTCCCGACCGCGCTGCTGGGCGTGGCGCTGGGGACGATCCTGCTGCCGAGCCTGTCCAAGGCCAGCGCGGAAGACCATCGCGAAGAGTATTCCTCCCTGCTCGACTGGGGCCTGCGACTGACGGTACTGCTGGCGCTGCCGTCGGCGGTGGGGCTGTTCGTCTTTGGGGCGCCGCTCACGGCCACGCTGTTCCACTACGGCAAATTCACGGGCATGGACGTCGAGATGACCCGGCAGGCACTGACGTCGTACGGCGTCGGGCTGGTCGGCCTGATCGTCATCAAGATCCTGGCGCCGGGCTTCTATGCGCGGCAGGACATCCGCACGCCAGTAAAGATCGCGCTGGTGGTGCTGGTGGTGACACAGCTCTCCAACTACTTCTTCGTGCCGGTGTTCGGCCATGCCGGGCTGGCGCTGTCCATCAGCTTTGGTGCAACCATCAATGCAGCGCTGCTGTTTTTCGGCCTGCGCCGCCGCGGTTACTACCACCCGCTGCCGGGCTGGGGGCTGTTCCTGGCGCAGGTGACGTCGGCCGTGCTGCTGCTGGCCGGCCTGCTGCTCTGGCTTGCACACAATTTTGATTGGGTGGGATTGGGCAGCAAGCCGCTCGTGCGCATCGCATTGCTGGGGGCAAGCCTGGTTCTGTGCGCAGTGGTGTATTTCGGTACACTGTGGCTCACCGGTTTGAAGTTCTCCACGTTCAGAAAGAAGGCGATCTGATGACCACCAAAGTCCTCGATTATTTTTCTGCCCTGGTCGCGGACGACGACAGCATTCCCCTTACCGAAACCGCCCTGTCCATCGCACAGGACGCGTATCCGGACTTGGACCTGCAGGCAGAGCTGGCCGCCATCGACGTGCTGGTCGCGCGGATCAAGAACCGCGTGGCCGACGGCACGCCGGCCATCCAGCGCCTGCGCCTGCTCAACCAGTTCTTCTACCGCGAGCTGGGCTTCGGGCCCAATGCCAACGATTACTACGACCCCGAGAACTCCTACCTGAACGCTGTGCTGCAAAGCCGACGAGGCATTCCGATCTCGCTTGCGGTCCTGCTCATGGAGATCGGCCAGCAGATCGGCCTGCCGCTCAAGGGCGTGTCCTTCCCCAATCACTTCCTGGTGCGCATGAGCATTCCTGCGGGCGAGGTCGTGCTCGATCCGCTGACGGGGCAAACGCTGTCGAAGGAAGAGTTGCAGGACATGCTCGACCCGTACCTGGAGAAGGAAGGCATCGAAGACCCGAACTCGGTGCCGCTGGGGGTGTTTCTGCAAGTGGCTACGCACCGCGAGATCATCGCGCGCCTGCTGCGCAACCTGAAGGCGATCTACTTACAGGAGTCGCGCTGGCAGCGGCTGCTGGCGGTGCAGCAGCGGCTGGTGATTCTTCTGCCCGATTCCATTGAAGAAGTGCGCGACCGGGGGCTGGCCTACGCCAATCTGGAATGCTTCCGCCCCGCGCTGGAAGACCTGGAAGCGTACGTGGACGCCCGGCCCGACGCGGCCGATACGGCCAAGCTCAAGGAGCGCATGCCAACGCTGCGCGCCATGAGCAAGAACTTGAATTGACGCTTACTTCTGCGCCACCGCGCCGCGGCGGCGCTTGAGCAGCTTCCACAGCCCGCCCAGTGCCAGCGGCACAATCGCCGCGCCCAGGCCGATCAGCACGATCGTGTTCAGATGCTCACGGATGATGGGCACGTTGCCGAACAGATCACCCGCCAACACCAGCAAGCCGACCCACAGCACGGCGCCGATCATGTTGAAGAGCTGGAATTTGGCAAACGTCATCTTCGACACACCGGCCACGAACGGCGCAAACGTACGCACCACCGGAATGAAGCGCGCCATCACCAGCGTCTTGCCGCCGTGGCGCTCGTAGAAGCCGTGCGTTTTCATCAGTGCTTCGTGATCAAGGAAGCGGATGTGACCGTCAAATACCTTGGGGCCGATCCACGAGCCGACGAAGTAGTTGACAGTGTTGCCCGTCGTAGCGGCAATCACCAGCAGCACGATCAGCAGCCAAGTATCCATTTGGCCGGTCGCGCACATGGCGCCGGCAATGAAGAGCAGCGTGTCGCCCGGCAGGAACGGCAGCACCACCAGACCGGTTTCGGCAAACACGATGGCGAACAGCAGCACGTACACCCACGCGCCGTACTGCTGAATGAGCAGGCCCAATGATTTGTCGACATGCAGAACGATGTCGACCAATTGCATCACGATATCCAAACCATCCCCCTAAGCGAGCGGGGAATGATACCGGATGCGACTTAGATTTCCCCTAGCCCTCTGTGGGGACATCAGGGGCTTGCGTCCCTGCGCCGCACAGGGTGTGACATTTATAATGCGTCGATGACTTCCGCCTCCGACTCCACCACCCGCCGCCCCATCCGTCCGCTTCCCGACCAGTTGATCAGCCAGATCGCGGCCGGTGAGGTGGTCGAGCGGCCGGCCTCCGTGGTCAAGGAACTGCTGGAGAACGCACTGGACGCGGGCGCCACGCAGCTCCAGATCAAGCTGGAAGAAGGCGGCGTGCGGCGGATCGCCATCACCGACAACGGCGGCGGGATTCCGGCCGCGGAACTGCCCGTCGCGCTGATGCGGCATGCGACCAGCAAGATCGGCTCGCTGGAAGAGCTGGAATCGGTGGCGACGCTGGGGTTCCGTGGGGAGGCGCTGGCCTCGATTGCCTCGGTAGCGGAGTTGACGCTCACCTCGCGCACGGCCAATGACACGCACGCCACGCAAATCGTCGCGCAAACGGGGCGCGCGCAGCCGGCTTCGGGCGGCGTCGGCACCACGGTCGATGTGCAGCATCTGTACTTCAACACGCCGGCGCGCCGCAAATTCCTGAAGACCGAACAGACCGAGCTGGGTCACTGCATGGAAGTGATCCGCCGCACCGCGCTGGCGCGGCCCGATGTGGCCATCTCCGTGCATCACAACGGCAAGCCGCTGGAGCACTGGAACGCCACGCAAGCCGACAGTCGTACGGCGGCCGTGCTCGGTACCGAATTCGCGCGCGCGCGCCTGCCCTTCGAAGAGGAAGCGGGCGAGCTGCGCCTCTTCGGCTTTGCCGGCCTGCCAACCGCCTCGCGCGGCCGGGCGGACCACCAATTCTTCTACGTCAACGGCCGCTTTGTGCGCGACCGCCTGCTCACACATGCCGTGCGCAGCGCCTACGAAGACGTGCTGCATGGCGACCGCTTCCCTGCCTACGTGCTGTGCCTGGAGCTGCCGCCCGAAGCGGTGGACGTGAACGTGCATCCGTCCAAGATCGAGGTGCGCTTCCGTGACAGCCGCGCCGTGCACCAGTTTGTCTACCACGCGGTGCAGCGCGCGCTGTCTCGCCATGCTGGCGAGCAAGGCGACAGCCTGCGCACGGACATTGCGGATGCGCCAGGCGCTGCGGCCACACCTGCACCTGCCGACAACACCACGCGCTGGATCAACCAGATGGCTGCGCGGCAAACGTCGCTCGGCATCGCGCAGCCGCGTGCGGAATACCTGTCGATGATGCGCGGTGACAGCACGCCAATGCCATCGAGCCGCCCCGCGTGGATGGCCGACGTACCAAGCGCCACCACGCTGTTCGACGGCGGCACCGCAATCGTCGAGGCGCCCGTTACAGCGCCGGCCATGCCGACCGCCGAAACGGAATCCGATGACGATGCCCACCCGCTCGGCTTCGCGGTCGCCCAGTTGCATGGCATCTACGTGCTGGCACAGAACACGCGCGGCATGGTGCTGGTCGACATGCACGCCGCGCACGAGCGCATCCTCTACGAACAACTGAAGACGGCACTGGAAGCCAAACGCGTCGAAGTGCAGCCGCTGCTGATTCCGGTCACGTTTGCCGCAAGCCCGGTGGAGATCGGCACCGCTGAGGAATTCCGCGACACGCTCACGCTGCTCGGCTTCGACATCTCCGCCGTGTCGCCGACGACGCTGGCCGTGCGCTCGGTGCCGACGCTGCTGCAGAAAGCCGACGCGCAAGCCCTCGCCCGCGACGTGCTGCGTGACCTGCAGGCCTATGGCGGTTCGCGCGTGCTGGCCGAGCGCCAGAACGAGTTGCTCGCCACACTCGCCTGCCATTCCGCCGTACGCGCCAACCGTCGCCTGAACCTGGACGAGATGAACGCGCTGCTGCGCCAGATGGAAGCCACCGAGCGCGCCGACCAATGCAACCACGGCCGCCCGACGTGGATTCAATTGACCGTGGCCGACCTGGACCGCCTGTTCCTGCGCGGCCAGTGAGCGTGTGATGACCGTGTCTTCTGTCAACGCGCCCCGCGCTGTCTGCCTGCTCGGGCCCACCGCATCGGGAAAAACCGCTGCCGCGCTGAAGCTCGCCGAGCGCTGGCCCGTCGAGATCATCAGCATGGATTCCGCGCTGGTATATCGCGACATGGACATCGGCACCGCCAAGCCCAGCCCCGAGGAGCAGGCCGTCGCGCCGCATCACCTGATCGACATCATCGATCCGCTGGACCCGTATTCGGCCGCACAGTTCGCCAACGATGCGAACGCGCTGATCGACGCCATCCGCGCGCGCGGCAAGCTGCCGCTCATCGTTGGCGGCACGATGCTGTATTACAAGGCGCTCACGCAGGGGCTCTCCGATCTGCCCGGTGCCGACCCGACTATCCGCGCAGAGATCGATGCCGAAGCCGCACGCGAAGGCTGGCCGGCGCTGCATGCGAAGCTCGCATTGGTCGACCCCATCACCGCTGCGCGACTGCATACGACCGATGCGCAACGCATCCAGCGTGCGCTGGAGCTGTATCGGCTTACTGGCCAGCCGATGTCGGCGCTGCTCGCGCGCGAGGTCGGCGCAAATGCGTTCCAGCAGCACGATGCCGCTGCGCCGTATTTGACGATTGCGCTGGAGCCGTCGGATCGCCTCGTGCTGCATGCACGTATCGCCCAGCGCTTCGATGCCATGCTCGCCGGCGGCCTGCTCGACGAGGTGGAAGCGCTGCGCAAACGAGGCGACCTGTCGCCCACGCTGCCGTCCATCCGCTGCGTGGGCTATCGCCAGACATGGGCCTACCTGGATGGCGAGATCGACATGGCTGCCTTGCGTGAACAGGGCATCGCCGCCACACGCCAACTCTGCAAGCGCCAGATCACGTGGCTGCGCAGCACACCAGAGCGGCACGTGGTCGATTGCCTCGCCCCCGATTACGTCGACCAGGTCGCGCGCCTGGTCCAAACCTCATTGGAATCGCCATCACCACAATGACAACCGCTGATACCGCCACCACCTTCACGCTGCGCCCGGCCACGCCGGAGGACTGCGCCGCACTGGTCCGCCTGATCACCGCACTGGCCGAGTACGAGAAGCTCACGCACCTCGTGCAGACTACGCCCGAGGCGCTCGCGACGATGCTGTTCGGCCCACGCCCCTATTGCGAGGCGGTGCTGGCGGAAGTCGATGGTCAAGCCGTCGGTTTTGCGCTGTTCTTCCACAATTTCTCGACGTTCCTGTGCAAGCCCGGCCTGTATCTGGAAGACTTGTTCGTCGAGCCGCAACATCGTGGCCTGGGTATTGGCAAGGCACTCCTGATTCACCTCGCGCGCCTGGCGCAGGAACGCGACTGCGGCCGCTTTGAATGGAGCGTGCTCGACTGGAACGCGCCGTCCATCGCCTTCTACGAAGCCATGGGCGCTGACGTGCTGCCCGAGTGGCGCATCTGCCGCGCCACTGGCGACGCACTCGGCAAGATGGCCGCCATCCCCATGCCAGCAACGCTGGCAGCGTAAGGCCAGACGCTCCGGATTCGGCCCCCGAATTTGACCGCAAGCCCCGGAGTGTCGCGTGCGCGCCGGGCGCCTACCCTTCGCTACATCAATCACCACGTTGATGGAGCGAACCATGAACACCCCCACCACGCTGCGCTACGCCATCGGCACGAGCGCGCTCAGCCAAGTGCTGGTGGCCGCCGCCAGTGGCCGTGGCATTTGCGCCTTGCTGCTCGGCGACCAGGCTGACGCACTACGCGAGGAACTCGCCGCGGCGTTTCCTGATGCCGTACTGACGCGCGACGATGCCGCACTCGCCACACAATTGGCGCGGGCCATTGCATTGGCCGATGCGCCGTCCAGCAACTTTGACGGCACCCTCGATATTGGCGGCACACCGTTCCAACGCCGGGTCTGGCAAGCACTGCGCGACATCCCTGCGGGCAGCACCACGACCTACACTGAAGTCGCCCAGCGCATCGGCCAGCCCAACGCGGTGCGCGCCGTTGCCAGTGCATGCGCGGCCAACGTGCTGGCCATCGCCATTCCATGCCATCGCGTCGTGCGCACTGACGGCGGCCTGGCTGGCTATCGCTGGGGTGTCGCACGCAAGCGCGCATTGCTCGACATGGAGCACCACGCATGACCCGCACACACGTCGACACCATGGATTGGTACGCCACAGAAGACGCGCTCAACGACGTCGGCAGCGCCGTACTGCCCGGCCTGCTGACGCACGACGAATGCGATGCGCTCACCGCCCTCTACCCGCGCGACACGCTCTATCGCTCACGCGTGGTCATGGCACGCCACGGCTTCGGTCGCGGCGAGTACAAGTACTTCGCCTATCCGCTGCCCGACCTCATCGCGCAATTGCGCACCACGCTGTATCCGCAACTCGCGCCCATCGCCAATCGCTGGAATCAGGCAATGGGGATCGACGTGCGTTACCCCGCTGCGCATGCCGATTTCCTGCGCCGTTGCCACGAGGCCGGCCAGTTGCGCCCAACACCGCTGATCCTGCAATACGGCCCCGGCGACTACAACTGCCTGCACCAAGACCTCTACGGCGAACACGTCTTCCCGTTGCAAGTGGCAATCCTGTTATCCGAGCCTGGTGTCGATTTCACGGGCGGCGAATTCGTCATGACCGAGCAGCGCCCGCGCATGCAGTCGCGTCCTGAGGTCGTACCGCTGCGCAAAGGCGATGCCGTGATCTTTGCCGTGCACCACCGGCCCGTACAGGGCACGCGCGGCGTGTATCGCGTCAACATGCGCCACGGCGTGAGCCGCCTGCACACCGGGCAGCGGCATACTGTAGGCATCATCTTCCACGATGCTCTATGAGGCAGTACGCATGACAACCGGCGATCTCTTTGCCGACCAAGAACACGCTGACGACGCTCGCATTGTGCTCGGGCCAGCGTCGTTCGTACTGCGCGGCTTTGCCCTGGCTGACGCGCCGGCGTTGCTCTGCGCGGTGGAGGCCATCGTTGAGCGGGCAGCGTTTCGCCACATGGTCACGCCGGGCGGTTTGGAAATGTCAGTGGCGCTCACCAACAGCGGCTCGCTGGGGTGGACATCAGACCGCCGCGGCTATCGCTACACCACGCACGATCCGTTGACCAGCCAGCCATGGCCACCCTTGCCCGATGTGTTGGTGCGCCTCGCACACCGTGCTGCCGCTGAAGCGGGCTTCCCCAGCTTCACGCCTGACGCCTGTCTCATCAACCGCTACGTGCCCGGCTCACGGCTGTCACTCCATCAGGATCGCGATGAGCAGGACTACGGCGCGCCCATCGTCTCGGTGTCGCTCGGCATGCCGGCGATGTTCCTGTGGGGCGGCCACAAGCGCGCAGACAAGACGCAGCGCGTACCGCTCTTTCATGGTGACGTCGTTGTGTGGGGCGGGTCGGACCGCCTGCGCTATCACGGCGTGGCCCCGCTCAAGGAGCATGCGCATCCGCTGCTGGGCACGCAACGCATCAACCTCACCTTCCGCAAAGCGGGCTGACCGCATTGGCCACCACATGACCATCGCCGCCGATCTGTCTGACGATGCTTACACGCGTGCTGCAGATTTCCTTTCGTCGCTGGACGACGACTGGGCGCGCCATGTCGCTGCAATTGGCCCGTGTCGCCACGCAGCCAAACCTGCACGCGAACCTTACGAGGCACTCGTGCGTGCCATCGCCTATCAGCAACTGCACGCCAAGGCGGGCGACGCCATCCTTGGCCGATTCCTGGCGCTCTACCCTGGCGTGGGCTTTCCCTCCCCGACGCAACTGCTGGCCACCGATGCGGCAACACAGCGCAGCTGCGGTTTTTCGGCCACCAAACTGGCGACGATTCGCGGCATTGCACAAGCCACACTCGACGGTGTAGTACCCACGCGCGATACGGCACTCGCCATGTCGGACGACGCGCTCATCGAGCGGCTTGTCACCCTGCGCGGTGTCGGCCGCTGGACGGTCGAGATGCTGCTGATCTATACGTTGGAACGCTCCGACATCCTGCCCGCCGACGACTTCGGCGTGCGCGAAGGCTACCGGCGCCTCAAGCGCCTTGAAACCGCCCCCACCCGCAAACAGATGGCAGACATCGGCGGTGCGTGGAGCCCCTACCGCACAATTGCCGCGTGGTACCTCTGGCGGACGCCAACAAAGTGACCCACTCGCGGCGCCGAATTTGACCGCAAGACGCGGAGTGTTCCTGCCGGGGCACGCGCCTACAGTACAAGCATTGATTTCTGGAACCTGACGCCATGACCAACCTGCCGCTCTCCGTCGAAGACGACCCGCGCTGGGCCCGTGTGCTCGCGCGCGATGCCTCCGCCGACGGCCAGTTCGTCTATGCCGTGAAGACGACCGGTGTGTACTGCCAGCCCAGCAGTCCATCGCGCCTGCCGCGCCCGGAGAACGTAGAGTTTTTCGACACCGCCGCTGACGCCGAGGCCGCCGGCTACCGCCCGAGCCGCCGCGCCAGCCCTGACCAGACTACCGCACGCGCGCAGCAGAGCGCATTGGTCGCGGCCGCCTGCCGCCGCATCGAAGCATCGGACACACCGCCCTCGCTCGACGTGCTCGCCCAGGACGCAGGGCTGAGCACGTATCACTTCCATCGGCTGTTCAAGAGCGTGACCGGCCTGACACCCAAGGCCTATGCCGATGCCCACCGGGCACGCAAGCTGCGCGCGCAGCTCGGGCGTGGCAGCTCCGTCACCGAAGCCATCTATGACGCCGGCTTCAACGCCAGCAGCCGCTTCTACGAGGCCTCCGACCACGTGCTCGGCATGACCGCCAGCCGTTACCGCGCGGGCGGACCACAGACGACGATCCGTTTTGCCGTGGGCGAATGCTCGCTCGGCTCAATCCTGGTCGCACAGAGCGACCGCGGCATCTGCGCGATCCTGATGGGCGACGACCCGGACGCTCTCGTGCGCGATCTGCAGGACACATTTCCGAAAGCCGAGTTGATTGGCGGCGACGCCGGCTTTGAGGATTTGGTCGCCAAGGTGGTAGGCCTGATCGAAGTGCCCTCGCTTGGTCTGGATCTGCCCTTGGATGTGCGCGGCACAGCCTTTCAGGAGCGCGTGTGGCAGGCGTTGCGCGAAGTACCGCCCGGCAGCACGACCAGCTACACGGAGATTGCCGAGCGCATCGGCTCGCCCAAAGCGGTGCGCGCGGTGGCGCAGGCATGCGCGGCCAACCATATCGCCGTGGCCATTCCGTGCCATCGCGTGATCCGCCGAGACGGCAATACTTCCGGCTATCGCTGGGGCGTGGAGCGCAAGCGTGCGCTGCTGGAGCGCGAAGCGCATGCCGAAGCCCTGCCCGTGGCGTGAACACCTGGACGCTGCTGGGCGCAGGCGGCCAGCCCTATGAGAGCACCGTGCCCGGTACGCTAGGCGGGCATCGGCGCGCGCGCATCTACGGCCGGCTCGATTGCCGTGCGGCCCGCCAGGCTATCGCGCGGGGCGGCTATGTCCGGCATCGTGTGTTCTTCCTGAACGAAGCCGACGCGCGTGCTGCCGGATATCGCCCCTGCGCGGTCTGCATGCCACAGGCATACGCAGCGTGGAAAAGATCAATGCATTCCGGGTAAAGTCGCGGTCTTATCTTCGAACCCACGCCCCGCGCGCCATGATCAAACCCCTGTTTCTTGCCGTGCTCGCCGCCGTTGCGCTGGCGGGCTGCGGCCGTTCCGACGACGCACAGAAGTCCGCGGCGCAGGCACCCGCCCCGGCCTCTGCTCCCGTCGCAGCACCCGCGAGCGCACCTGCAGCGTCCGCCGCCAGTACCCCCGAGCTCAGTGAAGCCGAGCAAGCCAAGGCCGCAGACATCGCCCGCGCCGCCATCGAGAAGTACAAGCTGACAAGCCTCTCGCCCGAATGCCTGTCGTTCATGGCCGGGCTGGAAGACGACACGCACTACAACGTCGAAGTGCTGGAAAACCACACGCCGGCTTGCGGCGGCGATCCGAACACCGCGCCGCACGTGGTCACGCTGCTGATCGACAAGAACACCGGCGCGCTGCAGAAAGACGACCCGGCAAACGGCGATTACGTGCCGCTGAAGTAAGCCGCTCGCCAGCGCCACGCATAAAAAAACCGCCGAGGTTATCGGCGGTTTTTTGTTGGGCGCGAACTTCGCGTCAGACCATCAGACCACAATCGTCTGCGCTTCGCCAGCCTGGCGGGCACGGATTTCACCAATCTGGTAGACCGTCTCGCCCGCGTCCTTCAGGTGCGCGATGGCCGCCGGGGCATCGGCTGCCGACACGATCACGACCATGCCGATGCCGCAGTTGAACACGCGGTGCATCTCGTCGTCGGCCACGTTGCCGGCCTTCTGCAGCCACTGGAACAGCGGCGGCAGCGTCCAGGCATCCTTGTGCAGCACAGCGGTGAGGTTGTCTTGCAGCACGCGCGGCACATTTTCGGTCAAACCGCCGCCGGTGATGTGCGCCATGCCCTTGACGTTCAGCTTTTCGATCAGCGACAGCAGCGGCTTCACGTAGATGCGCGTCGGCGCCATGATGGCGTCCTGCAGGCGCTGGCCGTGGAAGTCGGCGTTCAGGTCCGGGCGCGACACTTCAATGATCTTGCGCACCAGCGAGTAGCCGTTCGAATGTGCACCCGACGAGGCCAGGCCCAGCACCACATCGCCCTCGGCAATGGTGGTGCCGTCGATGATCTTGCGCTTTTCGACCGCGCCAACGGCAAAGCCGGCCAGGTCGTATTCGCCGTCCGGATACATGCTCGGCATTTCGGCGGTTTCGCCGCCAATCAGCGCGCAGCCAGCCAGTTCGCAGCCCTGGGCGATGCCCTTGACCACGGTGGCGGCGGTGTCGACGTCGAGCTTGCCGCAGGCGAAGTAGTCGAGGAAGAACAGCGGCTCGGCGCCCTGCACCAGGATGTCGTTCACGCTCATGGCAACCAGATCCTGGCCGACCGTGTCGTGACGGTTCAGTGCAAAGGCCAGCTTGAGCTTGGTGCCCACGCCATCGGTGCCGGACACCAGCACCGGCTCCTGGTACTTCTTGGACAGCTCGAACAGCGCGCCGAAGCCGCCGATGCCGCCCAGCACGCCTTCGCGCATGGTGCGCTTGGCAAACGGCTTGATGCGGTCCACCAGGGCGTCACCCGCCTCAATGTCGACGCCTGCGTCACGGTAAGACAGGCCTGCGGATGGGGTTTCGGAAGCGCTCATACTGACGTCTGAATAGGAAAAAACCGGTAAGGAAGGCAAGACGGCGGCGGGAAGTCACAAAAATCGGACCCGCCGGTCCAGTAAAATCGCGATTTTACCGGATGCGGCCCTCCCGATGGCCGCTTTTCGGCTCCGCCCACCCACTTCAAGAACCGTCGCCGCCCATGAACGCCCCGTTGCTGTCGCAGGAGACCAAGCGCACGCTCGCCTGGATTGCTGTGGCGATCGTCTTTTTTGCGCTGCTCAAGCTGCTGGCACCGACGCTCACGCCGTTCCTGTTCGCGTTCATCCTGTCGTACATCCTGCACCCGGGCGTGGAATGGCTGCAGCGCCACCGGGTGCCGCGGGCGCTGGGCGTATTCCTGATGATCCTGTTGCTGACGGTGATTGGCGTGGCGCTCACGCTGCTGGTGCTGGCCGTGCTGCAAAAGGAGATTCCCGCCATCCGCGAGCAGTTGCCCGGCATGCTGGCCAAGCTCAATGCGGCGGTCTCGCCCAAGCTGGCCGAGATGGGCGTGCAGGTGCGCCTCGACTTTCCCGGCCTGCGCAAGCTGTTGACCGAGCAGCTCGCCTCCGGCCCGGAAGACGTGATGTCCACGGCGCTGAACACCCTGCGCGTGTCGGGCTCGGCAGCGCTGCAAGTGCTGGCAACGGCCTTCCTCGTGCCGATCGTGATGTTCTACCTGCTGATGGACTGGAACATGCTGATGCGCCGGATCGAAACGGCCGTACCGCGCCGGTGGCTCGCCAAAACACGCGAACTGGCCAGCGAGACCGACGGCCTGCTCTCTCAATACCTGCGCGGGCAGATCATCGTAATGCTGGTGCTGGCGGTGTACTACTCGTCGAGCCTGGCGCTGGCCGGCTTTGACGTGGCGCTGCCGGTCGGCATCTTCACGGGCCTGGCGGTGTTCATCCCCTACATCGGCTTTGGCATTGGCCTGACGTTGGCCGTCCTTGCTGCGCTGTTGCAGTTCGGCAACCTGTACGGTTTGCTGGCAGTGGCTGTGGTTTACGGCATCGGTCAGGTGCTCGAAGGCTTCTATCTGACGCCGCGCCTGGTCGGCGAGCGCATTGGCCTGCACCCGCTGGCCGTCATCCTCGCCTTGCTGGCTTTTGGCCAATTGTTCGGATTTTTCGGTATCCTGCTGGCCCTGCCGATCAGTGCTGTGCTACTGGTCGGTTTGCGGCAGATCCGGCTGCTCTACCTGGACAGCAGGCTCTACCGCGAATAAGCCAACTGCGACTCACCCACTGCCTTACCGCTTGTTTCACGCCTCATGGCCCAACCAGAACAGCTACCGCTCGAACTCGGCGCGCCCCCCGCTCCGACCTTCGACAACTTCGTCGCCGCTGGCAACGAAGAGGCGTTGCTGCGCCTGCGTGCCCTGGTTCCGCAGGTGGTGGACGGCACCGCCACCGACCGCCTCGTCTACCTGTGGGGTGAAGAAGGCAGCGGCCGCAGCCACCTGTTGCAGGCCATCTGTGCCCAGGCCGAGGCCGGCGGCTACGAAGTCCGCACGCTTGAGCCGGACGCGCCGGCCGAAGCCTATGACTTTGACCCGGACGTCACTGTCTGGACTATCGACGACGCCGAGCACCTGGACGAATGGGCGCAGATTGCCGTGTTCAATCTCGTCAATGAAGTGCGCGCGCACCCCCATGCCGCCATCGCCATCGCCGGGGCAGCTGCTCCCATGTCGATGCCGTTGCGTGAAGACTTGCGCACTCGCCTGGGTTGGGGCCTGGTCTACTGGCTGCGCCCGTTGTCCGATGCCGACAAGGTTGAAGCCCTGCGCCACGCTGCTCGAGAGCGTGGCATGCAGCTGTCCGCCGACGTTCCACAGTGGCTTGTGACGCACTCCTACCGCGACATGCCGAGCCTGATGGCCCTGCTGGACGCCCTCGACACCTATTCGCTCGCCCGCAAGCGCGCCGTCACCCTGCCGCTTGTGCGCGACATGCTCGCGTTAATGAAGTGAATCGTGGGGCCTGCGCGGCTGGTAACGTAACCTTCGGGTAAAATCGCCGCCCATGAATCTGGCCCTCTTTGACCTCGATCACACCCTCATCCCCACCGACAGCGACCACGAGTGGGGGCGTTTCCTCATCCGCCGCGGCGTGGTGGATGAAGCCGAATACCAGCGCAAGAACGACCAGTTCTATGCCGACTACAAAGCCGGCACGCTGGATATCCAAGCCTTCCTGCGCTTTGCCCTGGCACCGCTGGCCGCGCATTCGCGCGACACGCTGGCTCAGTGGCATGCGGAATTCATGCACGACGTGATCCGCCCGAAGATCACCCCGCAGGCGCAGGCGCTGGTCTACAAGCATCTGGATGCCGGTGACCTCTGCTGTGTGGTCACCGCCACCAACAGCTTCGTCACCCGCCCGATCGCCCAGGCGTTCGGTATCGAACACCTGATCGCCACCGAACCCGCCACCACCGACGGCGCTCCTGACAGCGCCTTCACCGGCGACGTGGCCGGCACGCCGAGCTTCCGTGAAGGCAAGGTCGTACGCGTGCATGACTGGCTGGCCGACATGGGCCGCGGCTGGAAAGATTTCGAGCACAGCACGTTCTACAGCGATTCGGCCAACGACGTGCCGCTGCTGGAAGAAGTGACAGACCCCGTCGCCACCAATCCGGACGACACGCTGCGCAACCTCGCAGCTTCGCGCAATTGGCGCATCATGGATCTTTTCTAAGCTGAGCGCGGCGTGATCAAGAAACTCATCAATCGCCTGCTGGGCAAGACCGCTGCAGAACCCGCATCGAGCAACCCGGCCACCGAGCCAGGAACGCCTCCCGCCAGGAAAGCCCGCGCCCCCAGGGCGCCCAAAGCGACCAAGGCGCGCGGTAAATCCACTGGTGGTGTACCGCGCCAGGCACGCGTGTGGAACGTGGAAGAGCACGGCATCGACCTGAAGCTGCTCTCGCGCAACGCGGTCAAGGTCACCTCCACGCTGCAGGAAGCGGGCTATGACGCCTTCATCGTGGGCGGCGCGGTGCGCGACCTGCTGCTGGGCATCAAGCCGAAGGATTTTGACGTTGCGACCAACGCCACGCCCGACCAGGTACAGGCGCTGTTCCGCCGCTCGCGCATCATCGGCCGGCGCTTCCAGATCGTGCACGTAACGTTCTACGGCGGGCGCGATCAGGAAATCATTGAAGTCTCAACCTTCCGCGCGCTGGTTGACGCCGTGGAAAGTGAGCAGGTGCCCGCCGGCAAGCGCGTCAAGCGCACCGATCTGGACCACCACACGCACGCCGTCGATGCCAGCGGCCGCGTACTGCGTGACAACGTCTGGGGCACCCAGGCCGAAGACGCCACCCGCCGCGACTTCACCGTCAACGCGATGTACTACAACCCCGCCGACGAAACCGTGCATGACTACCATCACGGCATGGAAGACATGCGCGAACGCACGCTGCGCATGATCGGCGACCCGCTCACCCGTTACCGCGAAGACCCCGTGCGCATGCTGCGCGTGGTGCGCTTTGCGGCCAAGACCGGCTTCGACATCGACCCCGACACGCGCGCGCCGATCGCCGAGCTTGGCCCGCTGATCCACAACGTGCCGGCCGCCCGCCTGTTCGACGAGATGCTCAAGCTGCTGATGTCAGGCCATGCCTGGGCATCGCTGCAGGAGCTGCGCAAGGCGGGCCTGCACCGCGGCCTGCTGCCGCTGCTGGACGTGGCACTGGAGCAACCGATGGGCCAGCGCTTCGTGCAGCTCGCGCTCGACAACACAGATGAACGCGTGAAGGCCGGCAAGCCAGTCTCGCCGGGCTTCCTGTTTGCCTCGCTGCTGTGGCACCACGTGGTCGAGCACTGGAACCGCCGTCGCGCCGCCGGTGAGCCGGTGATCCCCGCGCTGCACACCGCCATGGACGAAGTGCTCGACCGCCAGACCGAGCAACTCGCCATCCAGCGCCGCTTCACGGCCGACATGAAAGAAATCTGGAGCATGCAGCCGCGCTTTGAAAAGCGCTCGGGCCGGATGCCGTATCGCTTGCTGGAATCGCCGCGCTTCCGCGCTGGGTATGACTTCCTCGTCCTGCGCTGCGCCTCGGGCGAACTGCCGCAGGAACTCGCCGATTGGTGGACCGACTTCCAGAATGGCGACAGCGAGACCCGCGAAGCCCTGTTGGCCCAGGCCAAGCAGGCGCCGAGCAAAGCGGGAGCGGGCAACGCGGGCGCGACAAACGGCGGCTCCACGGGCCCGGCCAAGCGCCGTCGCCGCCGACGCGGTCCGCCAAAATCAGATACAGTCGGTCACGTCAGTCCGGAAGGCTCGGAGGGAACGTGAAGACAGTGGCGTACATCGGCATCGGCGCCAACCTGGGCGACGCTCGCCAGGCTGTGAAAGACGCCGTGGTCTGCCTTGCGCAGCAGGTCGGCATCACCATTACCGGCAAATCCAGCCTGTACCGCAGCGCGCCCGTCGATGCCAGCGGCGACGATTACATCAACGCGGTGGTGCGCCTCGATACGCATTTCACGGCGGGCCAACTGCTCCGCATCTGTCACCACATCGAAGACCAGTTCGGCCGCGAGCGCCCGTTCCGCAACGCACCGCGCACGCTGGACCTGGACCTGCTGCTCTACGGTGACCACGTCCTCACCTCGCCCGAGCTGACCGTACCGCACCCGCGTGTGGGCCAGCGCGCCTTCACACTGCTGCCGCTGCATGAACTGGCGCCTGATCTCGTCATCCCGGGCATCGGCGCCGTGGCCGACCTGCTGCCTGGCGTGGCCGACCAGCGCATCGAGAAAACTACGATGTGCCAATGCATGCGCGCCAAGCAGCCTGCCGCCTAACTCTGCATTTCGTATTACCGCCTGTTGATGGCACTTGATCATCTGCGCCGTATCGTTGTTGAAGGGCCCATTGGCGTGGGCAAAACCACGCTGGCTCAGCGCCTGGCCGATCACCTGCGTGCGGCCACGCTGTTCGAGGCGCCGGCTGAAAACCCCTTCCTCGCCCGCTTCTACGCTGAACCCGCTCGCTATGCGCTGCCGGTGCAGCTGCGCTTCCTGCTGCAACGCGCCGAGCGGCTCGCCGCATGGCACAAGGCCACACTCGCCGGCGAGCGCATCGTGGCAGACAGCTTTCTGCCACGCGACCGCCTCTTCGCTCAGCTCACGCTGCCGGCTGACGAACTCGCGCTGTACGACGCGATGGCGAAAGCGCTGGCGCTGCCCCAGCAACGCATCGATCTGGTGATCTGCCTGCAGGCCCGTGCCGAAGACCTGCTGCCGCGTATTGCCAAGCGTGCCGTTCCTTACGAAACGGGCATCGATGCCGACTACCTTGAACGCATCTGCGCCGCGTACGGCGAGCTGTTTCTGTATTACGATGCCGCACCGACGCTGATCGTCGATACCGCTGCCTTCGACCCCGCAGGCAACGACGACGATTTCCGCACCTTGCTTGCCCGCATCGACGCGATGCGCGGTCCCAAGGAATTCATCAAGCTGGCAACGCGCTAGCCGACGCGCCGCATGGTCTGCGCGGGCTCGCGCGATGTCCCATTGAGCACCAGTCCATGAGCTATCTCCAGGAATCGAACCGCAAGGCCGTCACGGTGACTTCACTGCAGGCCATGCGCGCCGCGGGCGAACGCATCGCCATGCTGACGGCCTACGACGCCAGCTTCGCCGCCCTGATGGACCGCAACGGCGCCGATGTACTGCTCGTCGGTGATTCGCTCGGCAACGTGGTGCAAGGTCAAAAGACCACGCTGCCGGTCACGCTGGACCACATCGTCTATCACACCGAATGCGTGTCGCGCGGCATCGACAAGGCACTGCTGATGTCGGACCTGCCCTTCGGCACCTACGGCACGCCCGAACAAGCCTTCCACAGCGCCGTGCGTGTGATGCAGGCCGGTGCGCAAATGGTCAAGCTCGAGGGCGGCGTGTGGCTCGCACCCACCATCAAGTTCCTGATCGAGCGCAGCATTCCGGTATGCGCGCACATCGGCCTGACGCCGCAATCGGTGCATGCCTTTGGCGGCTTCAAGGTGCAGGGCCGCGGCGACGAGGCTGCGGCACAGCTCAAGGCCGATGCGCTGGCCGCACAGGATGCGGGCGCGCAGATTGTCCTCATGGAAGCCGTGCCCGCCGCGCTGGCCGGCGAGGTGACTCGCCTGCTGAATGTCCCGACCATCGGTATCGGCGCGGGGCTGGAGTGCTCGGGCCAGGTGCTCGTCATGCACGACATGCTGGGCGTGTTCCCCGGCCACCGCCCCAAATTCGTGCGCAACTTCATGGACGGGCAGACCACCATCGACGGCGCGGTCGCGGCCTACGTGGCCGCCGTCAAGGATGGCACGTTCCCCGGCCCGGAACACACGTTCGCCTAAGCGACCCGCGGATGGAAATCTGGTCGGCTACCGTCGACGCGTTCGCCCTGCTCGCCAGCGGCGATGCAGCGTTGTGGACGATCGTCTGGGTATCGTTGAAGGTGGCGATTGCCGGGCTGTTACTGGCGGCTCCGCCCGGTCTTCTCATCGCTTACGCCATCGCCATGCACCGCTTTGCCGGGCGTCGCGCACTGGTGGTGCTGGCGCAGGCCTCGCTGTCGTTTCCGACCGTGCTGATCGGTCTGCTGCTGTATCTGCTGCTCTCGCGCCAAGGGCCGCTCGGGGGTTTCGGGTTGCTGTTCACGCAGGGCGGGATGATCCTCGGTCAAGCGGTGCTGGGGCTGCCGGTCATTGTCGCGTTTGCGCTGACAACGCTTGAACGCGCTGATCCACGCCTGGCGGAGACAGCGCGTGTGCTCGGCGCAGGACGCGTGCACCTGCTGCTGACGGTGTTTCGTGAACTCCGCTTCGGCCTGATGGCGGCTGTGGTAGCAGGCTTCGGTCGGGTCATCGCAGAGGTCGGCTCCGCACTGATGGTGGGCGGCAATATCGAGGGTGTCACGCGCACCATGACCACGGCGATTGCGCTGGAAACCAGCAAGGGTGAGTTCGCGCAAGGCATTGCGTTGGGTATCGTGCTGATCGCGCTGGCGCTGCTCGTCAACCTTGTGCTGGCGTGGCTGCAGGGCGCCGGCAATTATCGGCGGGACCCAGCATGAGCGCGCCCTCGCAACCGATGATGGTGTTCGAGCGCCTGCGCTGCCAGCACGGCACGCGCATGCTGTTCGATATCCCGCGTCTGGCACTCTCGGCAGGCAACGCGATTGTCATTACCGGCGCCAATGGCGTCGGCAAGACAACGCTGCTACGCATGCTGGCGGGGCTCGCACCGGCTGCTGGCGCGACGGTCGACCTGGGCCGTGGACCACAACCGCTGTCGCCCTACCCAACCAATCTGCGCACGCGGCTCACGTATGTGCACCAGCATCCGTACCTGTTCCGCACATCCGTTCGGGCCAACCTCGGCTATGGGCTAACCACTGGAGCGCACCGCGTGCCGCGCGCGGAACTGGCAGGGCGCATCGACGAAGCCATCCGTTGGGCCGGGCTGCAGCACGTGGTGGATGTGCCGCCCGAGCGCCTGTCCGGCGGCGAGACGCAGCGCCTGGCGCTGGCCCGCGCTCGCGCACTGCGCACCGATGTGCTGCTGCTCGATGAACCGACGTCGAACCTGGATGGCACCGCACGCGAACAGGTCATTGCGCTGGTGGGCGAGTTGGCCGCAGAAGGCCGCGCGCTGCTGATGGTGTGCCACGACCGCGAGCTCATCAACCTGCCCGGCGTGGCGCGCTGGAAACTAGAGAACGTCGACGGTCAGGGGCGGCTCGAAATACGCGGGCACCACGCCACGTAGGGCGTTGCATACAGCAATGGCCTCGGCACGGGCAACGTCGGCGCGCGTCAACGCGCGCTCCCGCAACGGCGCACCCAACCAAGGTGTTGCGTCTTCCAGCAGCACGGCACGCATCACGCCCGGCAAGACACCCGACGACAGCGGCGGCGTCCACCACGCGCCATCCAGCTTGACCAGTACGGTACTGCGCCCGCCTTCGGCCAATGTGCCGTCCGCGTTGAAGAACACGGCATCGAACGCGCCTTCGCGTTCAGCCGCCTGCCAGGCGGCGTCGTAGCCTGCGCGCAAGGTGGTCTTGTGCATCGGCAGGCTGTGCGTGACCTCGCGCGATTGCGCAGCGACCAGCAAGCGCGCCGGCGCATCCCAGGTTGCGGGCAGAGGCGGCAGCGGTGCTGCCGTAACGGTGGCAGCACCGTCCGGCGCAAGCGACAGGCGCACGCGGTAGACGCCCTCGCCTTCCAGTGACGCGCACACACGCGCAACATCGTCTGACAGCGCGGTTCGATCAAACGGAAAATCAAATGCATTTGCCGAGTGAGCCAATCGACCGAGATGCCGATCCAACAGCGGCACGCCTTCGCGCGTGGCGCGCATAGTCTCGAACAGCGACAACGCCGGATCCAGGGCCGTGACAAAGCGCGCCTTCAACTGGCATTCCGCATATTCCTCGTCGGCCACGCTGTCGTGCACGATGCCCGAGCCGATACCGAGTTCGCCTTTTCGCAGGCCATCGCTGCCGGGCGCACTCAGCACCAGCGTGCGGATCGCCACCGAGAAGCACGCATCGCCCATCGCACGATCGTCGGCAGGCGCATCGACCCAGCCAATGGCGCCGGTATAAAGACCGCGCAGCTCAGGCTCCAGTGCATCGATGATTTCCATGGTCCGCCGTTTGGGTGCACCGGTAATCGAGCCGCACGGAAACAGCGCGCGAAGACAATCGGCGAGGCCGGTTGCGGGCGGAATCTCCGCCTCCACGGTGGACGTCATCTGCAGTACGCTGCCGAACGGCGTCACCTCGAACAGCGCCGGCACGCGCACCGAGCCGGGGCGCGCGAGGCGCCCCAGGTCGTTGCGCAACAGGTCGACGATCATCAGGTTTTCTGCACGGTTCTTCTCATCAGCAGCCAACGCGATGGCGCGGGTCGCGTCGACTTCGGCGTCGCCGGTGGCGGGTGCCGTGCCCTTCATCGGCCGTGCGACGAGCTGGCCCGCATGGTGCGAAAAGAAAAGTTCCGGCGAGCACGACAGGATCGCCCCACCCTCCGGCAGCCCAATGAACGCGCCGTACGGCACCGGTTGGCGTGCACGCAGGCGGCGATACAACGCCCCCGGCGCGCCAAACGCCGTCATGCGCAGGCGGTAGGTGTAATTGACTTCGTAGGTGTCGCCCGCCGCGATCCAGTCGTGGATGCGGTCAATGGCGTGGGTGTAGGCGGCATGATCAACACTGGCGGCACAGTCGAACAGACCGGCCGCGCCCGTCACTTCGGGCCACGCGTCGAACAGCGCGTCAACCTCGGCCGGCGACAGCACCTGCAGCGAGCGGAACAGCAGCACGCGCAGACGGCCGTCATGGCCAGGCAATGCAGAGGAAACCTCGATGGAAGTGGGCAAGCCGACCAACGGCCCGCCAAACTCGTACGGCGCAATGATCAGCGCATGCAACCCCTCGCGCCATGCAGCACGAAGATCGTCGTCCAGACCATCGAGTACGCCGGCCGGCCGGAAGAACTCACCGGCGTAATCGGTGTACCAGCGCGAACACGGCACGCCGCCCGAGGTGGCATCGTCCAGCAGCGCGAACGGCGCGCCGGCTTGCGGCAACTGCATGACGATGTCCCCCGGTTACTGCGGTAACGCTGTGCTTACGACGAGAAGAAGTTCTTCACTTTGTCCATCCACGTTTGCTCTTGCGGGCTGTGCCGCGAGCCGCCTTCGTGCACGGACTTGTCGAACTGCTTGAGCAGATCCTTCTGATGCTCCGTCAGCTTGACCGGTGTCTCAATGTTGATGTGCACATAGAGATCGCCCGCGTAGCCCGAACGCACGCCCTTGATGCCCTTGCCGCGCAGGCGGAACGTCTTGCCGGCCTGCGTACCTTCAGGCACCGGAAACGCCACGCGGCCGCCCAGCGTCGGCACCTCGATGTCGCCACCGATGGCCGCCGTTGCAAACGAGATCGGCATCTGGCAATGCAGGTCATCACCGTCGCGCTCGAACACCGGGTGCGGCTTGATGTGGATCTCCACATACAGGTCCCCCGGCGGGCCGCCGTTGATGCCCGGCTCGCCGTTGCCCGAGGAGCGGATGCGCATGCCCTCGTCAATGCCGGCCGGAATCTTCACTTCCAGCGTCTTCTGGCTCTTCAGCTTGCCCTGGCCGTGGCACTTGGTACACGGCTTGGGGATGTACTTGCCGCTGCCGTGGCACTTCGGGCAGGTCTGCTGCATCGTGAAGAAGCCCTGCGACACACGCACCTGGCCAGCGCCATGGCAGGTCGGGCAGGTCTCGACGCTGGAGCCGGGCTCGGCGCCCTTGCCGTGACAGTGGTCGCACTCGTCCCAGTGGGGCACGCGGATCTGCGTGTCGTAGCCGTGCGCGGCCTGCTCCAGCGTGATCTCCATGCTGTAGCGCAGGTCTGCGCCGCGGTACATCTGCGGGCCACCGCCGCGACGGCCACCCTGGCCCTGTGCTTGGCCAAAGATGTCGCCAAAGATGTCGCCGAAGGCCTCGGCAAAGCCGCCACCAAAGCCGGCGCCGCCCGCCCCGAATCCACCCGCCATGTTGGGGTCGACACCGGCGTGGCCGTACTGGTCGTACGCGGCCTTTTTCTCAGCGTCGGAGAGCATCTCGTAGGCCTCTTTGGCCTCCTTGAACTTCTCTTCCGCTTCCTTGCTGTCCGGATTGCGGTCCGGGTGGTACTTCATCGCGAGCTTGCGATAGGCCTTCTTGATCTCGTCGTCGCTCGCGTTTTTGCCCACCCCGAGCACTTCGTAGTAATCACGTTTTGCCATAGTGGCTGAACTCGTCGCCTGTTTTTACTGCGTGTCGAATAGCAAAAAAGCCGAGCGTGGCATCAGGTGCGCTCTGCACAACCCGATGGCCACTGCCCGGCGGTCCCTCACGTCCGCCGTGGCGGACTTGGGGCTTACTTCTTGTCGTTCACTTCCTTGAACTCGGCGTCGACGACGTTATCGTCGTGCGGTGCGCCTTGCCCAGCGTGAGCACCTGCGCCTGCCTGGGCACCGGCGGCTTGTTCAGCACCACCGGCCTCGCCCTTGGCCTGCATGTCGGCGTAGACCTTCTCGCCCAGCTTCTGCGAGGCAGTGGCCAGCGCTTCGGTCTTGGCGTCGATCGCGGCCTTGTCGGTGCCCTTCAGGGCTTCTTCAAGTTCCTTGATCGCGGCTTCGATCTTGTCCTTCTCGCCAGCTTCCAGCTTGTCGCCGTACTCGCCCAGTGCCTTCTTGGTCGAGTGCACCAGTGCTTCGCCCTGGTTACGGGAGTCGACCAGTTCGCGCAGCTTCTTGTCTTCCTCGGCGTTGGCCTCGGCGTCCTTCACCATGCGCTCGATCTCGGCTTCCGACAGGCCGGAGCTTGCCTTGATCGTGATCTTGTTTTCCTTGCCGGTCGCCTTGTCCTTGGCGCCCACATGCAGAATGCCGTTGGCGTCGATGTCGAACGACACTTCAATCTGCGGCGTGCCGCGCGGTGCCGGCGGAATGCCTTCGAGGTTGAATTCGCCCAGCATCTTGTTGCCGGAGGCCATCTCGCGCTCGCCCTGGTAGACCTTGATCGTCACGGCCGGCTGATTGTCGTCGGCGGTCGAGAAAGTCTGCGAGAACTTGGTCGGGATGGTCGTGTTCTTGCCGATCATCTTGGTCATCACGCCACCCAGCGTTTCGATGCCCAGCGACAGCGGCGTCACGTCCAGCAGCAGCACGTCGGTACGGTCACCGCCCAGCACCTGACCCTGGATGGCGGCGCCCACGGCAACGGCCTCGTCCGGGTTCACGTCCTTGCGGGCTTCCTTGCCGAAGAATTCCTTCACTTTCTCCTGCACCTTCGGCATACGGGTCATGCCGCCGACCAGGATCACGTCATGGATGTCCGACACCTTCACGCCGGCATCCTTGATGGCGGTGCGGCACGGATCGATCGTACGGGCGATCAGGTCTTCGACCAGCGCTTCGAGCTTGGCGCGCGTGATCTTCAGGTTCAAGTGCTTCGGGCCCGAGGCGTCCGCCGTGATGTACGGCAGGTTGATCTCGGTCTGTTGCGTGCTGGAGAGCTCGATCTTGGCCTTTTCCGCCGCTTCCTTCAGGCGTTGCAGCGCGAGCACGTCCTTCGACAGGTCAACGCCCTGCTCTTTCTTGAACTCGCCGATGATGTAATCGATGATGCGCTGGTCGAAGTCTTCGCCGCCCAGGAACGTATCGCCGTTGGTCGACAGCACTTCGAACTGCTTCTCGCCGTCCACATCGGCAATCTCGATGATCGAGATGTCGAACGTGCCGCCGCCCAGGTCATACACAGCGATCTTGCGGTCGCCCTTCTCGTTCTTGTCCAGGCCGAATGCCAGCGCAGCCGCGGTCGGCTCGTTGATGATGCGCTTGACGTCCAGGCCGGCGATGCGGCCAGCGTCCTTGGTGGCTTGGCGCTGCGAATCGTTGAAGTACGCCGGCACCGTGATCACGGCTTCGGTCACTTCCTCGCCCAGGTAGTCCTCGGCGGTTTTCTTCATCTTGCGCAGGGTTTCAGCCGAGATTTGCGGCGGGGCCAGCTTCTGGCCGCGCACTTCCACCCAGGCGTCGCCGTTGTCTGCCTTGACGATGGAATACGGCATCAGGCCGATGTCCTTCTGGACTTCCTTCTCTTCAAACTTGCGGCCGATCAGGCGCTTGACGGCGTACAGCGTGTTCTTCGGGTTGGTCACGGCCTGGCGCTTGGCCGGGGCGCCGACCAGGATCTCGCCATCTTCCATATAGGCGATGATCGACGGGGTAGTGCGAGCGCCTTCGGCGTTCTCGATCACCTTGGGGGTGTTGCCCTCCATGATGGAGACGCAACTGTTGGTGGTACCCAGGTCGATACCGATGATTTTGCCCATGGTCTTACTCCTCGAATTTGGTGTCAGGACTGCACTGAATACAAACTTGGATCGGATGTGGGAGTGCCGCCCGGCTTTTCAAGGCCGATTTTTGAAAAGTTGAGCATTTTGGCCGGTTTTTCTCGGGAAAGCACCCGAAAGCATGCCCTCCTGGGCAGAAACCAAGCGTTTGCGAGGTCTGAAGGGTGGCCAACCGGGCCGAAAAGGTCGCGATGGTACCCTTGTGCACATTGCCACTCGCCGGGTATCTCACCCGGCCACTCGTCCCCGATGCGTTTGCCCCCATTCCGATCCGTTCTGGGCGCAGCCGTGCTTGCCGCCTGCGCTTCACCCTCAGTCGATGCCGCCGTCGCCCTGCTCCAGCCCGCGCGCCGCGTCGACGCCACCCAGCCTTTCACGCTCACACTCGTCATCTCGGGCGATGCGGCCCAACGTAGCTATGTCGTGCCCGCTAGGTTGCGCGTGACGGCCACCGCCGATCTGCAGGGCTCAGTTGAGGTGACGTTGAATCGACATAGCGCAGGCGCGGAGACGCTGCACTTGCGCCCGGGTCAGGTTCGCACCATCACCTACAGTGGCACGCTGCCCGAGGTGCTACGCGGCGCCGTGCGCATCGACGTACCGGAGCTGGACGCCGCGCCCGTGCTGGTCACCCTGGTGCGTGGCGCTGACGCCCCACAGATCGCCGCTGAAGGGGCGCCGGCCGGCGCCGCCCGCAACGCCGCTGCAGACGCCACCCGCCCGGGCGGCGCATTGGGCACGAACCCGAGCGCAGCGACCGTCGGCGCCAACGCCACGCCACCTGCCACGGTGGCAGTGGCCGGTACCGGCGAAGCGCCCCGCCCGCCGGAGGAAACCGCTCGACTGACCTTCCACGAGCCCATGTTCGCGGCGCTAGGGGCGCACGAGGGCCTGAACATGAAGTTCCAGTTGAGCTTCAAATTCCGCATTTTCCAGCCAGAGAACCCGGCATCGACAGCGCTGCTGGACAACCTGTACTTCGGCTACACGCAGTTTTCGCTGTGGGATCTGGGCAAGGAATCCGCGCCGTTCCGCGACACGAACTATCGGCCGAGCCTGTTCTACTACCGGCCTGATACTGGCATCCAGGGCGGCGCACTCTCGCGCCTCTCATTCGCGGGCGGCATTGAGCATGAGTCGAACGGCCGCGACGGGGACGCCTCACGTGCCATCAACACTGTGTTCGTGCGCCCGACCTTCCACTTTGGTGATCTGACCGACTATCACTGGAAATTCGAGCCCAAGCTGTACGCCTACCTCACGCGCAGCGGCAACACCGACATCGCGAACTACCGCGGTTTTGGAGATTTCCGTGTGTCGTACGGCGCGCCCAATGGCTGGGAGCTGGCCGCCACGCTGCGCAAGGGCATGCGCAAAGGCTACGGCAGCGTGGATGCGCAACTCACCTACCCGATGAGCCGCATCTTCAGCGGCACGGCCGGTTACCTGTTCATCCAGTACTTCACCGGCTACGGCGAGAGCCTGCTCGACTACAACCACAAGCTGGGCTCGCAGTTGCGCATCGGCTACAGCCTCTCGCGCTAGGAACCTGCTCACGATCCTACTGCGCAGCCCGATCTTGGCCCTGTGATACTCGCCGTACCCATGTACGGCTGCGTTTCTCGGACCAACCTCGGGCTGCTCGCTACGGATCGTGAACAGGTTCCGCCCGTCAGCGTTACAGCGTGTGCTGGCCGCTGGCTTCAGGTTGAAAGGCGACGCGCTCGATGCGCAGCCCATGCTTAGCGCCGTTGGGCGCGGTGTACTTGACCGACTTGCCCTCGCGCTGGCCCAGCAGCGCCGCGCCCATGGGCGAGAGCACCGAAAGCTTGGCCGACGCCACGTTGGCCTCTTCCGGGTACACCAGCGTCCACTCCTGCTCCGCGCCGGCGTCATCCACCACACGGACCACCGAATTCATCGTCACCACGTTGGCGGGAATCTTGTTGCCGGGCACAACGTTGGCACGGGCGATGAGGTCATCGACGAGCTCGGCCAACGGCGAGCTGCTACCGGCGCGGGCAGCGGCGTTTTCCAGGCGGGTGAGGTCGAGCTCGGTCAGATAGATGACGGCTGCGGACATAGCGATCTCCTACGGATTCGTCTTGAACACTAGGTAACGCCACCGCCGATGGCATGACAGCCCTGGGCGATGGCAAGAAAACCAGCGGGCGAAACGCCGGCCGGTGGTGATACCGAACTGCAGGTGTGGGAGGGAGCCCGGCGGCGAGGTGCCGCTAGGGCACTAGAACAACCGCCGGGCAGCGGCAAGGGCCGCGGTCATCGCCTGAGCGGCGTGCGGCAATGCGTGCGCCATGCGCTTCGGGCGCACGACGCGGGAAGAGAGTGCAACGAAAAAAGCCGCGGCAAGCTGCATGCCACGTTGAAAGCGCAGGAACACCGGCGCGCCAGACACGCCGAACACCGCAAACACGGTCGTATCGACCGGGATTGCGGCAGTCGCAGCGTGCGAGGCGGTGGTGTTCTGGATCATGGAGCGAGGTCAGCTTTCGCTTACTTGGGTGCAGCCACCGTCACCAGGGCCGGGCGCAGCACGCGGTCGGCCAGGGTGTAACCGCGCTGGAGCACGGTCACCACGGTGTTGGGTTCCTGATCGGCCGGCACCATCGAAATAGCCTGATGACGATGCGGATCGAACTTCTCGCCCACCGGGTTCAGCTCGGTCACGCGACCCTTTTCGAAAGCGGCGTTGAGCTGTTTGAGCGTCAGTTCGACGCCTTCGCGCAGCTTGGCAGGGTCACCCGAGTTATCGGCTAGGGCAGCATGCATGCTGTCCATCACGGGCAGCAAGTATTCAGCAAAGCTCTCGATGGCGAACTTGTGCGCCTTGGCCACATCGTCCTGCGCGCGGCGGCGGATGTTCTCGCCTTCAGCCGTGGCACGTGCCCAGTTTTCGTAGTTCTGGCGCGCCTTTTCCTCGGCAGCTTCCAGTTGGCGGCGCAGTTCGGCGACGTCCGCATCGGCCACGGCTTCCGCCACGGCAGCTTCGTCACCGGCAACGGCCTGGGCATCGGCGCTGGCGCGCTGAGCCTGGCTCGAATAGGCATTGGCAGCCTGGCCGGCAGCAGCGGATTGCGTCGGCTGGGCGGCTTGCGTGTCCGGGGTCGAGGGGGTTTCCGAAGTGTGTTTCATAGCGCTGGATAAAGGGATCGACGCACAACATGTGCCGGGCGCCAGATCCGCTGGATTTTCACAAACGATTTCTCCCCGATATGGGGCATTTGGCGCGCCTTTCAAGGGCGCGTGATGCACGGCAACTGTGCGCCGTGCATCACGAAATATCGCGTTACAAGTTTCATCCAACTGCAACGGCACGGCGATTGCGACGCCACAATTGGCCACCTATGATGCAAGAAAAATCTGGGGGGCGCGAGCTTCTTTGAGGGTTCGTACCATGCACAACAAGCTACCCGTATTCACCGTGCTCCTGCTGTTGACCTTGACCGCAGCGACAACGTTCATTTGCCTGTCCGGCGCCGTCACACCGCGTTATACGGAGTACGGCAGCGGCAAGGCGATCTTCAAGCACTACATCAGCAAACCGGCGCAGATGCAGCAGTTGTCGCGCGGCCTGAGCTTCGCAAGTTAGCACACACTCGCGCGCATCGGCTAACTTCAGCCGTCTCAATCACCCAGTTTGTCGATGCGACGCCGGTCCCGCTTGGTCGGTCGACCCGCAATTTGTGTGGCGGGCTCTCGATAGAGCCGACGTCTGTCGGCATCTTCCTCGCGTTTTAAGCGACTCGTATCCGTCTCGGCGTAGAGCGTTTGCGCAACAGAAGCGGGACCGCGTATCTCGGCCAGCGCCAGCACTTCCAACTCCCACTGCTGTTCATGCGCGTGCACCCGTACGCGGTCACCAATCTTCACGTCCTTGGCCGGGCGGACCGGCTGATCGTTGATCTGCACGCGGCCGCGCTCCACCGCGTCAGTCGCCTGCGAGCGCGTCTTGAAGAAGCGCGCCGCCCATAGCCACTTGTCGATACGTACGCGGTCTGCCGCGTCAGTGCTCACTTTCATGCAGCGGCACCCTTGCTCTGCGCGCGCGTGCGGCTAGCTTCGAGCACGTGCGGATGCGTGAGCGTCAGCGGCCAGCCCTGCAGATGCGCGAGTGCGATGTCGGCAATGCCGGCGATCCACGCCTCGTTGTCGTTCAGACACGGGATGTAGTGGAAATCCTTGCCACCGGCGACACGGAAGGTGGATTGCCCTTCCATGGCGATCTCTTCCAACGTCTCCAGGCAGTCAGCCGGGAAACCCGGACAGAACACGTCGACCCGGTTGGTGCCGACACGGCCAAGCTCTTCCAGCGTGGGTGCGGTATACGGCTGCAGCCACTCGGCGCGGCCAAAGCGCGACTGGAAAGTGACGAGGTATTGCCCCGGCTGCAGGCCAAGCGCTTCGCCCAGCAGGCGACCGGTCTTCAGGCATTCGCAGTGGTACGGGTCGCCCAGTTCGAGCGTGCGACGCGGCACACCGTGGAACGACAGCAGCAGCTTGTCGCCATGCGCAAAGTCCGGCGTGCCGTGCTGCGCCCAGTACGCGCCCACCTGCTGATGCAGCGCATTGATATAGGCCGGGTCGTCATGGAAATGCTTGACCAGACGCAGCTCCGGCTGATTGCGCATCTCCCCCAGTACGCGAAAGACCTCGTCGAACGCCGTGGCCGTGGTGGTGCCGGAATACTGCGGATACATCGGCAGCACAAGGATGCGCTCGACGCCCTGCTTGCGCAGTGCCTGCATGACTGACGAGATCGACGGATTGCCATAGCGCATCGCACAGGCGACCACCACGTCGTGGCCTTGCGCGTTCAACAACTGCTGCAGCGCATGCGCTTGGCGCTCGGTATAGACGAGCAACGGCGAGCCCGTCATGTTGGCCTCGCGCAGCCAGATGCTTTCGTACTTGTGTGCGGACGCCCGCGAGCGCAGCGGCACGATCAGCACGTTGAGGATGAACCACCACGCGGCGCGCGGAATCTCCACCACGCGCGGATCAGACAGGAATTGGCGCAGGTAGCGGCCGACCTCGCGCGGCGAGGTGCCGTCGGGTGTACCGAGGTTGACCAGCAGGATCGCCGTGCGATCGGGCTGGCCGTGCTGGAACAGAGGTTCGGGCAAGAAGGGCATGGAACGCGGGTTCGCGGATGAACCGGCTGATTATACGAGTGTGAGTAAAACGTACCCCTCCCAACCTCGTCTGCTCTAAAGAACCTGACAGAATTGGGCTGCACAGGGCGATGCCGATATTCGACTTGCTCAACGCCTGGGCTAAACTCGCGGCTCAAATGGCAGTCGCCGCAACAGCGGAATCGCCTCTTAGCGCCGATATTGCACGCCATTCCATCAGCCCTAGAATTCGACCAACAAGAACAAGGTGATTATGGGAGTCAAGAAAGCGACGGTTCGCACGACCTCGAAATCTGTGTACCGAACCTGCGCAGCCCTGTTGATCGCACCGTTCGTACTGCTCGGGTGCGCGAGCAATACGGCACCGGTGTCGATGCAGTTTGCGGCGAAAACCGATGCGGCAAAATATCGCCGCGTGGCAGTGCTGCCATTTGATGGAGATGGCGGTGCAAAAGCCACCGTCGACTTCGAAAGCATGCTGTCTTCCGTGCGGTACGAACAACGCCCCTACTTCACGATTGTTGATCGGCAGCAGCTTCTGAATGTGATTGGCGAACTCGCACTACAGCGCAGCGGGCTTGTCGACCCTCGCTCGGCCTCGAAGATCGGGCGCCTGACCGGCGCTGAAGCGCTCTATGGCGGCACCGTTGTCATTGCCCCGATCGCCTACAAGTACTCCACGGAAAGCCGAACTGTCTGCCCAAAAGACAAGGACAAGAAGTGCTTCACAACGCAGGTCCGCTGCACGACAAAAACGGCTCGATTTGAACTAACGCCAAGACTTGTTGAGGTGACTCGCGGCACGGTTGTCTACAGCGAAACCAAGGTCGGTTTGGCAAGCTCGTATCGGTGTGATGATCAGGCGACCGACGACCCCGAACAGGTGCTGCTGGCCAAAGCCGCGGCGAGTGCTTTCCAACAGGCGCGGGAAGACGTGGCGCCATACGAGAAAAACGTGCTCGTCAAGTTCCAGAGCAATGAGGATGGGATCGACCCGCAGTCTCTAGAGACGTTCAGAGGATCCTTGGAGTTTGCAAATGCTGGACGATTCGATCGGGCGTGCACACAGTGGGGCGAACTCGCACGCGCCAATCCTTCAAGCTTTGCGCTGCAGTACAACCTCGCCGTGTGTGATGAAGTCAGTGGCCGCCTCGATTCAGCCCTGGTGAAATACCAACAAGTGGATTCGACGCTGACAAAGCCGAACCCAGATGTCAACGCAGCCCTCGTACGGGTGCGCGAAGGCATCGCCCAGCAGGACAAGCTGAAGAAGAAGCCAGGCGACCCTCGCGCTTCGGCTCCGCAGGCAACCCGCTGAGCGATAAATGCGCCCCTCTACACTGCCACGCCATCCTTGACCACGCCGACGCAGGGGTTCAGGCCCATCGCATAAGCCAGGTCGGCAGGCCGATCGATGCGCCAGAGCGCGAAGTCGGCCACGCAGCCTGGCGCAAGCACGCCGCAGGTGCCGGACAGACCCAGTGCGGCGGCGGCGTGGCGCGTGGCGCCCGTCAGTGCTTCCAGCGGTGTCAGGCGGAACAGTGTGCAGGCCATGTTCATCGCCAGCAGCAGCGACGTGAGCGGCGAAGTGCCCGGGTTGGAGTCGGTCGATACGGCCATCGGCACGCCGGCTTCGCGTAACGCGGCCATCGGCGGAAGGCGGGTCTCGCGCAGACAGTAGAACGCGCCGGGCAGCAGCACGGCCACCGTGCCCGCCTGCGCCATGGCGGCGATGCCGGCGTCGGTCAGGCATTCGAGGTGATCGGCGGACAGACCGCCGTAACGTGCCACCAGCGCCGCCCCGCCCTGATCGGAAAGTTGCTCCGCGTGCAGCTTGACCGGCAGGCCCAGACGCTGCGCAGCGTCGAACATGCGCGCCGTCTGTGCGGGTGAAAAGCCGATGGTTTCGCAGAACGCGTCGACGGCATCGACGAGGCCCTCTTCCGCCAGTGCGGGCAACACCTGGGCACAGAGGTAATCGATGTAGTCATCCGCGCGGCCGGCGAACTCCGGCGGCACGGCGTGCGCGCCGAGGAACGTCGTGCGCACGCGCACCGGCAACAATTGGCCGAAGCGGCGTGCGACGCGCAGCATGCGGCGCTCGGTTTCCAGATCCAGACCGTAGCCGGATTTGATCTCGACGGTCGTGACGCCTTCTGCGCGCAACGCGTTCAGACGCGGCAGGCTGGCTTCGGCCAACGCATCTTCGCTGGCCGCCCGCGTGGCGCGCACCGTGGACAGAATGCCGCCACCCGCGCGCGCAATCTCTTCGTACGGCACACCGTTCAGGCGCGCCTCGAATTCGTTGCTGCGGTTGCCGGCGTAGACGAGGTGCGTGTGGCAGTCGATCAGGCCAGGCGTGAGCCACGCACCGCCGCCGTCGTGCTCGTATGTAGCGCGGGCATTGGCAGGCAGGTCGGCACGCGCACCCAGCCACGCAATGCGGCCGTCCTTGACAGCGATGGCGCCGTCGCGAATCTCACCGTAGCCGTCGGCATCGGCCGCCAGCGTGGCGAGATGGACGTTGACCCAGAGTGCATCCCACTGCGTGTCAGCCATGAGCGGTTCCTTGCAGGCCGATGCCGTCTGCCACCCGCGCAACCAGGCGGGCCGCGACACGTGCCGTGTGGTGATCAATGTCGAGCGACGGGTTCAGTTCCGCCACATCTGCCAGCCGCAGCTTGCCCGAGCTGACCACGCGATCCACGATGGGCTCGATCACGTCCATCGACACGCCGCGTGCAGAGGGCGCGCTCACGCCCGGGGCGACGCCGGCCGGCAGGACATCCAGGCACATCGTCAGATAGACATGATCGACTTGGCTGAGGAACACCTCAACCACTTGCAGCACGTGTGCGAGCTGCATGATGTCCATCTCGTCATCATGCATCCAGCGTACGCCTAGCTGGCGGGCGCGGGCAAACAGCGCTTCAGTGTTCGCGTAGGTGCTCACGCCCAGGCAGGCGTAGTGGAACGGCCAGCCGCGCCGCGCACAGTCTTCGGCGATCTGGCGGAACGGCGTGCCGGAGCTGCCGCGCTCGCCTGCGCGCAAATCGAAATGCGCATCGAGGTTGAGGATGCCGATACGAGGTGCCTGCTTCGACTTGGCGGCCAAGTGCCGCGCCAAGCCGCCGAACGATGCCCATGCGATCTCATGCCCACCGCCCAACGCGATGGGAAACGCGCCACGGTCAAGCAGATCGTGCAGCACGCCGGACAGCTCGCTCTGCGCGTCTTCCAGCGCATCGCCCTGGCACGTCACGTCGCCCGCATCGACGACCACGCGGCCGGCCCGTGCGGGCAGGTTCGCGAGCATCTTGCGGATAGCGTTCGGGCCAGCCTGCGCACCGGTGCGCCCGTGGTTACGCGCGACACCAGCATCGCACGCAAACCCCGCCAGCGCGACCGTGTTGGCCAGCGACGTCGACGCATCAATGCGGTGGACCGTCTGATGCCAGCGCAGGCCCAGCGGCCCCTCCTCCGCATCCACACGGCCTTGCCAGACGTTCGGTTCAGCTTGGGCCAGCATGATCAGACGAGTGCGAGGTCGGCCAGTTGGACGCGGCACGAATCGCCCAAGTCACCATCGAGCACGAGGCGGCGGGCCGCTTCGATGTCGGGAGCGAACAGGCGGTCCTCGCCGTAGTACGCCACGCGTGACCGGATGCAGCCATGCGCTTTCTGCAGCGTGTCGGATGTGGCCAGCGGCTTGTGGAAGTCAATGCCCTGCGCAGCGGCCAGTGCCTCGATACCGACGATGGTGGCGGTGTTCTCTGCCATGTCCTGCAGACGGCGGCCGGCGAAGGTCGCCATGCTGACGTGGTCTTCCTGGTTGGCGGAGGTCGGCAGGCTGTCGACGCTGGCCGGGTGGGCGAACGTCTTGTTTTCCGACGCCAGGGCAGCCGCCGTGACGTGCGCAATCATGAAGCCCGAGTTCAAGCCCGGTTGCTCGACCAGGAACGGCGGCAGGCCCGACAGTGTGGAATCGATCAGCAGCGCGATGCGGCGCTCGGACAGTGCACCGATTTCGGCAATCGCCAGCGCGAGCATGTCAGCAGCAAACGCCACCGGCTCGGCGTGGAAGTTGCCGCCCGAGATCACTTCACCGGCTTCGGCATAGACCAGCGGGTTGTCGGTCACGGCGTTGGCTTCGGTGAGCAGCGTGGCGCCGGCCTGACGGATCAGGTCGAAGCACGCGCCCATGACTTGCGGCTGGCAGCGCAGGCTGTACGGGTCTTGCACGCGCTTGTCGCCCACGAGGTGCGACTGGCGGATTGCGCTGCCGGCCAGCAGGTTGCGGTACACGGCGGCGGTGGCGATTTGGCCAGCCTGACCACGTACGGCATGCACGCGCGGGTCGAACGGCGCATCACTGCCCTTGGCGGCGTCCACCGACAGCGCACCGGCCACGGTGGCGGCCTTCAGCAGGCGCTCGGCCAGGAACAGGCCATTCAATGCCAGCGCGGTCGATACTTGCGTGCCGTTGATCAGCGCCAGACCCTCCTTGGCGGCCAGTGCGATCGGTTCGATACCGGCGGCGGCCAGCGCTTCACGTGCCGGGGTACGCACGCCGTTCACGCGCACATCACCCTCGCCCAGCAGGGCCAGCGTCATGTGTGCGAGCGGCGCCAGGTCGCCCGACGCACCCACCGAACCCTTGGACGGAATGCACGGCGTGATGCCCGCATTCAGCAGCGCCAGCAGCGTGTCGATCACAACGCGGCGCACGCCGGAGTAACCGCGTGCGAGGCTCGCTGCCTTCATCAGCAGCACGAGGCGCGCAACGCTGTCGCTCACGTCTTCGCCAGTACCCACGGCGTGCGACAGGATCAGGTTACGTTGCAGACGCTCCAGCTCGTGCGTGGGGATCTGCGTTTTGGCCAGCAGGCCGAACCCGGTGTTGATGCCATACGCCGGGGCACCCTTGGCGACGATGGCCTGCACGGTGGCGGCCGATGCCTCGATGGCGGCAGCGCAATCGCCCGACAGCGCGACGGGCGTGGGCGCGAGCCAGACGCGGCGCAGGTCGTCAAAGGACATCGCGCCGGGTTGCAGCGTCAGGACAGGGGGCGTGGTCATGGTGTTCATGGTCAAAGCAATGGGATGTTTCATTGTCGCCCTTGCACAAAAAAGCGTACATCGCAGGGGCACATCGTCTGGTCGTATCCAATCCCCGCCCGCGCGGGGATGCCTGAATCCGATCCGGGCTCAGCCGATCATCGGCAGGTTCAAACCGTTGCGCTTGGCGCAGGCGACGGCGCTCTCGTAGCCGGCGTCGGCATGGCGCATCACGCCTGATCCCGAATCGTTGACGAGCACACGGCCCAGGCGCTTGGCCGCAGCGTCCGTGCCGTCAGCCACGATCACCACGCCCGAGTGCTGCGAGTAACCCATGCCGACGCCGCCACCGTGGTGCAGCGACACCCAGGTCGCGCCACCGGCAGTGTTGAGCAGCGCGTTGAGCAGCGGCCAGTCCGACACGGCGTCAGTGCCGTCGCGCATGGATTCCGTCTCACGGTTGGGGCTGGCGACCGAGCCGGTGTCGAGGTGATCGCGGCCGATCACGATCGGGGCCTTCAGCTCGCCGTTCTTGACCATCTCGTTGAAGGCCAGGCCAGCCAGGTGGCGCTCACCCAGGCCCAGCCAGCAGATACGTGCGGGCAGACCTTGGAAGGCGATGCGATCACGCGCCATGTCGAGCCAGCGGTGCACGTGCGTGTTGTGCGGGAAGAGTTCCTTGATCTTGGCGTCAGTCTTGTAGATGTCTTCCGGATCGCCCGACAGTGCCACCCAGCGGAACGGGCCCTTGCCCTCGCAGAACAGCGGGCGGATGTAGGCCGGCACGAAGCCCGGGAAGTCGAAGGCGTTCTTCACGCCTTGGTCGAACGCGACCTGGCGGATGTTGTTGCCGTAATCGACGGTCGGGATGCCCATGGCCTGGAAGTCGAGCATGGCCTGCACGTGTACCGCACAAGACTTGGCGGCCTCTTCGGTCAGGCGGGCGTGCTGCGACGGATCGCGTTGCGCAGCACGCCATTGCTCAACCGTCCAGCCCACCGGCAGGTAGCCGTTGACCAGATCATGCGCCGAGGTCTGGTCGGTCACCAGATCCGGCTTCAGGCCGCCGGCGCGGGCACGCTTGACCAGCTCCGGCAAGATTTCCGCTGCGTTGCCCAGCAAGCCGATGGAAACGGCCTCGCCGCGCTCGCAATGGTGGCGGATCAGGTTGAATGCGTCGTCGATGTCCTTGGCCTGCTTGTCGAGGTAGCGCGTGCGCAGGCGGAAGTCGATGCTCGATTGCTGGCATTCGATGTTCAGCGACACGGCGCCGGCCAGCGTGGCGGCCAGCGGCTGTGCACCGCCCATGCCGCCCAAGCCGGCGGTCAGGATCCAGCGGCCAGCCAGCTTGCCGTCGTAATGCTGGCGGCCCGCTTCGGCAAACGTCTCATACGTGCCTTGCACGATGCCCTGGCTGCCAATGTAGATCCAGCTGCCGGCGGTCATTTGGCCGTACATGAACAGGCCCTTGCGGTCCAGCTCGTTGAAGTGCTCCCAGTTCGCCCACTTCGGCACGAGGTTCGAGTTGGCGATCAGCACGCGCGGTGCGTCCGGATGTGTCTTGAACACGCCCACCGGCTTGCCCGATTGCACCAGCAGCGATTCGTCGTCGTTCAGCTCGCGCAGCGTTTCCAGAATCTTGTCGAAGCAGGCCCAGTCGCGCGCCGCACGGCCGATGCCGCCATAGACAACCAGGTGCTTCGGGTTCTCGGCCACGTCCGGATCAAGGTTGTTCTGCAGCATGCGGTAGGCGGCTTCGGTCAGCCAGCTCTTGCAGTGCAGCTCAGTCCCGCGCGGTGCGCGGATCTCGCGCGAGGCGTCGTAACGCGGGTCATTGGTCAGGTGTGCGGTGTTGGTCGGGGCATTCATGTGAGGTCTCCTGCGAACTCCTTGGGTGTGCTGAGCATCTTATGTTGTATATACAACTTAGGCAAGAAAACTTTACAAGCTAAGAGCAAACCCTGATGATGGCTGGCATCCGCACATCACATCCGTCTCCAAACCGCCCCCAAAGTCGACTCCATGTCACAAGATCAGTCCGCCAGCACCCCCGCCTTCCAGCGCATCAAGGAAGACATCCTCATGCGCATCCGCAGCGGCGAGTGGCAGGAGGGCGAGATGATTCCGGGGGAAACAACCCTGGCGCAGACCTTTGGCGTGTCGCGCATGACGGTCAACCGCGCACTGCGCGAGCTGACTGCCGAGCAGATCCTCACGCGCGTGCAGGGGCTCGGCACGTTCGTTGCGCAGCAGAAGTACCAGGCGACGCTGGTGGCGATCCGCAACATTGCCGAGGAGATTGCCGCACGCGGCCACCAACACCGCGCCGAGCTGCACAAGCTTGAACGCGCCCGCGCCAATGAGGCGCTGGCTGCAGCGTTTGGCGTGTCGACGGGGTACCTGCTATTTCACTCGCTGATCGTGCATTTCGAGAACGACCTGCCGATCCAGGCGGAAGACCGCTGGGTCAATGCTGCACTGGCGCCTGACTACATGGAGCAGGATTTCACGCAGACCACGCCGAATGCCTACCTGATGCGTGCTGCCCCGCTGCAGGGTGTCGACTACGGTATCGAGGCACGTCTGCCCCCGCGTGACATCGCCGAGATGCTGCATATGGATGTGCGCGAGCCGTGCCTGATGCTGCGGCGCAAGACCCTGTCGCAAGGTCAGGTCGCCTCGGTGGCGACCATGTGGCACCCGGGCGGGCGCTATCAGTTCACGGGGAGTTTCTAGGCAGCCACCGGCGTTGCGCCGGGACTCAGTGCAGGTTCACCGGGCCACGGCAGCCCCGCCCACGCCCCCTTGGGATCGAGCAGTTGGCGCACGTGCGAGGCATCAAAACCGCTGCCCAGCGGATCGGCGCGAAACGCGGCCACCCATTGCCGCCGCCCCGCAATGAAGGCGTGGCCGAAGTCTTCCCAACCCACAAAACAATCCTGCGCGCGCTGTGCGTTGAGCAGCAGCACCCGCCACGCCACCATCGGGTCGGCCCACCCCATCAGCATGGCGTTGCGCACCAGGAACGCCATGCGCACGCAGGCAAACGCCAGCGCCGCACGCGGGTCGTCCGTGGGCTGCAGTGCATGCAGGTCTGCGCGAAACCATTGGGCTTCCAGCACCCGTGAAAGATGCGCCCTCACCTCATCATCGGATGTGGTGGGGCGTAACTCCATCTGGTGCAGCAGCGGCGCGCGAAACAGCTTGCGCGCCTCTGCATTGAGTTCAGTCGTGATCGGGCTCATGAAGCCCGTCAAGCCGGTCGTCTCTACCATGGGCTGCGCCAAAGCCAGCGCCCAGTGCTTGCGCGGCGTGAAGGCGGCGCGCTTGGCCGGCCGGAAGTACCGGACCACGCGCCACAGCACATACGCCGCCAGCAGAATCTTGAGCCAGGTGGGCATCGATATCCTCGCCTATCCGTGGTGTGCGCCGGCTTGCGTGGCCAGTGCTTCCGCTTCCTGCGCGGACATGTCGGGCCAAGGCACGTCTTCCGTAGCGAAACCCACGTCTGGGCTGGGCGACAACGTGCCCGCCCCCCGCTTGGCGCGCGCCTGACGTGTGGCATAGGCAACAGACGCCGCACGCGGCGGATGCTCGGCCAGCAACGCCGGTTGGCGCGCGGCAATCAGCCACTCCACCATGGGCGTCGGCGCGCGCAGGCGCGGGAACAGCTGCGGATGGTGCGCCACCAGTTGCGTCTGCGTGGCGGCATCGGTCACATCCTCAATCCGCTGCCAGCCGACAGGCGTGCGCACCAGGCCAATCGCAATGCAATCCGCCGGGGTGTCGCCGCTCGGGGCCAACGCGTTGAGGCAGGCCAGCACATCACCGACATAGCGGTCGATCGGCGGGCGATTCTGCTTGCCCTTGACCTGCTCGACCGTCAGCGCACCATCGGCCCCGACGATCAGGCTGATGGTGATGTGCGGCTGCCCACCGGCATCACGAAAGCTCAGCAGGCGCAGGCGCTGTTGTTCGATCGCTTCGGCATAGCGCTCGCCGTAGCCGCCGCAGAGTGTGCGGCGATCCGCGAACTGGCCGAGGCAATGACGCATGACATAGCTCTCGAAGGCCATCTCGGCGCGCAGCAACGTGCTGTCGTGCCGGAACTCGACAAAGCTGCCGTTGGGCGTTGTCAGCAGTGCGAGCAGTGCCTCGGGCTGGCTCTCGCGCCAGCCGCGTTCGATGCGCGCGGCCATCTCGGCATGCTCTCGCTCCCATTGCGCCAGGGCCTGCGGGCAATTGACGCGATCGAGCTTGCCTTCCAGTGCGGTGCCCCGGCGCGAAGTCAGGAACTCCAGCAGCTTCTGCTCCAGTGCCAACAGCTGGGGCTCGACGGGGTCGATCCACACCACCGGTGCAAGCGCGGCGGCGTCAGAACCCGGTGCAGCCTTGGCAGTCGCAAAGCGTGCCGCCACCCATTCAGGCAATGTGGCGGCACCCAGCGCCTTGCGCGCTTCGTCCAGCGAGGCGATCGGGCGCGCCGGCTCGAAGTTGGCCACCAGGTGGCGATAGAAATGATTCAGCAGCCAGGCACGTACCGGCGCCGCGTCGCCACGGGCTTCACTGCGCGCGGCAATGCCGGCTTTGAGCCGATCAGCGTTGAGCGCGTTGCGCGGGGCGTAGCCGGTCGACCGGGCAGTGCGACTCATTTCCAGATTTGCCACCACGACTTGCCGGTCGAGGCACCGTTGCCACCACGCTTGTACGAGGCCTGGAGTGTCTTCATGGCCTCGTAGTCCTGACGGGAGGAGGCATCGTCGCGCGGATTGCAGTCCATTGAACGCTGGCACAGGGCCGCAGCTTCATCAAAGCGCTCCAGCGCACCCTGGACTTGGGCGGCCTTGGCCAATGCCCAGTAGTCGTCGCAGACACGCACCTGCGGTTCCAGGCGGTTCCAGTAGGTCGCTGCCTCTTGCTCCAGGGCCTGCCCCATGTAAAGCAGCACACGCAGGCGCGCGCCCAGCGCACCGGATGTCAGGGCATCTTCCTTCTCGCCGTTCTCCTGCTGCCAGTGCGCCAGACGCTCCAGCCAGATCGAGATTTCGTGCGGTCGTTCCAGCGTCAGCAGGGCACACGCCACATCGCCTACGTAGTCGTTCGGTTCGTGCCGGCTGTAGCCGTAGTCGGCCGAGAAATTCCAGAGTGCCTCGGCGGCATCCAGCACGCCGGCATGATCTTCCTGCTCGATGCGGGAGCGCAGGATGCCGTCGTAGTGCTCGGCAAACGGGCTGGCGGCGATGCCGCGCCGGTGCAGCTCGACGGCGTCGTCGTACCGGCTTTCGTAGTAGCGATACTGGATCGCAAGGTTGTTGCAGAGCATCGAGTACAGGTGCGCGCACGCATCGTACGGATGCCCGGTGCCGGTTGCGAAGTAGCGCTCCATGCGGGCCTGCGCCTGCTCGTAGACAGAGCACAGCAGCTTGCGGTACAGCTTCTGCGCCTCGTCCTGGTGCTTGGCCGGCAGGTCGTCGAGCTGCTCCTCGTATTCGTTGTCGACAGTCACGGCAAAGGCGTAACCCCACAGGCCGCTGGGCACCGCCGGCGCCGGCAGCCGGAGCGTTTCCAGCAGCCCCAGCGAGCGCGCACGCGCATGGAAGAGCGAGTACGCCGTGCGGTTGTCCTCCATCTCGGTCTCATGCGTGGCAGCCAGCAGTTGGGCCGCTTCGGTAGTCGGGTCGATGCGCCCAGCCATGCCGTTGCGCACCGCCATCAGGCGCGTGGTCCACGGGTGCTTGGGGGCGCGGGCCTCGGCCAGCGCTTGGGCCGCAACAACGACCTCTGGCAGGGCATCTTCAGCGTCCTTACCCGCCAGCGCGGCAAACAGCGCGCGGTGCACGTCAGAGCGCTCGTGCAGCGCCGGGCCACGGCCTTGCGCCAATTGCACGAAGCGCTCGAAGGTCTCGTCCAGATGGCAGGCACGCAAGGCACACAGCGCCCACCAGACCGAGGTGTCTGCAGGATCGGCCAGGCGCTCGCTCACGATGGGCGGCAAGCCTTCCCACATGCCGGTTTCCACCTGGTAGATGTGGAAGAAGGCGCGCTGTCCGGCCTCGTCAAAGCGGCCGGCCTCGATCAGCCATTCAAGTTCATATTCGATAAAGTCGTCGCTGCCATCCGACGACAGGCTGTAGCGCGCAGCGGCACAGGCCTGCAGCGCGCCGGCCAGATCGCCTTGCTTGCGCTGGGCACGGGCACCCAGGCGGGCCAGGCGAACCTCCGCCTCGCGGCGGCGCGGCAGTGGCCAGTCGGCCGTGAGCGCGTTCACCGGCTGCACAAATGCGGCCAGATGGTCCGGCACGATCTCGATCAGCGCATCGCCCAGGCGTAGCCAATCGTTTTCGTCGACATCCTGATCCGGGGCGGCAGTCTGCAACGCGGCAATACTGGCCTCGGCCGCGGCGCGTGCCTCGGCAGGCTGCTCGTGGCGGGAATATGCCCATGCACGGCGCCGGTGATGGTCGGCGGTATCCCACGCACGGAACGCCGCACGGCCTGGAATGGCCTGATCGATGGCCTCGCGCAGGTCGATGGTCACCAACGCAACCGCAGGCGCAGCGTATTCGAGCTGATCGAACACGCGCAACTGGCGATACGCATCGGCGTCAAGATCGGGCCGCTCGCGAACGATGGTGTGCATCTCGGCCAGCACCTGCAGTGCAGCGGCCTCATCGCGCAGATAGCTGGCCATCTGCAGACGGTACAACGCGAGCTGCATCTGCACACCGGTCTGGGCATCTGCGGGCGCGGCGGCCAGCACGGCAGCACCATCGCCATCAACCACGGCGCGCGCGGCAGGCGTATCACCCGCACGCATCCACAGCGTGTGCAGGCGGTCGACCGCATCGAGCGTATCGGCACGCAAGGGCTTGGCGCGCAAGCGCGCCAGCAGGTCAGCCGCTTCGCTCGAATTGCTTTCTTCCAGGTCGGCTTCGAGCCGGTCGAGCAGTTGTTCAAGTTGCGCGCCGCTCAGGGCATCGCGATCGGGCGTCATCTCTTCTTCTCCGGAGGGAACGCCGCGCAGCTTAGCGCCCAGCCGGGCGAGACTTAATTAAGCTTTGGTAATACTGACCGCGCTGAAATGACGCGCAAGCAAGACGTCAGGCGCGCCCCTTCCAGGGCACCGCATGAGCTTCAATGGCGCGCATGGCCAGATCGAACGCCCAGGCAATTGCGCCGATCAGCACGATGCCCATCACCACCAGATCGGTGCGCAGGAAACTCGATGCGTTGAGCACCATCTGCCCAAGGCCGACCGTGGCGGCTACCATCTCTGCGGCCACCAGCGTGGTCCAGCCGAAGCCGATGGCGATGCGCAAGCCGGTCAGGATTTCCGGCAGTGCCGCCGGAAGGATCACGTGCCGCACGACCTGCGAGAAACTCGCGCCCAGCGCATAGGCGGCGTTGATCTGCTCGCGCGTGGCGCTGCGCACACCGGCACGCGCGGCCATCGCAATGGGTGCGAAGCACGCCAGGTAGATGACGACGATCTTGGCGCGCTCGTCGATGCCCAGCCAGATGACGACCAGTGGCAGATACGCCAATGGCGGCAGCGGGCGGTAGAACTCGATGGGCGGGTCGAGCAAGCCGCGGGCGGTGCGCGATACGCCCATCGCTAGGCCGACCGGCACAGCGGTGACAGCCGCCAACGCAAACGCGCCAAACACGCGCAACGCACTCCAGCCCAGATGGGCGGCCAGTGGCCGACCACCCTGGATGTCGCCATGCCACGCGTCGAGGAAGGCGTGGCCGACTGCCTGCGGCGATGGCAAGAACAGCGGCGGTACCCAATGGAAGGTCGTGGCCGCCCACCACAGCAGCAGAAACGCACCCACTGAAAACAGACTCAACCCCAGCGCACTGCCCTCGCCCGGCAACTGGTAGCCGCGCAGCTTGCGCGGCGGTTTGACGGAAGGTGCTGCCGTTTCAACAGAGACACCCTTGAACACCGCCGTTTCGATCGCGCTCATGCGGCCAGCTCCTCGGGTGCCCGGTGGATCAGCGCCAGCACGCGCTCGCGCCACGCAATGAATTCCGGCGACGACTTCACGGCCCGTGCATCCCCACCCGCCAACACCTGCCGCGAGAACGGCAAATCGAACGTCTGCACAATGCGCCCGGGCGATGGCGACATCACCACCAGCCGCGTCGCCAGGAACAACGCCTCTTCCACGTCGTGCGTGATGAAGAATACGGTGGTGCCGGTGCGCTGCCAGACGTCCAGCACCAGCGTCTGCATGGTCTCGCGCGTGAAGGCGTCGAGCGCACCCATCGGCTCGTCCATCAGCAGCACGCGCGGCTCGGTCGCCAGCGCGCGGGCAATGCCAACGCGCTGCTGCATGCCGCCCGACAAGGCATACACAGGCGAGGTGGCGTGTGCCTCCAGCCCCACCAATCGCAGCAGTTCGAGCGCCCGTGCGTGGCGCACCTTGCGATCCACGCCGCGCAGCTTCAAGCCGAGCGCCACGTTATCGCGCACGTTCAACCACGGCATGAGGCCATAGCGCTGGAACACCACGCCACGCTCGGCGCCCGGGCCTTCCACCTCCCGTCCGTCGAGCAGGATGCGCCCCGCCGTTGGCGCGACAAAACCAGCCAGGCAGTTCAGCAGCGTGGTCTTGCCGCAACCCGAGGCACCTAGCGCAACGACAAACTCGCCTGCCTCAATCGTCAGATCGACACCGCTCAGCGCTTGCGTTGTGCGGCCACGCGCATCGGTGTAGTCGACGCGCAGGCCACGTACATCAATGCGGCTCATCGCGATGCCGTAGCAACGGCCTTCGCACCACCCGCCGCACGCTGCACGAAGCGTGCGTCGATCGTGGCGCCGTAGTCCGGCAGCACCGTCTGGATCGTGCCCTGCGTCTTCAGGAACTGCGCAGTAGCCAGCAGCGACTGTGCCGCGCCCGACTGCGCGCCGCCTCCCAGCCAGCGCTTGGAAGCCTGCTCCGCCGCATCCGGGAAGGCATACAGCGCAAGGCTTGCCGGCACATCGGCCGCAGCCGCGCCCGAGGTCTTGGCCACCGCGGCCACCTGCGGCGAGGTCACCGTCCAGGCAGACTTGTTGTCGCGGTAGGCTGCATCGGCCTTGGCGAGCACTTCCACAAATTTGGCGATGAACTCTGCATGGTCACGCGCAAACTTGCGGTCCGCCACGAAGCCATCAAAGGTCGACTTGCCGGTCGCGGCGGCAATCTTGCCGGAGGTGGTCAGCACCGTACCGTTCTTCTTCACCTTGGCGAGCACCGGGTCCCAGATGAAGGCGGCATCCACATCGCCCCGATCCCACGCGGCAGACAGCTCCTGCGGCCGCAGGTTGACGACCTTCACGTCGCGCGGGTCCAGCCCCGCCTGCTGCAGCGCGACCAGCGCGTGGAAGTGCGAGGTCGACACATACGGCACGCCCAGCGTCTTGCCCTTCAAGTCCGCCACGCGCGTCACGCCGCTGCCGTTGCGGGCCACCAGCGCCTCCGCATCGTTGATGTTGTCCAGAATCCAGAACAGCGAGAGATCCACACCCTGCGACACACCGGCCGCAATCGGGCTCGACCCCGCCTCGCCAATCTGCACCGAGCCCGACGCAATGGCGCGCACCACATCGGCGCCGCTGGCGAGCTGGCGGTAAGTCACCTTGTAGCCGGTGGCGCGCTCGACCTCGCCGGTGGCCTGGGCGTAGCGCCACGGCAGCACCATGTCCTGATACGCGATGACGACCTCGCGGTCCGCCGCGCGTGCGGGGGCAGTACCGAGCAAGGCAAACGAAACAGCTGCGGACAACGCCGCAGCCAGCAGACGGGGGATGGAGAAACCAGCCATGAAAGACTCCGGCAGAAGAGAAACGCGCACATGCGCCGGAGTCGATTGTGTGGGACGGCAGACCGCGCTGTCGTCGAAGAAAATCGGCTGAGCTTATGCCTCTGACTAAGAAGCCGCTTCAGGGCGGTTCTGGCTAGGCGCGCAGCCGCAGACAGTACAAGTCGTACGGCAAGGCTGCGCAACGACGCCAGAATCGTTCTGAAGTGGCTTCCGGATCAATATTGGCTGAGGGTGCTGGATAGCAACTTGGCGGTGATGTCCACGATCGGAATCACGCGCTCATACGCCATGCGCATCGGGCCGATCACGCCCAGCGTGCCGACGATCTTGCCGTCCACCTCGTACGGCGCGGTGATGACGGCCATGTCTTCGTGCGGCACGAGGCTGCTTTCGCCGCCGATGAAGATCTGCACGCCCTCGGCGCGGCTGGAGACGTCCAGCAGCTGCAGCAGGCCGGTCTTCTGCTCGAACACGGCAAACAGGCGCCGCAGCTTGTCCATGGAGGACGACAGGTCTTCCACATCCAGCAGCTTGCGCTCGCCAGAGATGACCACCGGGTCCTCTTCCGAGGCGGCGCTGCTGCCCGCCTCCACCGCCGCCTGCATCAGCGAGGTCATGTCGGCCTGCAGCGCAGACAGCTCGCCGCGCAGGCGCTCGCGCACGGCGTCGAAGGTCAGGCCGCCGTAATGCGCGTTGATGTAGTTCGCCGCCTCCACCAGCTGCGACGGGGTGTAGGGCGTATCGGTATGGATGATGCGGTTCTGCACGTCGCCCTCGGGCGTGACGACGATCAGCAGGATGCGGTTTTCCGACAGCCGCAGGAATTCGATCTGCCGGAACGCGTGCGAGCGCCGCGGCGTCATCACCACACCGGCAAACTGCGACAGGTTGGACAGCGTCTGCGCCGCCGCCGCAATCACCCGCTGCGACGATTCAGAACCGTGCGACGCCAGTTGAGCGCGTACCTGATCGGCAATCACGCCGGCCATCTGCTGCGCCATGCGATCTTGCGCGCCGAGCACGTCGAGCGGGCTGGCCGTCAGCATGGTGTCGACGAAGAGCCGGTAGCCGCGTGGCGTGGGGATGCGTCCGGCCGAGGTGTGCGGGCTGGCGATGAAGCCCATTTCCTCCAGGTCGGACATCACATTGCGGATGGTGGCCGGCGACAGATCGAGCCCCGAATACTTCGACAAGGTACGCGAGCCCACGGGCTGCCCCTCGGCGATGTACCGTTCGATCAGGGTCTTGAGGAGGATGGTGGCGCGCTTGTCCATGATTCTTCAATTTTACGCAAAATCGACTGCAACCAGCGGGTGACGTTGGCGTTTCTCGCCAAACCTCGTCAAACGTAGCGGGGGGCATATCGATATGGTGTAATGCGCGCATGTCGATTCCCCCGTCCGCCGTGGCCCCGAAACCTCCCGCCGCCTCGCCCTTCAAGACCGTCGCGCTGGTCGGCCGGTATTCGGCCGCCAACATTGCCGGCCCGCTCATGGAGCTGGCGTCGTGCATTGCCGCGCGCGGGCATGACATCGTGTTCGAGCGAGAAACCGCGCTCAACATCGGCGTGCAGGATTACCCTGCCCTGCCGCCCGAAGAGATGGCGCGTCAGGCCGACGTAGCCGTGGTGCTCGGCGGCGACGGTACCTTGCTTGGCATCGGCCGCCATCTGGCCGGCGCCGGCGTGCCCGTGATCGGCGTCAACCACGGGCGGCTCGGCTTCATGACCGATATCCCGTTCGACGATGTGCACACCGTGCTGCCCGACATGTTGTCCGGCCGCTACGAAGCCGAGACCCGTACGCTGCTGCAAGCCCAGGTTGTGCGCGACGACGAGGTCATCTTCTCCGCCCTGGCCTTCAACGACGTGGTGGTCAACCGCTCGGGCACCTCGGGCATGGTGGAACTGGCCGTGTCGGTCGATGGCTTCTTCATGTACAACCAGCGGTCGGATGGCCTGATCGTGTCCACGCCCACGGGCTCGACGGCGTATGCGCTGTCGGCGGGTGGGCCGATCCTGCATCCGGCGCTCTCGGGCCTTGTGCTGGTGCCGATCGCGCCGCATTCGTTGTCGAACCGGCCGATCGTCATTCCGCAGGATGCGGAGGTGGTCATCCAGGTCACCAGTGGGCGCGATGCCAGCGTCAACTTCGACATGCAGTCGCTCACGTCCCTCCTGCCGGGTGACCGCATCGTGGTGCGCCGCTCCGAGCGCACCGTCCAACTGCTGCACCCGATCGGCTACAACTACTACGCCACGCTGCGCAAGAAGCTGCACTGGCACGAGTACCCCACCGAAGACAACCGGCTGTAACCCAAACACCGCCCCACGCACCATGCTGCGCAGCCTCACAATCCGCGATTTCGTCATCGTCCACGCGCTGGACCTCGACCTGGCCGACGGCTTTACCGTGTTCACCGGCGAAACCGGCGCGGGCAAGTCCATCCTGATCGACGCGCTGGCGCTCACGCTGGGCGAGCGTGCCGATGCTGCCGTGGTGCGCGAAGGCGCGCCGCGTGCCGATATCACGGCCGAATTCGACGTGCATCCGCACGTGGCCGCCTGGCTGGAAGCGCACGAACTGCACGACGACGAGGGCGTCATCCTGCTGCGCCGCACGGTCGATGCTGCCGGCCGCAGCAAGGCCTTCATCAACGGCGCGGCCGTTACGCTGGCACAACTGCGTGAAGTGGGTGAACAGCTCGTCGACATCCACGGCCAGCACGCGCATCAACTGCTGCTCAAGACCGATGCGCAACGCAGCCTGCTCGACGCCCACGCCGGCCTGGACGGTCCGGTGCGCGCGGTCGGCGAGCACTATCGCGCGTGGCAAGCCGTGGTGCGCCTGCGCGAAGCGGCCGAGCAGCAATCGCGCGAAGTGCAACTTGAGCGCGAACGCATCGAGTGGCAGGTGAACGAACTGCAGAAGCTCGCCCCGCAACCCGGCGAGTGGGAAGACATCCACGCCGAGCACCATCGCCTGTCGCACGCCGCCAGCCTGATCGAAGGCACGCGCGCGGCGCTCGACGGCCTGTCTGAATCGGAAGGCGCCGTACTCACGCAACTGGGCGCCACGCTCCACACGCTGCGTGAGCTCGCCGAGATCGACCCCGCGCTGGCCGATGTGCTGGCGGCACTGGAGCCGGCCGAAGTCCAGATTCAGGAAGCCGTGCACACACTTGCGCGCTACGCCGATCGCGCGGAACTGGACCCGGACCGCCTGGCTGAAGTCGACGCGCGCATGCAGGCGCTGCACACCATGGCGCGCAAGTACCGCGTCGCGCCGGAAACGCTGCCCGCCGAATTGGCTGAACGCCAGGCGCAACTGGCCGCGCTGCAGGCCGCATCCGATCTGGATGCGCTGCAGGCGCAGGAAGCGCAAACCCACGCCGCCTACATGGTGGTCGCCCAGGCGCTGTCACGCGCCCGCGCCAAAGCCGCACGCGAGCTGGCCGAAGCCGTGACCGATGCCATGCAGGGTCTGTCAATGGCAGGCGGACGGTTTGACATCGCATTGCACACGCTTGAGCACGGTGGTGCGGCGGGGCTGGAGCAAATCGAATTCCTCGTCGCCGGGCATGCGGGCGTATCGCCGCGCCCGTTGGCGAAGGTCGCTTCGGGCGGCGAGTTGGCGCGGATCAGCCTGGCCATCTCCGTGATCGCCAGCGAGGCGAGCCCGACCCCCACGCTGATCTTCGACGAAGTCGATTCCGGCATCGGTGGCGCGGTGGCCGAAGTGGTCGGCCGACGTCTGCGCGAGTTGGGCACGCGCCGCCAGGTGCTGTGCGTGACCCATCTGCCGCAGGTGGCCGCACTGGCCAATCACCACATCCAGGTCGCCAAGCAGACGGTGGCCGGCAGCACGCGTTCGGACCTTGTGGTGCTGGACGCTACCAGCCGCGTGGATGAAATCGCCCGCATGCTGGGCGGTGCATCGCTAACCGACACCACACGCCGCCACGCCGACGAGATGCTGGCCGCTGGCCGCGCCCAACCGGCACCCGCGCCTGTCGCACGTAAATCGCGGCGCGTGGCGCAGTGATCGCCTATACCGGAACCATTACGGCCATCTCTGGCATGGCCGCTCCGGTGCCGCACGCCGCCAACACCATTGAACACATTCAAGGAGAACTCCATGGCCCAACCGGCTGCCCGCCCCCGATCCTTGCTGTCGTCCACCAAGCCCGCGCTGGTGGCGGCGCTTGGCCTGTGCCTGCTGGCCGCCTGCAAGTCGGTGCCGGCCATTGATCCAGGCAAACCGCCTGCCATGGATCCCGCCTCCGCCAACACCCAACCGCCAGCCTCGGTGTCTGCCGCGCACAGTTTGGGCGACATCATTGTCGGACTGAGCACCCCAACCACCGCTTCCGCCACCGTGCAAGGCGTGCTGGACACCGCCGGCGCGCGTGCAACGCCGCGCCTGGCCTTTGCAGTGGTGCGGCCAATGTCGGGCGGGTTCTGGGTCGTGCGTGCCAGCTCGGGCGATGCGGCGGCCACGCTGGATGGCGCGGTCGCTGCCTTGCGCGCCGCTCCCGGCGTCGCGTCGGCCGATCCCGATCGTATGGTGAAGATCCAGCGCTAAATGCAATGCGGTGCGATTCAGCACCGCTCACACCCGACCTACACAGTGTGAAAAGCGGATGGGCCCGATTCCGGACGCATCCTGCCCCGTATCGGGCGCCTATCCTGCTACGGCGCCAGCGCACTGGCGAGTTCTCCCCGCCCCTTAGCAATCGAGTTTCTGCCATCACAGGCGGGCAGGTCGCATGCTACCTTTGGTTTTGTGTAACGTACTGTCAAGAATCGCATCCTGACGACGTTTCTCATGACGACAAGATAGATGCCTCGGAGCGCGCACTGATGACACCCACCTCCTTTCGGTTGAAGTCCTGGCTCCGTGCAGGCGCCAGCGTCGCCTGTATCGCCTGGTTGATAGGCGGCCACCCAGCCATGGCCGCCACGCCGCAACCGCAGTACACAGGCGACCTCATCATCAAGTGGCGCGATGACACCAGCGGCACACACAAGCCGCTGTCGGCGGCGGAATCCGGCAACCGGCTGCTATCGGTCGCGCAAACCGCGGGGAGCGCACTGCAAGTCAAACGCACGTTGGCTACCGAGGCACAGCTCATGCACACCGGCTTGACCGACGCCGCCAGCATTGAAGCCACCGCCGCCAAGATCGCGCAGGATGCACGCGTGGCCTATGTGGTGCCGGATCGCATCCTGCGGCCCAACACGATCCCCAACGATCCGCTGTTTGCCACGCAGAACAACCTGGCCTCGCCGACGGTGGTGCCGGGCGGCATCAACGTGGCCTCGGCGTGGAGCATCACGCAGGGCTCGGGCAGCATCGTGGTGGCGGTCGTCGATACCGGCTATACCGACCACCCAGACCTGGTCGGCAAGATCCTGCCCGGCTACAACTTCATCTCGGACCCGGCGCGCGCGGGCAACACGTTTGGCCGCGGAACGGATGCGCATGACCTTGGCGACGGCGTGACCTCGGCGCAGGTTTCCACCATTTCGGGCTGCACCAGCAGCGACGTCGCCAACAGCAGTTGGCACGGCACCGAAGTCAGCAGCGTGCTGGCAGCCAATACCAACAACGCGCTCGACATTGCCGGCGTGGGCTGGAACACCCAGATCGTGCCAGTGCGCGTGTCGGGCAAGTGTGGTGCGCTGCTGTCCGATACGGTGGACGGCATGCTGTGGGCGGGCGGCATCGCCGTATCGGGTGTGCCCACCAATGCCAACCCGGCGCGCGTGGTCAACGTGAGCCTGGGCAGCACGGGCGCGTGCTCGGCGGCCGAACAGGATGCGGTGAACCGGCTGGCGTCGATCGGCACCACCGTGGTGGCGGCCTCGGGCAATGAAGCCGCACAAAACGCCGACGCGCCGGCCAATTGCACGGGCGCCATCGCCGTTACAGCACACGTGGACAGCGGTGAAAACGCCAGCTACGCCAACGTCGGCTCACAGGTTGCGCTGTCGGCGCCAGGCGGCGGTTGTGCCAACTCGCAGGCGACCAGCAGCGGCTGCACGGGCACCACATCGGTCATCCAGGCCGACTCCAACGATGGCGCGCAAACCCTCGGCAACTACGTCGTCAAATCTGTGGCGGGCACAAGCTTCTCCACCCCGGAAGTGGCCGGCACCATCGCGCTGATGTTGAGCGTGCAACCGCAATTGTCGAACCCACAGATCCTGGCCGGCCTGCAACAGACCGCCCGCCCGCACCCAAGCGGCACGTACTGCGCCGTCAATACCGGCGTGTGCGGTGCAGGCTTGCTGGATACGGCAGGTGCAGTGGGTTACGCCCAGCGGACGACGCCTGCCGGCATTGGCAACGGTACGGCAAGCTCGGGCAGCGGCTCCAGCAGTGGAAGTGGAAGTGGAAGTGGAAGTGGAAGTGGAAGTGGCGGCGGCGGCGGCGGTACTGTCCCGCTGATGGGTGCCGCGGTGCTGCTGGCCCTGGGGCTAGCATGTCGGCGCAAGCGCCCGCTGCCGCAATAACCGCACCATCACATTGATCAAAGCCGCCTCCCATGTGGAGGCGGTTTTCATTTGGGCCTTCGCTGCACGCCCGTCTTACTGAGTGGCTAGGGTTCTTACCTAGCGCGACCCGGACCACCCCATCGCAATCCTTTTGGACAATTCATCCACCAATTCAGCAATTCTTTACAAAAAAAGGCCGCTCTGATGAAGACGATGGTTCCCGGGGGTGTGGTCCGCGTGCTGGTGGCGCTCGGACTGATGTCGTATCACGCTGCGCCTGTGCTGGCGGCAGAAAAATCGACCACGTTCAACACACAGTTGCAGTGGGTCACCCAGTTGATCGTCAAGGAAAAAGCGACCACACCTGGCGCATTGAATCTGCAATCCACATCGGCAGGCAGCGTCAACAATCCGGCGGATGCCGTGACCGTGCAACGCTGGTCAGCCACAGCGCAACTGCCAATGGCGTACAAGCGCGCAATGTCGGGCGACGCCCATGTGGTGACCCTGCCCAGAATCATGACGCTGGCCGACGCACAAACCGTTGCGCAGCGCATGGAGGCCAGCGGCCAGTTTGAGTACGTGTCGCCCGATCGCATCCTGCGGCCAATGGCACTGGCAACCGACCCGCTATTCAGCCAGCAATGGAACCTGATGCCCCGCGCCAGCGTGGCCGGCGGCGCCAACGTGACATCCGCCTGGGACACCACCACCGGCACGCCCACGGTGGGCATCGGGATTGTCGACACCGGCATCCGCGCAGACCACGCAGACTTTGCCGGCACGAACTTCGGTATCGGCCGCAACTTCGTCAGCAGCAGCGCAATGGCGGGCACCACCGATCCCAAGACCGGCGCCGCCATCCCCAGCGGGTTCGTCAACAACGGCGCCAACAACAGTGCTGGCAATACCGACCCTTCCGACCCCGGCGACTGGATCAGTGCCAGCGATGCCGCGTCCTTCCCAACGCTCTGCGGCAGCCAGAGCAACAGCAGCTGGCACGGCACCTTCGTGGCCGGACAGATTGCGGCGCAACGCAATAACGGCATCGGCATTGCGGGCATCGCACCCAGCGTGCGCGTACAGATGGCGAGGGCGCTGGGCAAGTGCGGCGGCATGACATCCGACATCATGGATGCGATGACGTGGCTGGCCGGCGGCGCGGTCCCTGGTGTCATCAGCAACCCGACGCCGGCCAAGGTCATCAGCATGAGCCTTGGGGGAGCGGGAGCCTGCTCCGTGCTGGAACAGAACCGGATCAATGCGGCGCGCGCGCTGGGTGTCACCATCGTGGTGGCGGCCGGCAATGAGTCCGGGCCGGTAGATGCCCCCGCCAACTGCACCGGCGCCATCGCGGTCACAGCCCATACGCTGGAGGGTGACAACGCCTGGTATGCCAACGTGGGTGCGCAAACCTCCATCAGTGCGCCGGGCGGCGGCCGAGGCACGGTCATCTCAGGCACGGGCAGCACCATCTTGTCGCTGTCCAACAGCGGCGGTACCGCACCCGTTGCCTCGCCCAGCGGCGATACGTACACCAACGACATCGGCACATCGATGGCCACGCCGCATGTGGCTGCCACGGCCGCGCTCATGCTGTCGGTCCAGCCAGCGCTGATGCCCGACGACATCACGGCGATTCTCAAGCAGTCGGCCCGCCCCTTCCCGCCCGGTACCTACTGCGCCACGCATGCGGGCAGTTGCGGGGCCGGCATGCTGGACGCCGGCTCAGCAGTCACGCAAGCCCAGGGCATGCCGACCGTGCATGTCGCCACATCAGCCGCAACCGTGGCGCCCAATGCTTTCGTCACGCTCACGGCGGTGGGCGGTGCCGGTTATGGCCAAACGGCGGGTAGCCCGGTCTGGGCACAAACCGGCGGAAACCCCGTCACCCTGACGGCGTCTGCCCCAAATGCCAATGGCATCAGCACGACTACGTTCACGCCAACTGCCGCAGGCGTCTATAGCTTCAGCGTGTCATTGACCAACAACGCCGGCGCCACCGCAACCGATACCGCCAGCGTGACCGTCACAGGCGCCACGTCGCCGGGGTCAGGCACAGAGACCGGCGCGGGCGCAGGCAGCACGGCCAATAGCGGTGGCGGTGGCGGTGGCGGTACCGTCCCGCTGATGGAAGCAGCCGTGCTGCTGGCCCTGGGGCTGGCCTACCGGCGCAAGCAGCCAGCGCTAAGTTGATTGCGCTTGTCATCAGGTCCCGACCGCCCCCCGCGTGGGGGCGTTTTTCGTTGTGGCATCCCCCGCTTGGGGCCCGCTCTTCCCTCCCGTGTGAACGAGACCCGCTGCACCGCCATATCTGCTCAGGCTGGAGATACTAGGGTTTACGCTTATCCACCCTTGAGACACGCTTTCTCAATCCTTTTGGACAATGCTGTGATGCATCTTGCGATTCATAACAAAAGAACAGGGCTGCTCCAATGAAATCGATGGTTCCCGGGGGTATTGTTCGTGCGCTGGTAGCGCTCGGACTGGTGTCGTATCACGCCGTGCCGGCGTTGGCGGTGGGCAAGGTCGCCGCACCTGCGCCGCAGTTGCAATGGGTGACGCAACTGATCGTGAAAGAGAAAAACAGCGGGCTGAAGACGCAAGCGGTTGCGGCAGGCGGCACGGTTGCCCGCGCAGACGTTGCGACGGTGCAACGCTGGTCGGTGGCGGCACAGCTGCCGGTGACCTACAAACGCGCCATGTCGGGCGGGGCGCATGTGGTGACGCTGCCCAGCGTCATGTCGGCCGCAGAGGCACAGACGGTCGCCCAGCGCATGGAGGCCAGCGGCCAATTTGAATATGTCTCGCCCGACCGCATCATGCGGCCGGCCGCCGTACCCAACGACCCGCAGTTCGCCAGCCAGTGGAACCTGTGGCCGAGCACCGTGGTTGCCAACGGCCCAGCGACCACGGCCGCCGGCGGGGCCAATGTCACCACCGCGTGGGATTCGACCAAGGGCGCAAGCTCGGTCTACGTGGCCGTCATCGACACGGGCCTGCTGACCAACCATGAGGATCTGGCTGGTGCCAACATCCGCCCGGGCTACGACTTCATCAGTAACGACGCCTATCACTCCACACCCGACCCAGTGAGCCACAACACGGTGCCGCTGGGCTTTGTGGAGAACGATCCACTCGACACGCCGGCGGGTCGCGATCCCAATCCGTCGGACCCTGGCGACTGGGTACTTGCGTCGGAAGCCACCGCCTACCCCACCTATTGCGGCACCGCTTCCAACAGCAGCTGGCACGGCACCTTCGTGACGGGCCAGATCGTCGCGCAGCACAACTCGGTAGGCATCGCGGGCATTGCGCCCAACGTGACCATCCAGATGGCACGGGCACTGGGCAAGTGCGGCGGCACCACGTCGGACATCATGGACGCGCTGGCCTGGGTAACGGGCGCGAGCGGCGTGCCTGGTGCGAGCGGTGTTGCGCTGCCGGTCAATGCGCCGATGGCGCAGGTGGTCAACATGAGCCTGGGTGGTGCGGGGGCTTGCTCCGGCGCCGAGCAAGCAACCATTACAGCGGCAAAAGCGCGGGGTGCCACCATCGTGGTGGCAACCGGCAACGACGGCGCTTCGACCATCGGCTCGCCGGCCAACTGCAGCGGTGTGGTCGCGGTCACGGCGCATACCATCGACGGCGACAACGCCAACTATGCCAACGTCGGCACCGGCACGACCCTCAGCGCACCGGGCGGCGGCTCAGGCTCGGTCATCGCGGGTAGCGGCATCGCAATCCGCTCAATCTCCAATGCCGGCCTGACCACCCCGGGCACGGACACCAATACGTACAAAAGCGAAATGGGCACCTCGATGGCCACGCCGCATGTGGCGGGCGTTGCCGCGCTGCTGCTGGCCTACAAACCCACTCTGAGTGTGAACGACATCAAGGCAATCCTGACGCAGTCGGCCCGCCCTTTCCCGGCAGGAACCTACTGCGCACAGCATTCCGGCGCGTGCGGGGCCGGCATGTTGGATGCGGGCGCAGCCATCGCACTGGCGGTCGGCAACCCGACGGTAAGCGTCTCAAGCTCGGCCAGCACCATCGTTGCCAACAATCCGGTAACCCTCACGGCCACGGTTGGCGCAGGCTTCGGTAACACGCTGTCCAGCGTTCAGTGGGCACAAACTGCAGGCCCAAACACGAACGCTGCAACAGCAGGCCCGGACGGCAATGGCAACTACACTGTCACGTTCACGCCGAGTAGCGCTGGCACGTACACCTTCATGGTCACCGTCACCAACAACGTGGGCGGGACGATAAGCACCTCGACTTCCGTGACGGTCACCGCGCCCCCGACCACCACGCCTGGATCGGGCGGCACCCTACCCTTCAGCGGCGGCACCAGCGGCACCGGCACCCTGAACCAAAGCGGCGGTGGCGGCGGTGCATTGCCACTGTGGCTGGCCGGCCTGCTGTTGGCAGGCGGCGCCTTCGGCTTCGGCCGTGGTCGTCGCATCTCTGGCGCGCAGTAAACGCAACACGGACACGCTGGCGCCTGCTGGCGTGTCCGCTCTCCGAGGCCCCCGGCATCCTGCCGATCAGCCTTGCGCCTGCTTCCCGGCTTGGGCGCGCCATTCTCCGAATACCCAGATCAGCAGTCCGCTCGCCGCGCCAAACGCATGCGCAATGCGTACCACGCCAAAGCCCCAGTGCGGGTCATAGGCGATGGGCGACAGCCACGATTGCTCGAACCACACCTTCACCAGCACGCCCGCGCACAGCAGCAAGCCGATCCAGCGCGAGAAGTGGTCGCCGGTGTCTTCAACCGCCTCTGCTTGTGGCCGCAGCAACCGCAGCCCACCCCAGGCAGCAAGACCGTGCAGCGCGCCCGAGAGCCCGCCGTACCACTGCACCCCCGGTTGACTGAGCAGCGCAATCTGCACCAGCACGCCACACGCCACCAACGCACCAACAATGGCCTGCGGCCGCAGCACACGTGCGAGCAGAAGCATGACCCCCGCCGCCGCCATCGCGTCGGCCAACCAGTGCCACGTATCCAGGTGCACCCACATGGCCGTGACGATGCGCCACCATTGGCCCGCGCGCACAGCATCGCGCTGATACAGCCCGATGGCATGCAACCACGGAATGAATGAAAACGCAGCCGACAACGCAGCCACACCCAGGCATGCAGCCCAGGTATGCACCGCGTGCAGACGCCCGCTCATCCGGCGTGCGGGCTTGATGACGCGGGCAGGGCGCCGAACACCTGCTCCCACAACGCTCGCACGTGGGCGGCCTCGTGCGCGCAGGTACCCGCAGGGACACGCGCGGCGGATTGTCCGTCCAGCCGCAGTTTGTGCTGGCGCGCTCGGAAATCGCGATAGGCATCGGCCACTTGCGCGGCCTGCGCGGCGTCGATCAGCCCCAGCTCGCCCGCCATGTGCAGCAGCGCGATGTTGCCCTTGTTGCGGGTGAGTTCAGCGTGCGCAGCGCTATACAGCAGCACCAAAAACTGTACGGTGAATTCGATATCGACCATGCCACCACGATCGTGCTTGAGGTCGAACAGCTCCGTGGGATTGGTGTGGCCTTCCAACACACGCTCGCGCATCGCCACGATCTCGTCGCGCAGCGGGCCGGCCTCGCGTTCCTGCCGCAGCACGGCGGTACGCAGGGCCTCGAAGCGTGCGCCGATCTCTGCATCGCCCGCACAGAAGCGGGCGCGTGTTAGCGCCTGGTGTTCCCACACCCACGCAGCGTTGTCCCCCTCGCGCATCTGATAACGGCGGAAGGCTTCGAAGTGCGTGACCATCAGGCCAGCCGCGCCGTTCGGGCGCAGGCGCGTGTCCACGTCGAACAGCATGCCGGCGGCGGTGTGGCTGGTCAGCCAGGTGATGAGCTTGCGCGCAAAAGACGCATACACCTCGGGCGCACGCTCGTGGTCATCGTCATAGAGGAAGATGATGTCGAGGTCCGACGCATAGCCAAGCTCCTTGCCGCCCAGGCGCCCATAGGCGACGACGGCAAAGCGCGGCACCTCGCAATGGCGCGTGGACACCTGCTTCCACACGGTCTCCAGCGTCAGGTCCAGCATGGCGTCGGCCAGGTCAGAGAGCCGGTCGCTGATGTGCTCCACGCTCAGCATGCCCTGCAGATCCTGCAGCAGGATGCGGAAGGTCTCGGCGTGATGCTCCTGGCGCAGGATGTCCATCTGCATCTCGACGTGGTCTTCAGCAGCGCGCAGCCGATCGCGCACCCGCTCGCGGAAGGCGGGCCAGTCCGGATCGGCCGACAACGCCTCAACATCGAGCAACTCGTCGAGCAGTTGCGGATGGCGCGTCAGATAGTCCGACGCCCAGCGCGAGGCATGCAGCGTGTGGGCCACGCGTTCCAGCGCCTGTGGGTATTCGCACAGCAGCGAAAGATACGACGAGCGCCGGCTGATCGCATCGAAGAAGTTCAGGAAGCGCGCGATGGTGACGTCAGCATCCGTCTGGCGCGCTGCGTGGTCGAGCGCGCGGTTGATCAGCAGATCGAAGCGCTGGCGGCTCACCTCGGTCAACGCGCGGTAACGCGGCGAGTTGCGCGACGCCCGCAGGCGCTCGAGCACGCCGTCGGCGTCGGCATAGCCCAGGTCGGCAAGCTGCGCGCGAGCGGATTCGGTGCGCTCGTCGTCAAGCAGATCGGCGTGCCAGATGGAGGCGCACGGCGGTTGGCTGTCCTGCTTGTCAGAGAAGGTCTGCTCGAACTGCTGCGCGACTTCGTCCTGATAGGCCTCCAGCTTGGCAACCAGCGCAGCGTAATCAACGAAGCCCATCATGCGGGCCACACGCAACTGGTCTTCCGGTGCGCCCGGCAGGTTGTGCGTCTGCGCGTCTTCCACGTACTGCAGGCGGTGTTCAAGCTGGCGCAGGAAACGGTAGGCCTCGGTCAAGCGTGCGACCACATCGTCGTCGATCAGGCCGCGCTCGGCTGCGGCGCGCAGCACCTCCAGCGTGGGCCGCACACGCAGCCCGAAGTCCTGCCCGCCACGAATCAGCTGGAACACCTGCGCAACGAACTCGATCTCGCGGATACCGCCGCGCCCCAGCTTGATGTTGGGCGAGCGCGCATGCACCTGAGCGTCACCTTCGCCCGGCTGTCGGTTGGCACCATTGCTGCGCTTGGCGGCCTCCGCGCGAATCTGCGCGTGCAGCGCGCGGATGGCGGCAATCACGCCGTAATCCAGATACCGCCGGAACACGAACGGCCCGGTCACCCGATCAAGCTGCTGGATCACGCGCGCCGCGTGCGGGCTGGTCGGGTCGGTGATGACGCGGCCCTTGATCCAGGCGTAGCGCTCCCACTCACGGCCCTGCACGACAAAGTATTCCTCCAGCATGCCCAGGCTGCAGGCCAGCGGACCGGCATCGCCGTTCGGGCGCAGACGCATGTCAACGCGGAAGACGTAGCCGTCTTCGGTCACGTCGGCCAGTGCGTTGATCAGGCGCCGGCCCAGCTTCGTGAAGTACTCGTGATTGGACAGCGGACGCCGAACTTGGCCATCTTTGCCCTGCGTGTCGCCATCGTCGTCGTACAAAAAGATCAGGTCGATATCGGACGAGACGTTCAGCTCGCGCCCGCCCAGCTTGCCCATGCCGACCACCACCAGCTCCTGCACCTCGCCCGAGGATTGCCCGATCGGCTGCCCGTGCAGCGCCCGCAGTTCCTGGCCGATCACGGAGATGGCCGCACGCACGGCAAACTCGGCCAGGTCCGTCATGCTGCCGGTCACTTCATCAAGCGTGGCAACCCCAGAGAGATCGCGCTCGATAAGCGTGGCGAATACCTCGTTGCGCAACAGGCGCAGTGCGCGCTTGAGTGCGGGCTCGGTCTCCACGGCCGTGGCGTCGAACAGCTCGGTAAAGCGCGCGGACAGCCAGGCAGCGTCAACCGGGCGGGCGGCTGCGCTCTGCACGCGCTCAGCCCAACCTTCGCGCGCCTGCGCCAGGCGTTGGACGTAGCGGGAATAGGCTTGCGCGTATGGCAACGCAACATGGGGGGCTTCCGGCGCACGGGCCGGGGCTTGCAAGAACGGCTGGGCAGACAAGGTGGAATCGGTCATGCGGGTCATGCGAACCATCAAGGGAGCTGCGAAGAAACACCCATTCTCGCTGAAATGCGTGCGGGCCGGTCGGTGGTCACGCACTTTCACGGGCATCGGGTGTGCTTGCCATTCGTTGATCGGCGTTGCCCTGGCTTCAAATGTGGCACTGCGCCACGAATATCGGATAATCGCGGTCATGCCCCGTCTGCCCCAGCCCCCAGAATCGCCGAAGTCCGATGGCGGACACGCCAGCACCCTGCCTACCCGCCGGACAGGCCTGCGCACGGCCGGCGCCATCTGGGCATGGATTGCGCGGCTGGCCGGCAAGATCGCCAACGGCGTTGTGGCTTGCATCCGCGCGCCGATCTGGCGCAAGCTGTGGCGCATCCTGTGGAAAACGGTGGTCGCACTGGTTGTCCTGGCCATGGTCGGCATGGTGCTGGTGCGCTTTGTCCTGTGGCCGCGCGTGAGCGTGGCGCGCGAATGGATGGAGCGCGAGGCGTCGAGCGCACTGCACGCCAACGTCGGCATCGGCTCGCTGGAAACCTACTGGGAGGGCTGGCACCCCGCCTTCCGTGCGCAGCGCATCGAAGCGCGCGACACCGCCGGCCGCCAGACCTTTGCCGTGCAGGACGTGCAGGCACGGCTGTCGTGGCGCTCGCTGCTGCGCATGCAGATCACGTTTGCCGCGCTGCACGCCAGCCGTGCCGACGTACTGGTGCGCCGCACGCCCGAGGGCGCCCTCCTCGTGGCCGGCATGCCGCTTGGCCCCGACACCGGCGGCGACAGCAACTTCTTAGACCAACTGCTCTCGCAGGGCGACATCGACTTTCGCGAAGGCGCGGTGCGCTGGCTCGACGAACAGCAGAAGCTGCCCGAGGTGGCGCTGGGCAATGTGCACGTTCAATTGCGCAGCGGCCCGACCCGCCACCGGCTGGACGCCAGCGGCACCTCGCCCAGCCTCTTCAACGGCCCGATCAAGCTGCAAGCCGATTTTCGCCATGACCTGCTGGCCCGCCCGGGCGATTGGCGACACTGGCATGGCCAAGCCAACTGGCAGGTCGACACGCTGCAGCTGGCTGCGGTGCAACGCTATGTGCCGGTGATGGCAGCCGCCAACAGCGGCACCATCAGTTCGGACGGCTCGGTGGAGTTTGCAGGCGGCGCCTTCACACGCAGCCAGGCACGGCTGACCGGCCAGCAGCTCGATCTGCAGATCCGCAAAGATCTCGAACCGCTCCAATTGCGCAGCCTGCAGGCGCTCGCCACACAGCAGCGCACCGCAAACGGCGGCCACACGCTGCGCATCGATACACTGCTCTGGCAGCCATTGAACCCGCCTGCGCAACCTGCGCCCGCGCCCGAACTGGCTGGCCCCGGCATCGAGGCCCCCGTCAACCCGGCAGGCACCCCGCGCGGGCTGCGCAATGTGAGTGTCGGCTGGGCGCTGGATACGCGCGACGAACTGCGTAGCCTGCAAGTCAAGGCCACGACGCTGGATCTGACCGATCTGCGCAGCATCGCCATAGCCCTGCCGCTACCGGCCGGCGTGCTGGAACCGCTGCGCACCAAACAGCCCGCCGGCCGCATCGACGACCTCGACATCAACTGGCAGCGCGATGTCTCCCGCTGGCGGCCAAATACACCGGCGCCGGTGCACTTCACGGGGCGCGCCACGCTGCGGCAAGTGTCATTCGGACCCGGGGAACTGCCTGTCGTACCGGCCGGCCATCACCCCGAGCCAGCCGTGCCCGGCGTCGAGAACCTCTCCGGCAACGCCGTCTTCTCCGACGACAAGGGCACGCTGCGCATCGACGCCTCCGATACTGCCCTGCTCCTGCCCGGCCTTTTCGATGAAGCACGGGTGCCGCTGGACCGCCTGCAAGGCACCTTCAACTGGACCTATCGCAAACAGGAACTGATCGTCAGCAGCGACAACCTGACGCTCTCCAACAGCGATCTGTCTGCCCGGTTTGCGGGCAACTACCGTCACGCGCCGGACACCAGTCATATCGGCACCATCGACCTGAAGGGCACGCTGGAACGCGCCACCGTCACGCGTGTGCCGCGCTACCTGCCACTGTCTGTCGGGCCGCATACACGCGAGTACCTGGCCGGCGCCTTGCAGGGCGGCACAGCCAGCGACGTCACCTTGGTCCTCACCGGCGACCTGCACGACTTTCCGTACCGTCCGCCGCACAAGGGAACGTTCCGCGTGGAGGTGCCGGTCAAGGACGTGACCTACCAGCCGGCCCCCGCCGACGCCTCGCACCCGACCGGCTGGCCGGCGTTTACCGACACAGAAGGCACCGTGGTGTTCGAGGGGCCGTCGATGTCGTTCAAAGTGGCGCACGCCAAGGTGGGCGACGTGACCTTGGCCGACGTGACCGGCACCCTGCCCGACATGGGCGACCACCATCCGCTGCTCACCATCGACGGCCATGCCGATGGCGCCACGCAGGGCTTCCTGCAGTACGTCGAGGCCAGCCCGGTTGGCGGCTGGATCGGCCACTTCACCAAGGACGCGCGCGCACAGGGCAACGCCACGCTCGCGCTCAAGCTTGACCTCCCGCTCAACGAAATGCACACGGCCCGCGCCCAGGGCAGCGTGACCTTCCTGCGCAACGACGTCACGCTGATCCCGCAGGCGCCGCCACTCACCGACGTCACAGGCGCGCTCACCTTCACGCACAAGGGCATCGGCTTCGATAACCTGCGCGCCCGCTTTGCCGGCGGCGAGATTCGCCCGACCGGCGGTACCGCGCCTGACGGCACGATCCGCATCCAGGTCGCGGGCACCGCCTCGGCCCAGGGCCTGCGTGAAACCACCCCGGAAGGCAGCCCCATCGCCGCGATTGCCCGCACGCTGGACGGCAGCGCACCGTACAACGCCACCATCAGCGTCAAGCAGCATCGGCCCGTCATCCAGGTGCAATCCGACCTGACGCCGATGACGGTGCGCCTGCCTGCACCGTTGAACAAAGCCGCCGGCCAGCCGCTGCCCGTGCGCTTCGATATGCAGCCGCTGGCGACCAACAACGCGCTCGATGAAGTCACGCTGCAGATCGGCAACATCGCCTCCGCGCGCTACGAACTGCGCAGCAACGGCAACGGCACCGAGGTGCTGCGCGGCGGCATCGGTGTGCGCCAACCCGTACCGCAGCCCGCCGAAGGCGTGCAGGCCAACCTGACGCTGGACCGGCTCGACGTCGACGCCTGGCGCCAGGTCTTCGCCACGCCCGCAGGGGAAAAGAGTGCCACGCAATCGGCTGCCGAACACGCTGCCGCCAGCGCCGCCAGCAGCCACAACGCCTTCCTGCCCACCCGCCTGAACGGGCGCGCGCAGACACTGCGCATTCTCGGCCGCGATTTCAGCAGCGTCAGCGTTGATGCCACACGCGACGGCGCGAACTGGCAATCGACCATCGATTCGCGCGAGATTGCAGGAACCACACGCTGGCATGCAGAGAGTGCCGCCGTGCCCTTCGGCGAGCTGACCATGCGCCTGTCGCGCATGAGCATTCCCGATGCGCAGGAAGAGACCGCGCTGACCGAATCGCTGGCGCGCAGCTCGCAAGAAATCCCTTCACTCGATCTGGTGGCCGACAAGTTCGACCTGCGCGGCAAGACGCTGGGCAAGCTAGAAATCAAGGCGCGCAACCAGATCACCGACGGTGCCCCGGTGTGGACGCTGGAGACGCTCAAGCTCGAACAGCCTGCCGCCACCTTCACCGCACAAGGCACGTGGCGCATTCCGCGTCGTCTGCGCGGCGGCGAGGATGACCCCGAGCGCCGCACCTTGCTCGACTTCCATCTCGACCTGCGCGACTCAGGTGAGCTTCTGGAGAAGATGGGCTTTGCCAAGGTGCTCGACGGTGCCAAGGGCAAGTTCGAAGGCCGCGTGGTGTGGCGCGGTTCGCCCATGTCGATCGACTACCCGACACTCAACGGCCGCATGGCGCTGAACCTGGAGCGCGGCCAGTTCCTGCCGGTTGACCCGGGCCTTGCCAAGCTGGCGGGCGTGTTGAGCCTGCAGGGCCTGCTGCACTTCGCTACCGACCTGCGCAGCGCCACCGGCCGCGGCACGCCGTTCGAAAGCGTGGCGGCCACCGGCACGATTGCCAGCGGTGTTGCGCGCACGGAAGATTTCACGGTCAAGGGGCCGCAGTTCCAGGTCGCGATGCAGGGCTCGGCCAATATCCTCGATGAAACGCAGGATCTGCACGTGAAGGTCACCCCCAAGGTCGATGCAACGTCCGCGTCGCTGGCGGCCGCCTTCATCAATCCGGCCATCGGGCTGGGCACGCTGGCCGCGCAGTTGGTGCTGGGTGACCAGCTATCGAAGGCGTTCGCCACGCAGTATCACGTCACAGGCAGCTGGGCCAAACCGAAGATCGACAAGATCGCGTCCAGCTCAGGTGCAGGCAGCCATCCCGAAACCTCGGCAAAATAGGCCCCATGACTTCTTCGACTGTTGCTCCTGCCCAAGCCGCCCCTGGCCCGGATACGTCCTCGGGCGTGCCCTTCGGCGCACCTTTTCGCGTCGCCGCCATCCAGACGGTGACGGGTATCGAGGTGGACGCCAACCTGGCGCGCGCCGATGTGCTACTCGCCGAGGCTGCCGCCCAGGGCGCGCAACTGGCGCTGCTGCCCGAGTACTTCTGCAAGATGGGCCGCAAAGACAGTGACAAGGTCGCCATCCGCGAGAATGACGAGGATGGCCCCATCCAGACGTTCCTGGCCGACGCAGCACGCCGCCACAAGCTGTGGCTTGTTGGCGGCACGCTGCCGATGTGGTGCGAAGACGAACAGCGCGTGCGCAATACGTCGCTCGCCTACAACCCGGCCGGGCTGCGCGTGGCGCGCTACGACAAGATCCACCTGTTCAACTTCGTGCGCGGCGAAGAGCGCTACGACGAAGCCCGCACCATCGAACCTGGCGCCATACCGGTCGCCTTTGATGCGCCGTGTGGGCGCGTGGGCATGTCGGTGTGCTACGACCTGCGCTTTCCCGAGCTGTACCGCGCGCTGTCGTCGCAAGGCAATCTGAACTTGATTCTGATGCCGGCGGCCTTCACCTACGTGACGGGCGCCGCGCACTGGGAGATCCTCCTGCGCGCCCGCGCGGTCGAGAACCAGTGTTACGTGCTCGCCGCCGCACAGGGCGGGCGCCACGAGAACGGCCGCCGCACGTGGGGCCATTCCATGTTGGTCGACCCGTGGGGCGAAGTCATCGCCGCATTGCCTGAAGGCGAAGGCGTGGTCGTCGGCGACATGGACCCGGCCCGCCTGGCGCAAGTGCGCCAGGACTTGCCGGCGTTGAAACACCGTGTGATGTAGTCGAAGAACCGGTTTACGATCCGTAGCGAGCGGCCCGAGGTTGGCCCCGAATGTGCCAAATGCGGCGCAGCCGTACACGGGTACGGCGAGCATCGCAGGGCCAAGATCGGGCAGTGCAGTAGGATCGAGAACTGGTTCCAACCGAATTTCTTTGCGAGAACCCACCATGAACGCAGGCGACATCGCCATCCAGAATCTGTCCATCGCGCGCCGCGTGCTGCTCGATCCGTACGGCCTTGATGAGGCGCACCTGCAGCGCGCGCTGGCCGACATCTTCACGCACCGCGTCGACTACGCGGACCTCTACTTCCAGTACACCCGCAACGAGGCATGGAGCCTGGAAGAAGGCATCGTCAAATCCGGCAGCTTCAGCATCGACCAGGGCGTGGGCGTGCGCGCCGTCTCGGGCGACCGCACTGCATTCGCCTATTCCGACGACATCAGCTTGCCCGCGCTGATGCAGGCCGCTGGTGCCACGCGCACCATCGGCAAAGCCGGCGCCGGCCGCGTGAAGGTGGCGAACAGCCTCGCCAGCGGTCCGAATGGCCATTCGCTGTATGCGCCCAACGACCCGCTCGATTCGATGACGGCCACCGAAAAGGTCGCCTTGCTGGAGCGCATCGAAAAACTCGCCCGCGCCAAAGACCCGCGTGTGGTGCAGGTCATGGCCGGCCTGGCCGGTGAATACGACGTAATGCTGGTGGCACGCAGCGACGGCGTGATCGCCGCCGATGTGCGCCCGCTGGTGCGCATCTCCGTCACCGTCATCGCCGAACAGAACGGGCGCCGCGAGATGGGCAGTTCCGGCGGCGGCGGCCGCTATGCCTACGGCTATTTCACCGACGACCTGCTGCGCGAATACGTGGACGAGGCGGTCTCCTCCGCACTCGTCAACCTGGAAGCCAAGCCGGCACCGGCAGGCACCATGACCGTCGTGCTTGGGCCCGGCTGGCCCGGCGTGCTGCTTCACGAAGCCATCGGCCACGGGCTGGAGGGCGACTTCAACCGCAAGGGCTCGTCTGCCTTCTCCGGCCGCATGGGTGAGCGCGTGGCGGCCAAGGGCGTCACCGTGGTGGATGACGGCACGCTGGCCAATCGCCGTGGCTCGCTCAACCTCGACGACGAGGGCAACCCCACGCAATGCAACACGCTCATCGAAGACGGCATCCTCACCGGCTACATGCAGGACACGCTCAATGCGCGCCTGATGAAGATGCCCGTGACCGGCAACGCCCGCCGTGAGAGCTACGCTGCCCTGCCGATGCCGCGCATGACCAACACCTACATGCTCGGCGGCGACAAAGACCCGCAGGAGATCATCGCCAGCGTCAAGAAGGGCCTGTACGCCGTCAATTTTGGTGGCGGACAGGTCGACATCACCAACGGCAAGTTCGTGTTCTCGGCCAGCGAGGCCTACCTGATCGAAGACGGCAAGATCACCGCGCCGGTCAAGGGCGCGACGCTGGTCGGCAGCGGCCCCGAATCGCTCAAGCACGTGACCATGATCGGCAACGACATGCGCCTGGACTCGGGCATCGGCGTGTGCGGCAAGGAGGGCCAGAGCGTGCCAGTGGGCGTGGGCCAGCCGACCCTGCGCATGGAGAATATGACGGTGGGCGGCACGGTCTGACGGCCCCGGAAGCGGCCGCAACGTTGTCGTTTGCGCGCCGCAGGCCCGGAAAATCCGCGCTTGCGGCGGCCCGGAAAAGCAGCTATAAAGACGTTTCGATTGGTGCGGCGCAGTAGCGCTTTCCTAATTTTTGTTGCAGTACTTAGCATTCTCTCCATGTCCTTCGCCAAGTTTTTTTACTTTTACTTTTGGCATCTCGCACCGCTGGCGGAAGGAGAGGGGCGCTTGCAACAAAAATAAAGCACCCAGCAGATACCGAAAACCGCCAGCGACCCTGGCGGTTTTTTTTCGCCCTGTCACCCGCCCCACCCCGGCGCCGACGCGAAACATGATCCGAACACAGTAGACGTTTCCAATACTCGAACCAAGACATCCCCCTGGAGCTTTCCATGCCGAAGAACACCGATGATTTGCGCATTCGCGAACTGAAAGAGCTGACGCCGCCGTCGCACTTGATCCGCGAATTCCCGTGCAGCGACACCGTGTCCGATCTGATCTACCAAAGCCGGAACGCGATGCACCGCATCCTGCACGGCATGGATGACCGCCTGATCGTCATCATCGGCCCCTGCTCCATCCATGACACCAAGGCGGCAATGGACTACGCCCGCCGCCTGGTCGAACAGCGCGAGCGCTTCAAGAACGAGCTGGAAATCGTCATGCGCGTGTACTTCGAGAAGCCGCGTACCACGGTCGGCTGGAAGGGCCTGATCAACGACCCGCACATGGACGGCAGCTTCAAGATCAACGACGGCCTGCGCACCGCGCGCGAGCTGCTGATGAACATCAACGAGCTGGGCCTGCCTGCCGGCACCGAATACCTCGACGTGATCAGCCCGCAGTACATCGCCGACCTGGTGAGCTGGGGCGCGATCGGCGCGCGCACCACCGAAAGCCAGGTGCACCGCGAACTGGCTTCCGGCCTGTCGTGCCCGGTTGGTTTCAAGAACGGCACCGACGGCAACGTGAAGATTGCCGTGGACGCCATCAAGGCCGCGTCGCAGCCGCACCACTTCCTGTCGGTCACCAAGGGCGGTCACTCGGCCATCGTGTCGACCGCGGGCAACGAGGATTGCCACATCATCCTGCGCGGTGGCAAGGCGCCCAACTATGACGCCGCCAGCGTGCAGGAAGCCTGCGACGCCATCGCCAAGTCGGGCCTGGCCGCACGCCTGATGATCGACGCCTCGCACGCCAATAGCAGCAAGAAGCACGAGAACCAGATTCCGGTGTGCGAAGACATCGGCCGCCAAATGGCTGCGGGCGACAACCGCATCGTCGGCGTGATGGTGGAATCGCACATCAACGCCGGCCGCCAGGACCACGTGCAAGGCACGCCGGTGTCCGACCTGGCCTACGGCCAGAGCGTGACCGACGCTTGCATCGGCTGGGACGATTCGCTGAAGGTGCTGGAGACGCTGGCCGACGCCGTGCGCAAGCGCCGTCTGGTGCCGGGCAGCGGCAACTGATCTGCCCCGATGTGATTTGAGGAAGGACGCCTGCGGGCGTCCTTTTTCTTTTCCTGCGCCGAGTACAGCACCGGCACCGCACCACCGTCATGAGGTGGATCAAACAGAGGCAAGGATGATGTGATCTTGAAGCTACCCGTCTCAATAGAATAGGGCCATACCAGCGGATGCCGATCCCCAGAAGAAAAGCCAGTCGGCACGGTCCAGGCCCACACACTTATGCGTACGAAAAAGCGAGTCCTGCAGTTCACCCTGATCACCGTGGCTTCTGCGGCGTTGCAATGGGGGGCGCAGGCACAACCACAACAACCGTCCGCTGTGGCATCCACGCATGCCCAGGTGCCGCAGGTCATCGACGACCTGCCCGCAAGCAACACCAAGGACATGGACGACGTAACGCGCGCACAGGTGGAGCGCGGCCGCTATGTGGCGCGTCTGGGGGACTGCGTTGCCTGCCACACCAGTGACAAATCCAAGCCGATGGCCGGCGGGCTTGCCCTGCAGACGCCGTTCGGTGCCCTGTATTCGACCAACATCACACCGGACGCCACCACCGGCATTGGCCGCTATACGTTCGAGCAGTTTGACCGCGCGATGCGCAAGGGTGTGGCCGCAGATGGCCACAACCTGTACCCGGCCATGCCGTATCCGTCCTACGCCAAGACGACACCGGAGGATATGCAGGCGCTGTACGCCTACCTGATGAAGGGCGTGGCACCGGTGCAGCAGACCAACAAGCCGCTGGGCATGTCGTTTCCGTTCAACCAGCGCTGGGGGCTGTCGCTGTGGAACTGGGCCTTTCTGGAGAGCGAGCCCTTCCAGCCGAATGCTTCGCAATCCGTGGAATGGAACCGGGGCGCGTATATCGTGCAAGGCCTGGGACACTGCGGTGCCTGCCATACGCCGCGCGGTATCGGATTCCAGGAAAAGACCATGTCCGAGGCCGCCGCCAAGGGCAAATATTTCCTGGCCGGCGAAACGGTGGAAGGCTGGCGGGCCCTGAGCCTGCGCAGCCTGTGGACACCGCAGGATGTGGCCGAAATGCTCAAGACCGGACGCAACCGCCATGGCGCCGTGTCCGGCAACATGGTGGACGTGGTGCAGCACAGTACGCAGTACATGACCAACGGCGATCTGCTGGCCATTGGCGAGTACCTCAAGTCCCTGCCCGCCAGCGCCATCGACAAGCCAATGCAGGTGGCGCAAGGTCCGGCGCCCGTCATCGTTCCGCCCGCCTCGGGCATGCTCACGCCGCCCGCAAGCCTCTACACCAGTCGCGGCGGCCTGGGCTATCTGCAGTTCTGCGCCGATTGCCACCGCAGCAATGGCGATGGCGTGCCCAACGTGTTCCCGCCGCTGGCAGGCAACCCGGTATTGGGCGACAGCAACCCCGCCACGCTGCTGCACATCATGCTGACCGGCTCCGCCACGGCGCAGACGGCGCGCCACGCCCGGGTGCTGACCATGCCGTCGTTCGCCCGGCTGGGTGACCAGGAAATTGCCGACATCGTGAACTTCACGCGCGAGAGCTGGAGCAACGCCACACGGCAGCCGCAACCGGTGGCGGCGTCCGACGTGAGCAAGGCACGCAAGGAACTGGAAGTCAGGAAGCTGGATGCCAGCCAATTTGAAACACCGCGCCTGGCTGCCATGCTCAGCGAACCCAACGCCAAGCAATTGGTGCTGGGTGCGCGCCTGAACATCGACACGCACAACATGCTGCCCCGGAATGTTGGCAACAAGCTCAATTGCGCCAGTTGCCACCTCAATGCGGGCACGGTAGCGGATGGCTCTCCGTATGTCGGTCTGTCTGCTTTCTTCCCGAGCTACGCGCCGCGCGCGGGGCGAATCATTACGCTCGAGGACCGCATCAACGGCTGCTTCCTGCGCTCGATGAACGGCAAGCCGCTACCGGTAAATTCCGAAGAGATGAAAGCGATGGTCGCCTATTTCGACTGGATGAAGCGCGAGACCAAGCCGGAAGACAAGGTCGCCGGGCGCGGTGTGGGCAAGATCGACAAGAGCCTGGTACCCAACGCGAAAAACGGCCGGAACATCTATGCGGCGCAATGCGCGCTGTGCCACGGCGCCAACGGCGAAGGCATCACGAACGCTCAGGGCCAGCACGTCTATCCGCCGCTGTGGGGCGACCAGTCGTTCAACATTGGTGCCGGCATGGCACGCACCTACACCGCGGCCGCGTTCGTGAAAAACAACATGCCGATCGCGTTCCACAACCGGTTCCCGCTGGGTCAAGGCGGGCTGACGGACCAGGAAGCCCTGGATGTGGCGGAGTTCTTCTCACACATGCCCCGCCCGGATTTCGCGCCTAAGGTCAACGACTGGCCGCGCGACAAGAAGCCTGCCGACGCGCGCTATTGACCCGTGAGGCCCCTGTCCAACAGGGGACGTAGGTGCGGCGCAATATATAACAAATGTGACCAAAACGTATCAAAGTCACACAAGTGCGTTGTCTTTGGCATATCGTAGGGAGATTCCCCTGCCCACCCCGGAGGCAACTATGGCAGACAACCTGGTGGAAACCGCCACCAACACCGCAAGCAAGTACCAGGCGATCGTCGAACAGTACGCCGCCGACGTCGGCATGAAGATCCTTGCCGCCATCGTCTTCTGGGTGGTCGGCCGCTGGCTGATCAACCTGGCGGTGCGCATGGTGGAAAACTCGCTGGGTCGGCAAAAGGTCGATCCGACCGTGCTGCGCTACGTCGGCTCGATCATCACCGTCACGCTGAACGTGCTGCTGGTGATCGGCATCCTGGGCTACTTCGGCATCCAGACAACAACATTTGCAGCACTGATCGCGGCAGCGGGTGTAGCGATCGGCATGGCGTGGTCTGGGCTGTTGTCAAACTTTGCGGCGGGTGCATTCCTGATCGTGTTGCGGCCGTTCAAGGTGGGCGACTTCGTGACGGTCGGCGGCATCACGGGCACGGTCAAGGAAATCGGTCTGTTTGCTACCGCACTCAACACGCCGGACAACGTGGTCACCATCGTCGGCAACGGCAAGATCTTCGCCGACACGATCCAGAACTACACCTCGAACCCATTCCGCCGCGTGGAGCTGAAGGCGCAGCTGGCCGGCAGCGCCGACCACCGTGCCGCCATCGCCTTGCTCAAAGAGAAGATCGCGGCCATCCCGAACGTGCTGACCGATCCGCCCGTCGACGTGGAGATCCTGGAGTTCAACCTGGTCGGCCCCGTGCTGGCGGTGCGCCCGTACGCACACAATGACAACTACTGGCAGGTGTATTTCGACACCAATCGCACGATCAAGGAAGCGCTGACCGAAGCCGGCTTCCCGGCGCCAACCCCGTCGCAAGCGCTGACCATCACCACGCCGGCGCAGTTGCAAGGGCTGGCCGCAATGGCGCAAAGCACAACAACACCGACCAGCATGAACTGACCCTCGCCCAGCAAAGCAAACGGCCCGGTACAAATACCGGGCCGTTTTGTTTTGGCGCGGCGACGCGGGTTACGCCGGCTTATGTACGTCGCGCTCCCAGAGCACATCCGCGCCACCGCCAGCACGATTGAGCACGCGGGCCAGTACAAACAACAGGTCTGACAGGCGATTGACGTACTGGCGTGGCGCCTCGCCAATCGCCTCGGTGCGGCCGAGAGCGACGATGCTGCGCTCCGCCCGGCGCGCGACGGTGCGGCAGATGTGCGCCTGCGCCGCCGCACGGCTGCCGCCGGGCAGAATGAATTCGGCCAGGCGCGGCAGATCGGCGTTGTAATCGGCCAGCCATTGGTCCAGCCGCAGCACGTGCGCCGTCGTGACCATCGTGTAGCCGGGGATGCACAGCTCGCCGCCCAGATCGAACAAGTCGTGTTGGATCGCGGTGAGCGCTGCATGTATCCCGTCCTGCACGCCGTCGGGCAACGTTTCCGTCAGCAGCACGCCGATGTGCGAGTTCAGTTCGTCAACGTCGCCAATCGCGGCGATGCGCAGGCTATCTTTGGCTGTGCGGCTGCCGTCGCCGAGGCCGGTGGTGCCGTCGTCGCCGGTGCGCGTGGCGATCTTGGATAAGCGGTTGCCCACGATGTGTCTCCCTGGATGCGGTGCAATATCGATGCTGGCCATTATCGCAAGCCGCGCGCGACCCCGGCGTTAGAATGACAGCCCACGTTGCTCCCAAACTGCGGCCCCAGACCGCAGCCACCGCGAGACGCCATGAACCACCCCGCTCCTCACTCACAGTTGATCCGCAAACCGATCCCGCAGGCCATGCTCGACGCGCTGCGTGCCCGTTTTGGCGATCGCCTCTCCACCGCCGAAGCCGTGCGTGCCCACCACGGCCGCGACGAATCCGCCTACGACCCGATGCTGCCCGACGCCGTCGTCTTCGCGCAGACCACCGAGGACGTCGCCGCCGTCGCCAAGCTCTGCTTCGAACATGAGATTCCGCTGATCCCGTACGGCGCAGGCTCGTCGCTCGAAGGTCACCTGCTGGCCGTGGCCGGCGGCGTGAGCCTCGACCTCTCGCAGATGAACCATGTACTGTCCGTCCACCCGGAAGACCTGACGGTGACGGTCGAGCCGGGTGTCACGCGCAAGCAACTCAATACCGAGATCCGCGATACCGGTTTGTTCTTCCCGATCGACCCGGGTGCGGATGCGTCCATCGGCGGCATGTGCGCGACGCGCGCGTCCGGCACCAATGCCGTGCGCTACGGCACGATGCGCGAGAACGTGCTGAACCTGACGGTCGTCACCGCCGACGGCCGCATCATCAAGACGGCCAACCGCGCGCGCAAATCGTCAGCGGGCTATGACCTCACGCGCCTGTTCATCGGCAGCGAGGGGACGCTGGGCATCATCACCGAGATCACGCTGAAGCTGTATCCGCAGCCGGAAGCGGTATCCGCCGCGGTATGCGCCTTCCCGAGCATGGGTGATGCGGTGTCTGCCGTGATCGACACCATCCAGATGGGCGTGCCGATTGCGCGCGTGGAGTTTGTCGATGCGCTGGCCATCCGCGCGATCAACCAGTACGACAAGCTCACGCTGCCCGAAATGCCGACGCTGTTCTTCGAGTTCCACGGCTCGGAGCACGGTGTGCAGGAACAGGCCGAGACCGTCCAGCAGATCGCCGCGGAACACAAAGGCCAGGGCTTTGAATGGGCCACCCGGCCTGAGGACCGCAGCCGCCTGTGGAACGCCCGCCACAACGCGTACTTCGCCTTCCTCCAACTCAAGCCCGGCTGCCGTGCCGTCACCACCGACGTGTGCGTGCCGATCTCACGTCTGGCCGAGTGCGTAGTGGAAACCGAGCGAGACCTGCTCGCCAGCGCGCTGCACCTGCCCGCCCCCATCGTCGGCCACGTGGGCGACGGCAACTTCCACGTCGCGCTGCTGATTGATCCGAACAAACCGGAAGAACTGGAAGAAGCTGAACGCATCAACCAGCGCATCGTCGCGCGTGCGATTGCCATGGACGGCACCTGCACGGGTGAGCACGGCGTCGGCCTGCACAAGATGGACTTCCTCGTCGCCGAGCACGGCAACGATGCCATCGACCTGATGCGCAGCGTCAAGCAGGCGCTGGACCCGAAGCACATCCTGAACCCCGGCAAGATCTTCCACCTGTAACCGGCTCAACCACCAGCGACCGCCCGCATGTCCTCCGTCTTCAAGCGCGTTCCTCCGCTGCATCTGCTGATTGCCTTCGAAGCGGGGGCGCGCCATGCGAGCTTCGCGCGTGCGGCCGAAGAGCTGTCGGTCACGCCCAGCGCGGTGTCCCACCGCATCAAGAACCTTGAGGAGCTGTGGGGCGAAGACCTGTTCGTGCGCACCGGCACTGCGCTGCGGCTGACGGCTGCCGGCACGCGCTACCTGCGCAGCGTGCAGGACGCGCTCAAGAGCCTGCACGAGCTGGCGCGGCCCGAATTCAGCAAGCAACGCGCGCGGCTGCGCGTGGCGATTCCACCCACCTTCGGGCGCCAGCACCTCGTGCCGCGCATCCCCGAGTTCAACGCGCTGTACCCGCACATCGACGTGGAGCTGCATCTCTCCATCCCATTCCTGGACGTAAAGGCTGAGGACACCGACGTCGAAATCCGCTACGGCACGGGGCGCTATCCGGATTTGAAGACGACGCTGCTGCTCAACGAGCCGGTGTTCCCGGCATGCGGGCGCGGCTACTTCGAGCAGATCAGCGGCACCACCATCACCGAAGCCTCGCAACTGCTGAACCTCACGCTGCTGCGCAGCCCGCTGGAGCCGTGGCGCCCGTGGTTCGAGGCAGCGGGGCTGGATGCCCCGGAGCCTTCCACCGGCTCACTCTTCAACGACATCGGCTTGATGCTCGAAGCCGTGGCATCCAACCAGGGCGTGGCACTGGTGCGGCAGGCCATGGCGCGCAACTGGTTGGCGTCAGGCCAGATCGTGCGGCTGCTGGACATCGAATCGACCTCGCCGCATGCGTACTACATCGTCCAGCGCGAGCAGGCGCCGATGAAGCCCGAGGCGCAGCACTTTGTGGACTGGCTGCTTGGGTTGGATTGGTAACACGCCTGGCCCTATCGCCGATCGCCGATAGGGCGCTCTGGCGGGCCATCGCACCTCAAACCTCCGGATTCGAAACTTTTAGTACCGACGTTGGAGCTGCCGACCTCCGACGGTGATGCAAAAAGCAGCAACGCCGGACCTTTGAGGTCCGACGTTGCACCTCAGAGGTCCGACGCCCGACCTTTTTTGCTCCGGCGTTGCTGCTTTTTTCATCAACGCTGACCGTTTAACCTCCGCGCCCGGAGCACCGGGGCTCCGGATTCGAAACTTTTAGTGCCGATGTCGCAGGTTTGAGCTCCACCGTCGGCAGTGGAAGCGTCGATGGCGGCGCTTGAAGGTCCGCCATCGACCATGACAGCCTTGCTGCACCGCGATGAATGCGATTGGCCATTCGCGCGAGCCAAATTCATCGCCGCAAAAGTCCTTAACACGCCGCGTGGCGCGGCGGCCGGGCTATAGTGCCTCCCACCCGGCCACCGCTGCCGGGCAGAACCATGAGAGACACCCATGAACGCGCCGCTACCCGCCACCGCCCGTGACCTGTCTGCCCTGCAGGCCGAGTTGACCGCCGCGCTGTCGCAGATCGTTCCTGACGACGCCCTGCTCTGGGAACGCGAAGACACCACCCCCTATGAATGCGATGGCCTGGCCGCCTACCGGCAGGTGCCGCTGGCCGTGGTGCTGTCGGACACCGAGGCGCAGGTCGTGCAGATATTGCGCGTGTGCCACCGCATGGGCGTGCCCGTGGTGCCACGCGGTGCCGGTACGAGCCTGTCGGGCGGCGCGATGCCCACGCCGGGCGGGCTGGTGCTGTCACTGGCCAAGTTCAAGCGCATCCTCAAGGTCGATGCCTACACGCGTACCGCCGTGGTGCAGCCGGGCGTGCGCAACCTCGCCATCTCGGAAGCGGCCAACCCGCACGGGCTGTATTACGCGCCCGACCCGTCGTCGCAGATCGCCTGCACCATCGGCGGCAACGTGAACGAGAACTCCGGCGGCGTGCACTGCCTGAAGTACGGCCTGACCGTGCACAACGTGCTGCGCGTGCGCGCCGTGATGATGGATGGCGAGGTGGTCGAGTTCGGCAGCGAGGCACCCGACGCGCCCGGCCTGGACCTGCTGGCCACCATCATCGGCTCCGAAGGCATGCTGGCCGTGGTGACGGAAGTGACCGTGCGCCTGATCCCCAAACCGCAACTCGCGCAGGTGATCATGGCCAGCTTTGATGACGTGGAAACCGGCGGCAACGCCGTGGCCGACGTGATTGCCGCCGGCATCATCCCGGCGGGGCTGGAGATGATGGACAAGCCCGCCACCGCCGCGGTGGAGGAATTCGTCTGCGCCGGCTACGACCTGAACGCCGCTGCCATCCTGCTGTGCGAATCCGACGGCACGCCCGAAGAGGTTGCCGAAGAGATCGCCCGCATGAGCGAGGTGCTGCGCGCATCGGGTGCCACGCGCATCCAGGTCTCGCAAAGCGAGGCCGAGCGCCTGAAGTTCTGGAGCGGCCGCAAGAATGCCTTCCCGGCAGCCGGCCGCATCTCGCCCGACTACTACTGCATGGACGGCACCATCCCGCGCAAGCACATCGGCACGCTGCTGCGGCGCATTCAGGCAATGGAGCAGAAATACGCCCTGCGCTGCATCAACGTGTTCCACGCGGGCGACGGCAACATGCACCCACTCATCCTCTTCAACGGCGAAGACCAGGACGAGTGGCACCGCGCCGAGCTGTTCGGCTCGGACATCCTGGAGACCTGCGTGGAGCTGGGTGGCACGGTGACAGGCGAGCACGGCGTGGGCGTCGAGAAGCTCAACTCGATGTGCGTGCAGTTCTCGACCGAAGAGCGCGACGCCTTCCTGCGCGTGAAGGCCGCCTTTGACCCGGTACGCCTGCTGAACCCCGACAAGGCCATCCCCACGCTCGCGCGCTGTGCCGAATACGGCAAGCTGCACGTGCGCAACGGCCTGCTGCCGCACCCAGACCTGCCGCGCTTCTGAGCCCACCCGAACCACCCATGAGCCAGAACCCATCCCGCCCCGACCGGTACCGATGGCACGCCCACAACGCGCGCCTTGGCGAGTACCTTGGCAAACCCGAAGAAGACGGGTGGCGCCGACGTTGGTACATCATCATCTTCGAGGCCGAGACCCGTGCCGGCCGGCGCTTCGACGAGATCCTGCTGCTTGCCATCGTCACCAGTGTGGCGGTGGTGATGCTCGACAGCCTGCCGAGCATCCATGACCGGGCCGGCACGCTGTTCACGGTGCTCGAATGGCTGTTCACGTTGCTGTTCACGGCAGAGTACGTCATGCGCATCCTGGTGGTGCAGAAGCCCTGGCGTTATGTGTTGAGCTTTTACGGCGTCATCGATTTCGTGTCGATTCTGCCGACGTGGTTGGCCGTCTTTGCGCCCGAAATGGCGTATCTGGTGGACGTGCGCCTGCTGCGGCTGCTGCGCGTGTTCCGGGTACTCAAGCTCACCATCTACTTTGAAGAAGCGCAGGTGCTGCTGCGCGCGCTGGTCAACGCCCGACGCAAGATCTTCGTGTTCCTGGGCACCGTGTTCATCATCACGATCATCCTGGGCACGGTGATGTACGTGGTGGAGGGGCCGCAACACGGCTTCACCAGCATTCCGGTCAGCATGTACTGGGCGGTGGTCACGCTCACCACCACAGGTTTCGGCGATCTGGTGCCGAAGACCCCGCTGGGGCAGTTCATCACATCGATGACCATCCTGCTCGGCTACAGCATCATCGCGTTCCCCACCGGCATCATCGGTGCGGAACTGGTGAACACCATGCGCGAGCGCTCCCCCAAGGCGCGCACCTGCACGCACTGTGCCACCGAAGGCCACGACGCCGACGCCGTCTTCTGCAAGCGTTGCGCGACCAAGCTGCCCCCTCTTTCCACGGAAACCGCCAGCAGCCAGTGAGCTGCAGCGCCCGGACGTCTCGACATGCCCACCACGCCAGACACCGCACTCCCGCCCACACTTGCACGCTTTCGTGAGGCGATCCTGCAAGCCGCCGACACCCGCACGCCGCTCACCCTGCGCGGTGGCGGCACGAAGGATTTCTACGGCCGCGCGCCTGCGGCCAACGCCACCGTGCTTGATACGCGCACATGGTCGGGCATCGTCGACTACGACTGCGCGGAGCTGGTGATTACCGCACGCAGCGGCACGCCGCTCGTCGAGATTGAGGCCGCACTGGCCGAGCACCGGCAGATGCTGGCGTTCGAGCCGCCGCACTTTGCCGCGGACGGCAAGCAGGCAACCGTAGGCGGTGCGTTTGCCTCCGGGCTGTCGGGCCCGCGCCGGCAATCGGTGGGTGCGCTGCGCGACTTTGTACTCGGCGCGGTGGTCATGGATGGCCGAGGCGACGTGCTCAACTTCGGCGGCCAGGTGATGAAGAACGTGGCCGGCTACGACGTCTCGCGCCTGATGGCGGGCGCGCTCGGCACGCTGGGCCTTGTCGTGCAGGTGTCGCTGAAGGTGCTGCCGATGCCGTTCTGCGATGCCACGCTGCGCTTTGCCATGGCGCAAGCCGAGGCCATCGATACGCTCAACCGCTGGGGCGGTCAGCCGCTACCGATTGCCGCGTCTGCGTGGATCGACGGTGCGCTGTGGCTGCGCCTGAGCGGCGCCGATGCGGCGGTGCGTGCCGCCATCACCAAGCTTGGTGGCGAACGCGTTGACGATGCGCAAGCCGCCACCTTCTGGCGCGACCTGCGTGAGCAGTCGCATGCATTCTTTGCGCGTGCCCTGCAGAGCGGCCTGCCACTGTGGCGCATCGCTCTGCCACCGGCGACGCCACCGCTGGCACTCGGCCACGCCTCTGTTGATGAACAGCTCGTCGAATGGGGCGGCGGTCAGCGCTGGTCGATCGATACCGCCAATACGCCCGCCGACGCCATCCGCGATGCCGTGAGCAAAGCCGGCGGCCATGCCACGCTGTTCCGCAACGGCGAGCGCACAAGCGACATCTTCACGCCCGTCGCCGCGCCGCTGATGGCCGTGCACAAGCGCCTGAAGGAGAGTTTCGATCCGCACGGCATCTTCAACCCGGGCCGTCTGTACGCCGATTTCTAACGCACGCTCATCATGCAAATCACGCTCGCGGCGTTCCTGCGCAACACCCCCGACGGCGAAGAAGCCCAAAGCATCGTGCAGAAGTGCGTGCACTGCGGCTTCTGCACGGCCACCTGCCCGACCTACCAACTGCTCGGCGACGAACTGGACGGCCCGCGCGGACGCATCTACCTGATGAAGCAGGTGCTCGAAGGCCAGCCCGCCGGCCAGGCCACGCGCCTGCACCTGGACCGTTGCCTGACCTGTCGCAACTGCGAATCGACCTGCCCCTCCGGCGTGACCTACGGGCGGCTGGTGGAGATCGGCCGCAAGATCGTCGACGACCAGCTCGACGCGCGTGGTGAATCGCGTCCGCTGGGCGAGCGCGCGGTGCGCTGGGTGCTGCGCGAGAGCCTGACGCGGCCTGCGCTGTTCGGCCCCGCGCTCAGGCTGGGGCAGGCCGTGCGTCCGCTGCTGCCGCCCGTGCTGCGCAACAAGGTCCCCGCCAAGCAGCCACGCGCCGGTGTGCGGCCGGTCGCCACACACGCACGCAAGATGCTGCTGCTCGAAGGCTGCGTACAGCCCGCCATGTCGCCCAACATCAATGCGGCCACGGCGCGCGTGTTCGACAAGCTGGGCGTGCAGCTCATCAGCGCAGACCGCGCCGGCTGCTGCGGCGCCATCCGCTACCACATGAACGACCACGTGGGCGGCCTCGGCAACGCACGTGCCAATATCGATGCGTGGTGGCCGCATATCGAAGCCGGCGCCGAAGCCATCGTCATGACGGCCTCCGGCTGCGGCGCGATGGTCAAGGAATACGGCCACCTGCTGCGCGACGACCCCGCCTATGCCGAGCGCGCGGCGCGCGTGTCCGCCATGACGCGGGACCTGTGCGAAGTGCTGCCGGCCTTCTCCGATGCGCTGCTGCAGAAGGCCAAACCCGCCGCCGGGGGGACAAAAGGCCCGCGCGTGGCGTGGCACCCGCCCTGCACGCTGCAGCATGGCCAGCAGATTCGTGGGGCAGTGGAAACGTTGCTCACCTCGCTCGGCGTGGACGTCAAACTCTGCGCTGACAGCCATCTGTGCTGCGGCTCGGCGGGCACGTACTCCGTGCTGCAACCGGAACTGGCCTACCGCCTGCGCGACGACAAGCTCAGCAAACTGCAAGCCACGCAGCCGGAGCGCATCGTCACCGCCAACATCGGCTGCGTCACGCATCTGCAAAGCGGCACCGATACGCCGGTCGAGCACTGGATCGAGCTGGTGGACCGGATGCTGGCCTGAAACGTCAGCGCGTCGGTTCTATACTGCCCGCTTCGTTTTGCCCGGAGGCCCCATGCTGCAAACCTTCGCGATCCTGTTGACGTTCCAGTCGATCGGAGAGCTGCTGACGTATTCGCTGCACCTGCCCGTGCCGGGCCCGGTGATCGGCATGGTGCTGCTGGTGATCTACCTGCTGGTGGACAAGGGCCGCGTGCTCGAAGTCATGCAGGGCACCGTCAGCGACTTGCTGCGGCACCTGACCATCCTGTTCGTGCCGGCCGGCGTGGGCGTGATCACGCAACTGCATCGCATCGGGCAGGAATGGCTGCCGATTGTGGTGGCGACCGTCGTGTCGACGTGGCTGTCGATTGCCGCAGGGGCACTCGTCACGCGCGCGCTGATGCGCCGCATGGGTGACCACGGCGAGGCCAACGAGGAGCTTGCCCCATGAACACGATGGCACCCAACCTGTACCAGCTCTGGGTCTACCTGGCCGCCAGCCCGCTGCTGGGCCTGACCGCCACGCTCATTGCCTACCTGATCGGCGTGCGCCTGCACGAGCGCAGCGGCTTCAATCCGATGGTCAACCCACTGCTGATTGCGGTGGTCATTCTGGGCACGCTCCTGACGGTGACGCACACGCCGTACAAGACCTACTTCGACGGCGCGCAGTTCGTGCACTTCCTGCTGGGGCCCGCCACCGTGGCGCTGGCGGTGCCGCTGTTCCAGCAGTGGTCGAAACTGCGCCGGCATGCGCTACCACTGATGTGCGGGCTCCTGGCCGGGTCGGTCGTGGCGGTGGTATCAGCGGTTGGCATCGCGTGGCTGCTGGGTGCCTCGCCGGAAACACTGCGCTCCATGGCGCCGAAGTCGGTAACGATCCCGATCGCCATGGGCATCTCGGAGAAGATCGGCGGTGCGCCGACGATCACGGCCGTGCTGGTGCTGATTACCGGCATCGTGGGCGCAACCACCGCCACACGGCTGTTGAACCTGCTGCGCATCCGCGAGTACAGCGTGCGCGGCTTTGCGACCGGCATTGCAGCGCACGGCATCGGTACGGCGCGCGCGTTCCAGGTCAGCCCGGAAGCGGGTGCATTCTCGGCGTTGGGCATGGGCTTGAACGGTGTGCTGACGGCGATACTCGTGCCGCTGCTGGCGGGTTGGATTCCGCACTGAGCCCTGCCTCACTCCGCCCCGGCATTCACTGCCTGGGCAATCCGCAACACCCCCACTCCCTCCTGAAGGCTCCTGACAGAACGCTGTCAGGAGCCCCCCGCCAGAATCGCTCCACCTTAACGGCAACGGCACCCCCAACCGCCCGAGCCATCAACCGGAGCGAGCACCATGGCAAGCGTCATCAACTGGTTTGAAATCCCCGCCAACGATTTCCCGCGCGCGGTGAAGTTTTACGAGAACGTCTTCGACACGCAGCTCAAGCAGGAGGACATGGGCGACCTGACCATGGGCGTGTTCCCGGCAGGTGAAACGACCATCCACGGCGCGCTGGTCAAGGGCGAAGGCTTTGCCCCGTCGGACAAGGGCAGCGTGGTCTACCTGAACGCACCCAACCTGGATGCCGTGCTTGAGCGCGTGAACGGCAGCGGCGGCCAATGCGTGTTCGGCCCGATGACGCTGCCCGACAACATGGGCCGCATCGCCCACATTGTCGACACCGAAGGCAACCGCGTCGGCCTGCACGAGCCGGACGCCAAGACGCAGGCGTACCTACTACAGCAGTAAGCCCCCCCCAAGGGGCCCCAAAAGGCCGGCGCGCGGGCGTCGGCCTGACTTACCGAGACAGAGAAAAACCATGCCGAGTCAGTCCCCGTATCTCATGCGCGCCGCCGATATTGCTGCGCGCACGCAGTCGTTTTCGCACCCCTGGAACAGCCTGTCGGAAATCCACGGCACGATGATGGGCCGGCTGCTCGGGCTCAAGCGCACGGGCGTGAATTTCGCGCGCGTGCCGCCGGGCAAGGAGTCGTTTGTCTACCACTCGCACCAGCGCGAAGAGGAGTGGATCTACATCCTCTCGGGCGAAGCGCAGGCCGAGATTGCCGACAGCATGTTCACCGTGCGCGCGGGGGATTTCATGGCCTTCCCCGTGGGCGTGGCGCACCACCTGCGCAACTGCGGCAAGGACGACCTGCTCTACCTGTGCGGCGGCGAACACCTGAACATCGAGATTGCCGATTTCCCCCGTCTGGGCAAGCGCATGCTGCGCCGTGGCGAGCAGGTTGACGTGGTGGATATCCACCCGCAACGCGAGCTGACGCCCTTCGGGGCGTAGTGGGCTCAGGCGGGCTTAGGTGGTCAAACCATGGCGCGCATGGCACCCGGGCCGAAGCCCACTACAATGCCGCGCATGACCCGCCGCGCCGACCGCCTTTTCCAGATTGCCCAGATCCTGCGAGGCCGCCGCCTGACCACGGCGGCAATGCTTGCCGACCGCCTGGGCGTGTCCGAACGCACGGTGTATCGCGACATCCGCGATCTCTCCGTCTCGGGCGTGCCGATTGAGGGCGAGGCCGGCATCGGCTACCGCATGCGCGCCGGCTTCGATCTGGCCCCGCTCATGTTCACCGCCGATGAAGTGGAAGCGCTGGTCGCAGGCGCGCGCATGATCAAGGCGTGGAGCGGCGGCACGATGGCCGGCTCCGTCGAAGCCGCGCTGGAAAAGCTGATGGGCGCCTTGCCCGCCGAGCGCCGCTCCGAAGCCGAAACCACACGCATCTTCGCGCCCGGCTACGGCATGGGCAGCGAGGTCAAGCAGGTCTTCGACACGCTGCACTCCGCACTGGGGCGCCACGCGGTCGCGCGACTCTCCTACCGTGACGCGCAAGGCCAGTTGACCGAGCGGTGCATCCAGCCGCTCGGGCTGTTCTTCTGGGGGCAGGTGTGGCTGGTGGCCGCGTGGTGCGAGCACCGTCAGGACTACCGCACCTTCCGCCTGGACCGCTGCGTCAAGGTCGACATCCTGGAGCGGCAGTTTGCGGAATCCGCCGAGCGCTCGCTGGCGGATTTCATGCGCAAGGTGCGTGGGTCAGGCGACTAGGCCGGCAGCGGATCGGGCTCCGCCAGCAACATCTCGATATCGCCAATGATCTCCTCCGGCTTGGTCAGCGGCGCATAGCGCTTGTAGACCGTGCCGTCACGGCGCAGCAGGAATTTGGTGAAGTTCCACTTGATCGCTTCCCAGCCCAGCACACCGGGCTTTTCCGAGGTCAGCCACTTGTACAGCGGATGCGCGTTGTCGCCATTCACGTCGATCTTGCTGAACATCGGGAACGACACGCCGTAGTTCTTCTCGCAGAACGCGCCGATCTCATCCGCCTCGCCCGGCTCCTGCTTGCCGAACTGGTTGCAGGGAAAGCCGAGCACTTCCAGGCCCTTCTCGCCCAGGCGCTTGTACACCGCCTCCAGCCCCGCGTATTGCGGCGTGAACCCGCACTTGCTTGCCGTATTCACGATCAACAGCACCTTGCCGCGATATTGCGAAAGCGGCACGCGCTGTCCTGTCAGCGAATCCGCCTCGAATGCGTAGACATCAGACATGGGAAACCCCGAGAGAAGAGTGGAAAGGACAATTCAAGTCTGGCCGGAGAATGCCAGAAACGCCAGTCCCGCGCCGGTGTGGCTTTCCCTGCCCTGCGGCAAGGGGGCCGGCAGACAATCGGAATGCGCCTTGGCGCTCGCGCATGCATGCTACCTGTTTGGCCGTTGGGCCCTATGCGGCGCCTTGGATTTTTGTTGCGGGGAGGATAAAGAAGGGAGGCCTGTCTGAGCGAAGCGAGTTTGCCTCCCTTCCCTCCCCGCGACAGAAATCCAAGGAGGGGGTCGCCGCATCGGGCGCGCCTTTCTTTGCTTACTTTCTTTGGCAAGACAAAGAAAGTGAGTCAGCCCCGGCAGGCGATGAAACAAGGGATGGACCAACAGCATCCATCCCAGAACAACATCACACCACGTTCAGATGCTCAGTACCCGCCGACAAATCAGTCTGCCCACCCCGCTTGCTGTGCAGTTTGATCTGCAGGCGCAGGTCGTTGAGCGAGTCGGCATTGCGCAGCGCATCTTCGTAGCTGATTTTGCCCTCTTCATACAGCTCGAAGAGCGCCTGGTCGAACGAGATCATCCCCTGCTCGCGGGACTTCTTCATGACCTCCTTCAGCTCGTGCACCTCGCCCTTGAAGATGAGGTCCTGCACCAGCGGCGTCGCCAGCATGATCTCCACCGCCGGCACGCGGCCCTTCTTGCCCTGACGCGGCAGCAGACGCTGCGCAATCATCGCGCGCAGGTTCAGCGACAGGTCGATCAGCAACTGCTGTCGCTTCTCTTCCGGGAAGAAGTTGATGATCCGGTCGATGGCCTGGTTCGAGCTGTTGGCGTGCAGCGTAGCCAGGCACAGGTGGCCGGTTTCCGCGTACTGGATGGCGTATTCCATCGTGTCGCGGTCACGAATTTCGCCGATCAGGATCACGTCGGGCGCTTGGCGCAGCGTGTTCTTCAGCGCCACGTGCCACGACTCGGTATCGACACCCACCTCACGCTGCGTCACCACGCAGTTCTGGTGCGCGTGCACGTATTCGACCGGGTCTTCGATGGTGATGATGTGGCCGTACGAATTGGCGTTGCGGTAGCCCACCATCGCCGCCAGCGAGGTCGACTTGCCCGAGCCCGTGGCACCCACCACGATCACCAGCCCGCGCTTGCTCATCACGATCTCGTTCAAGATCGGCGGCAGGTCCAGCTCGCCCAGCGAGGGGATCTTCGTATTGATGGTCCGCAGCACCATGCCGGCGCGGCCCTGCTGGATGAACGCCGACACACGGAAACGCCCCGCGCCCGGTGCCGTGATGGCGAAGTTGCACTCGGAGGTGTCTTCGTACTCACGCAGTTGCCTCTCGTTCATGATCGACTTGACCAGACCGATGGCCTGGCCTGCGTTCAGCGGCTGCTGCGAGATCGGCGTGACCTTGCCGTCCACCTTGATGGCGGGCGGGAATTCCGACGTGATGAACAAGTCCGAGCCACGGCTGTTCACCATCAACTGCAAGAGTTCGTGGATGTATTTGGTGGCGGCTTCGCGGTCCAGCATGGCGTGCCCCTCCTGAAAGGAATTGGTGTGCGCGCTAACGGGTCAGTGCCAGTTAGCGCATCAGTGCATCAGCTCGCGAACGCGTCCGGGTTCTTGGCGATGGCGCGTGCGTCTGCGTAGTTGATCGCCGAGCGCTTGATGAGCTCCGACAGGCACTGATCGAGCGTCTGCATGCCCATGCCGCTGCTGGTCTGCATCATCGAGTACATCTGCGAGATCTTGTTCTCGCGGATCAGGTGGCGGATGGCCGGCGTGGCAATCATGATCTCGTGCGCTGCAATCCGGCCCGAACCGTCGCGCGTCTTGAGCAGCGTCTGCGAGATCACCGCTTCCAGCGATTCGGAAAGCATGGTGCGGACCATTTCCTTTTCGTCCGACGGGAACACGTCGACGACACGGTCAATGGTTTTCGCGGCCGAACTGGTGTGCAGCGTGCCGAACACCAAGTGACCGGTTTCGGCCGCGGTGAGCGCCAGACGAATGGTCTCAAGGTCACGCAATTCGCCGACCAGGACCACGTCCGGGTCTTCACGCAGTGCCGACTTCAACGCGTTGGCGAACGAGTGCGTGTGCGGCCCCAGTTCGCGCTGGTTGATCAGGCTCTTCTTGGATTCGTGCACGAATTCGATCGGGTCCTCCACCGTGAGGATGTGGCCCATGTCGTTTTCGTTGCGGTGGTTCACCATTGCCGCCAGCGTGGTCGACTTGCCCGAGCCCGTCGGGCCCGTCACCAGCACCAGGCCGCGCGGCTTCATGGCGAGATCGGCAAACACAGCCGGCGCCTTCAGATCGTCCAGCGAAAGCACCTTGGACGGAATCGTCCGGAACACAGCCGAAGCGCCGCGGTTCTGGTTGAACGCGTTGACCCGGAAACGTGAGAGCCCCGGGATCTCAAACGAAAAGTCGACTTCCAGGTTTTCTTCGTAGACCTTGCGCTGCCCGTCACTCATGATGTCGTACACCATGGAGTGCACGTCCTGGTGCGTGAGCGGTGGCACGTTGATCCGGCGCATATCGCCGTGAATCCGGATCATCGGCGGCAAGCCGGCCGACAGGTGCAAGTCCGACGCTTTGTTCTTGGCGGAAAACGCCAGAAGCTGCGCGATGTCCATCTTATAATGACCCCCGACTTTTTTATGTCGCCCAGGCGTCGCAATGGCGCTTCCCCGGGTGCTGCCGACACTGTCAACAACGTGCCGGAGCCTTGTTTATTTGTAACAAACGTCGCCGGATTATGTCTGTAATCGCCGCCAACTTGCAAGCCGTGCGTCAGCGGATCACAACGGCCTGCACACTGGCTTCGCGCGACCCTGCCGGTGTCATATTGCTGGCTGTTTCCAAGACGTTCGACGCCGATGCGGTGCGTGCCGCGCACGCTGCCGGACAACGCCTCTTCGGCGAGAACTACGTGCAGGAAGGCATCGCCAAAATCGATGCGCTGGCCGACCTCCGCACGGGCCCCAACCCGATCGGCTGGCACTTCATCGGCCCGCTGCAAAGCAATAAGACGCGTGCCGTGGCCGAGCGTTTCGACTGGGTGCACAGCGTCGACCGGCTCAAGATTGCCGAGCGCCTGTCTGCCCAGCGCCCCGATATCCTGCCGCCGCTGCAGGTCTGCCTGGAAATCAATATCAGCCGCCAAGCCAGCAAACACGGCCTGTTGCCCGACTTTGACGAGGTCCTTGCCGTGGCACGTGCCGTGGCCGCCCTGCCCCGCTTGCAACTGCGCGGCCTGATGGCCGTGCCCGAGCCCACCGACGACCCGGCTGCCCAGCGCGCACCTTTTGCCGCCCTGAGCAGACTGGCCAATCAGCTGCGAGACGCCGGCATTGCCATCGATACACTGTCGATGGGCATGTCCGCCGATCTGGAAGAAGCGATTGCCGAAGGCGCCACTATTGTGCGTGTCGGCAGCGCCATTTTCGGGGCGCGGCAGTATGCGCACGCGCCCGCCTGATTTCCTGTTTCCTGTTGTTCTTCACCCCACCACTCTCATGCTCGACACTCTGAAACTCGGCTTCATCGGCGGCGGCAACATGGCGGCAGCCCTCATCGGCGGCCTGATTGCCAAGGGCGCGCACGGCGCCAACATCGTGGTGGTGGACCCGACCGAGCCGGCCCGCGCCCGCGCCGAACAAACCTGGGGCGCCCGTACGGCTGCCGCCCCCGGCGCCGAACTGGCCGACCGCGACGTGATCGTCCTGGCTGTCAAGCCGCAGCAGATGCGCGAAGTGTGCGCACAACTCGCCCCGCATCTGGGCAACAGCCTGGTGCTGTCGGTGGCGGCAGGCATCCGCATTCAAGACCTGTCGCGCTGGCTGAATGGCCATGCGCGCATCGTGCGTGCGATGCCGAACACACCCGCGCTGTCGGGCCTGGGCATGACAGGGCTCGCGGCCAACACCGGCCTGTCCGAAGCGGATCGCGCCACGGCCAGTGCCGTCGCCAATGCCGTCGGCAAGAGCGTGTGGGTCCCTGCCGAGGCACAGATCGATGCCGTGACTGCCATCTCGGGCAGCGGCCCGGCCTACGTGTTCTATTTCATCGAGGCGATGCAACAGGCGGCGCAGGAACTTGGCCTGTCGGCGGAAGATGGCCGTACGCTGGCTGTGGAAACGTTCATCGGTGCGGCTACGCTGGCTGGGCAGTCGAACGAGCCGGTGGAAGTGTTGCGCGAGCGCGTGACCTCCAAGGGCGGTACGACCTACGCGGCGCTCACCGCCATGGACGGCGCCGGCATCAAGGCTGCCTTCGTGCGCGCGATGCACGCCGCCGCTGCGCGCGGCAAGGAAATGGGCGAGGAATTCGGTCGCGACTGATCGCAGGCAAGCGCCGCATGGACACCAGCCCCCTCCTGATCGAGCAGCCGGGATTGCTCAAGGCAGCAGCCGTGCTGGCGCTGCCGCTGGAGGCTTGGCTGTGGGTCCAGCTCTTTGGCGATCGCCACGGCTTTCTGCGCAGCCTGCGCATGGCGCTGCAACCCGACATCGTGTCGGCATTGCTCGGCGAATACACCGACGCCTTCTGGGAGGCCATGCGCGTGCTCATCTTTGCGGCGGCATGTGGCGCCAGCACCGCACTGGTCTACAAGACGCTCAAACTGCTCTTCTAGCGCAGCGCGTAGGCCACCGCCACGCCGGCAAACACGCACGCGCCCAGCCAGTTGTTGTGGCGGAAGACGAAGAAGCACTTCATGCGGTCCCGCGTGCGCAGCATGGGGTAGTACCAGAGCGCAAGTGCTACGGCCGCCGCCATCCCGATCCAGAAGGCTACGCCCAGCGCCATCACATAGCCGGCCCAGGCCATGATGCCGAAGAAGGCCACATAGCACAGCATGATGGCCGCCACGTCATAACGGCCGAAGGTGATGGCTGAAGTCTTGATGCCGATGTGCAGATCGTCGTCGCGATCGACCATGGCGTAGGCAGTGTCGTAGGCGACGGCCCAGAACACGTTGCCGATGAGCATGAGCCAGGCGAGCATCGGCACCTGATCCTGCACCGCCGCATACGCCATCGGAATGCCGAAGCCGAACGCAATGCCCAGATACGCCTGCGGAATCGCAAAAAAACGCTTGAAGAACGGGTACGTGCCGGCAATCACAATGGCCGCGACCGACATCCACTTGGTCAGCGCATTGAGCGGCAGGATGAGCGTGAAGGCGATGAGCGACAGCACACCGGCCACGGCCAGCGCCTCCCACGGCGCGATCAGGCCAGCGGTAATCGGCCGCTCCTTGGTGCGTTTGACGTGCTTGTCGAAATCGCGATCGGCCCAATCGTTGACGGCGCAGCCGGCCGAGCGCATCAGGAACGTGCCGACCGTGAAGATCAGCACCAGCGACAGCGGCGGATGCCCGTCGGACGCCATCCACAGCGCCCACAGCGTCGGCCACAGCAGCAGCACCGTGCCGATCGGCTTATCCATGCGCATCAGGCGCGCATAGAGGATGAGACGGCTGGGTTGAGCGGCGGACGACTGCATGGGAATCACCAAAGAAAAATGGCGCCTGCACGAGGCAAGGCGCCATTTTAGTCCTGTTGCCTGATGGCTCAGGCTTGAGGCTTAGGCCAGATCAAAACGATCGGCATTCATCACCTTGACCCAGGCGGCAACGAAATCACTGAGGAAACGCTGCTTGCTGTCAGCACTGCCGTACACCTCGGCCAGCGCACGCAGGATCGAGTTCGAGCCGAACACCAGATCAACGCGCGTGCCAGTCCACTTGACCTGACCCGTTTTGCGATCAACGCCTTCGTAGATGTCACCGGCTGCCTTCCACTCCGTGCCCATGTCGAGCAGGTTGACGAAGAAATCGTTGGTCAGCGCGCCGGGCGTGGCGGTGAAGACACCGTTCTTGCTGCCATCCGCGTTGATGTTGATGGCGCGCAGGCCACCGATCAGCACCGTCAACTCGGGCGCCGTCAGCGTCAGCAGCTGGGCCTTGTCGATCAGCAGCGCTTCAGCCGGCACCGAGAACTTGGCCTTCTGGAAATTGCGGAAGCCATCGGCAATCGGTTCGAGCACGGCCATCGCGACCGGATCGGTCTGTTCGACCGTGGCATCGACGCGGCCCGGCGTGAACGGCACAGTGATGCTCGTACCCGCCGCCTTGGCTGCCAGTTCGATACCCACGCTGCCTGCCAGCACGATCACATCTGCCAGCGAAGCCTTGCCCGAGGCCTGCTGAATCGCTTCCAGCTTGGCCAGTGCACCTGCGACCGGCTGGTTGACGGCCCAATCCTTTTGCGGTGCCAGGCGAATGCGGGCACCGTTGGCGCCGCCACGCTTGTCTGAACCGCGGAAGGTCGAGGCAGATGCCCAGGCCACCGCCACCAGTTCCGACGCCGACAGACCAGACGCCTCGATCTTCGCCTTCAGGTCGGCGATGTCAGCCTCGGTCGGCTTGTGCGTTGCGGCCGGCAGCGGATCTTGCCAGATCAGATCTTCACGCGGCACTTCGGGGCCGAGGTAGCGCGACTTCGGTCCCAGATCGCGGTGGGTCAGCTTGAACCAGGCGCGTGCGAAGGCTTCGGCAAAGGCCTGCGGGTTGTCGAGGAAACGACGCGAAATCTTCTCGTAGGCCGGGTCCAGACGCAGCGACAGGTCCGTGGTCAGCATGGTCGGGCGACGCTTGGGCGAATCGGGCGTCGGGCCCGGGATGATCGCCTCGGCATCCTTGGCCACCCATTGCAGCGCGCCTGCCGGGCTCTTCTCCTGCACCCACTCGTACTTGAACAGGTTCTCGAAGAAGGAGTTGCTCCATTGCGCAGGCGTCTGCGTCCAGGTGACTTCCAGCCCGCTGGTGATCGCATCCGCGCCCTTGCCGGACTGGTAGGTGCTCGCCCAGCCAAGGCCCTGCGCCTCAAGCGGTGCAGCTTCAACGTCCGGGCCGACGTTGCTCGCCGGACCGGCGCCGTGCGTCTTGCCGAAGGTGTGACCGCCGGCGATCAGCGCCACAGTTTCTTCATCGTCCATCGCCATGCGGGCGAAGGTTTCGCGAATGTCGTGTGCAGCGGCGATCGGGTCACCGTTGCCGTCCGGGCCTTCCGGGTTCACGTAGATCAAGCCCATCTGCACGGCGGCGAGCGGGTTGTCGAGATCGCGCTCGCCCGAATAGCGGCTGTGGGGGTTGTTGGTCGGGGCGAGCCAGGTTTTCTCGGCGCCCCAGTAGACGTCGTTGTCCGGTTCCCAGGTGTCTTCACGGCCAGCAGCAAAGCCGAAGGTGCGGAAGCCCATGGTCTCGAGGGCAACGTTGCCGGTCAGGATCAGCAGGTCGGCCCACGAGATTGCCTGGCCGTACTTCTGCTTGATCGGCCACAGCAGGCGGCGCGACTTGTCGATGTTGACGTTGTCGGGCCACGAATTCAGCGGTGCAAAACGCTGCTGGCCACGGCCAGCACCGCCACGGCCGTCGCCGGTGCGGTAGGTGCCGGCAGCATGCCAGGCCATGCGGATGAACTGCGGGCCATAGTGGCCGAAGTCTGCCGGCCACCAGTCCTGCGAATCGGTCATCAAGCGGCGCAGGTCAGCCTTGAGGGCGTTGTAGTCCAGCGCCTGGAAAGACTTGCGGTAGTCGAACTTGGTACCAAGCGGATCAGATTTTTCGGAATGCTGGGCGAGCAGATCAACGCGCAGTTGATTGGGCCACCAGTCTTTGTTGGTCGTGCCACCACTCACGGCCTGGGAGGCCGCAAGCGCCTGGCTGGAAAACGGGCATTTGGCTTCAGTAGTCATCGCTCTCTCGTTTGGGTCTGGGAGGAAAGCCCCACCCGCAACACAGCAGGCTGACGGGAGGGGGGAGGAATTCAATGTTGTCGAAACGCCTGTCGTCTCTTGGCGGCGCGACCGCTCGTGCAGACTTATGCCAGCAGCGAGCGCAGCATCCACGCGGTCTTTTCGTGGATGTCCATGCGTTGCGTGAGCAAATCGGCGGTCGGTTCGTCAGCAGCCTTATCGACGTCCGGGAACAGGCTGCGGGCGGTGCGCGTCACGGCTTCATGGCCGGCCACCAGCTCGCGCACCATGTCCATTGCCTCAGGCACGCCCTTCGATTCCGGAATCGACGACAGCTTGGCGAATTCGGTATACGAGCCCGGTGCCGGATAGCCCAGGGCGCGAATGCGTTCAGCCACCGGATCAACGGCGTTCCACAGTTCGTTGTACTGCGTCTCAAACATCAGATGCAGCGTGTTGAACATCGGGCCCGTGACGTTCCAGTGGAAGTAGTGGGTCTTCAGGTAAAGCGAATAGGTATCAGCCAGCAGGCGCGACAAGCCCTCGGCGATCTTCTTGCGGTCCTTGTCGGCGATACCGATGTTGATCTGGGCGGCGACAGTGGTGCCGTTGTTCTTCTTTGCCATCTGGATTCCCCTGAAAAAGTGGTGTGCAAAAACGCGCGATCTAACCCGGGTTGGGTCGGACCGCACGTGCTTCAAGCATCTCGTTCGGTTGCCGCTAACGCGACAAGTTCCGATGATGGCCTGCGTCTATGACGCAGGCAATCAGGCCGTCAGTTGCACCATGCCGTGCAAGAACACAATCATGACGCCGGCGGCCACGATAGTCAGGCCGATCTGCTTGCGTACCCACTTGCGCTGCAGGCGGGCGTACTCGGTGGTGCGTGTGCCTCGGCTGTCGGCCGCGCTGCCGGGCATGCCAGACAACGTCGGCACCTCGGCGCGCGAGGCCCGTACCGCGCCCGCAAACGCCTGCCACTCCGAAACAAACATCTGCACCATCGCCATGATCTTCCTCCTAAGCATCGGCGCATGGCGTGGCTTGGTTTTCGCCACGCACCGTACTGCCATTGATTGATTTCGAGCCCAGCGCCACCTTAACGCCCATGCCGCTCAGCAAGCTGGGGGCGCTCCAGCACACTCGCCATCGCACGGGTGATGGTGCCGCGCGAACCGCTCAGCAACCCGAAGTGCCTGATAACCGTCCCGAGTGAAGCATGGTGCAGTCGCCATCCATCTACCAAGTTTATTGATGGATCATGGATAAATGAAATTTATTAAATGAATAGCATCGGTAGAAATTAACTATAAACAGGACGTAACAAATCCCCTCACAGGGGAAAAGCGCTGTTTTTAGTGCACGAGCGGCGTGAAGGGCAGCGGTTTGATGCCCGGCAGATCGCATTGCGCGACCGCCTTGGCCACCGCCTCGATGGCGGCGATACGGGTAAAGCTCTTGCGCCAGGCCAGCACAACGCGGCGGTCGGGCACGGGCTCCTGAAACGGCACGTAGGTCAGCAGATCGGTGGGGGCGGGCTGCATCCTAGGTACCGAGGTGCGCGGCAGCACCGTGATGCCCACGCCACTGGCGACCATATGGCGGATCGTCTCCAACGACGAACCTTCAAAGGTTTTCTGGATACCGTCTGCGTTCTGCGAGAAGCGCGATAGCTCCGGGCACACGCCCAGCACGTGGTCACGGAAGCAATGACCGTTGCCAAGCAGCAGCATGGTCTGCTGCTTGAGCGCCTCCGGGTCCACCGCTGACACCTTGGCCAGTTCATGGCCGCGCGGCACAGCGACCACAAAGGGCTCGTCATACAGCGGCACCGTCATCAGCCCCGCCTCGGGAAAGGGCTCAGCCATGATGGCGCAGTCGATCTCGCCCTGCTTGAGCAGCTCCACCAGTCGCACAGTGAAGTTCTCCTGCAGCATCAACGGCATTTGCGGGACGGTGTCGATCATCTGCTTGACCAGCGTCGGCAGGAGGTAGGGCCCGATCGTGTAGATCACCCCCAGGCGCAGCGGCCCGGCCAGCGGGTCCATGCCCTGCTTGGCAATCTCGCGGATCGCCATGGTCTGCTCCAGCACGCGCTGGGCCTGCGTGACGATCTGCTCGCCCACGGGCGTGACGCTCACCTCCGACGCGCCGCGCTCGAAGATCTGCACGGCCAGCTCGTCCTCCAGCTTCTTGATGGCGACCGACAGCGTCGGCTGCGAGACGAAGCAGGCCTCGGCGGCACGACCAAAGTGGCGTTCTCGTGCAACAGCGACGATGTATTTGAGTTCGGTGAGCGTCATGGCAATCAATCGGCTTTTGGGGGCCGATAGATTTTATCTTAGGATGCCTGGCGCTGCTCGACCTTGTTGAGAATATGTGTTGGCGTAGCGAAGGAAATTAGAAAATAGCGAAGTAGGTTAGAAAATATCGAAGCTGCTTTATGGTGACGAGTCCGCTTCTGCTGCTCCCTGCAACGCTCTTCAGGCGATAGCCCATTGAGCAATCTTCCGCACTGCACAAACTCTGTGCCAGCACGATGAGCAAAACCGCTGAGCCTGCAACAAAGCAATAAGTCTCAGGCAACCTCGCGACCAGAACTCCACGAACGAATGATCTTGGGCTGAAAGTCCACGCCAGCGCCCCCTCTTTCGTATGGCATCAGTCGAGTACGGCTTGGAATACGCTGACAACGGATGTGGCATCGTGAACCTACCCATCCGAGTCATTGGAACCAATGCTCGCTGCCGGCTACGCATCACGACAAACACCAACCCCGCCGCATAGAGGGTGAACGACAACAATTCGCTTGGTAAAGAGGGGGATGTATGCAGAAGAGATTGCTCTGGGTTCTTTCTGTGGGTGCACTTTCAGCCGCTTTCATTTCACCTAGCATCGCAGCCGACGAGTTCGGACACTTTGAAGGCGAACTGCTGGTGAAGTTTATGGACAACGGGCGCGATGTTCGCCTCCTCCAACCGTATTCGTACATCGACCCCGCTCAACGCAGATGGACCGCGCCCAAAGGATTTGTCTCGGATGGTGCTTCCATTCCGAAATGGGCATGGTCCTTCGTCGGTGGTCCTTTGGACGACAAGTACCGTAACGCAGCAGTCATCCACGATGTCGGATGCGTCGAAAGGAAGCAAAAATGGGAAATCGTGCATCTCACCTTCTATAACGCCATGCGGGCTGCAGGCGTTAGTGAATCCTTGGCCAAGGTGATGTACGCCGCCGTGTACCACTTCGGCCCCAGATGGACCGTTACCACCCTCCCCAAGAAGTATTCGAGCCTAGGAGAAGCGCTGGCATATCAGTCGAAGGCAACCGAAGAGTTCAGAGCTTACATACAACCAGGCATACAAGTTTCGTCTGCCGCACGGCAGGTCGCCGGTGATGGCACCTTCGCCAATTTGCCACACCCCTACTATCAGTTAGACGTCACCATCGCGTCCCCAGCAACCCAAGCGGACGAACCTCCTGCGGAGTTTGCTGCGCTCAAAGAGTCAATCGAAAAGACCGACGCTTCATTAGCGCAAATTCGCTCATTTGACCTCAATGCCGCACGCGCCGGTCAGCACTAGCGCTGGATCGCCAGTGGCAACGGCCACGAGTGATCGTTGGAATCTCGCCATATTCGTAGCCAAACAGCAAAAAGTCCGTAGTGCACCACCACTGAATGCACGGCACGAAGTCAACAGGAGAGCCGATGCCAACCATCTATCACTACTGCGACGCTACGGCATTTACTTCGGTCATACAGAAGAGGGTGCTCTGGCTCTCGAACACGCGACGGATGAACGATGCTTCCGAAGTTGTCGGTATGGAGCGGGCATTCCGCGAATTGATCGAGGTCGAAGCACGGAGCGCGAATTGGACTGATCAGAAACTGCGCTCGCTTCTTGATGATCTAGCAGTCAATCGCCCCGAGCTCTATGTTGCATGCTTCTCAGCACAAGGCGACGCCACCGTTCAATGGAAGACCTACGCGGCTGCAGGCCGCGGCTTTTCTCTAGGTTTTGATAGTGATCTGCTCTGGACTAACGTATCAAAGCCGGTAGACCTCGGCTCCGATCAGCCGGTGTGGCTTCCAAAATGGGCGACCCCTCCCGCTCGGACCATGGTGCTGACTCCGGTCCTGTATCTGACACCAGACATACAGCAGCGTATCGACGAATTCCTACGTGGAATACTCAGTCTTCCCGACATCAAACGCGATCCGTACGTTTCGAACTTTCTTCACGGGTGCGCAGCTGTTTGCAAAGACAGCTCCTTCATACATGAAGAAGAATGGCGACTGGCATATCTTCCCGTGATAGCCAATGGTCAAGTAATCATTGGCGAGCTCCAGGACATGCTCTGGCGGTCCGGCCCGCACGGCATCACGCCATACTTTGCGTTCGATTTTCAGCCAACCGCTCTGCGCGAGGTCATTCTTGGCCCGATCAACCCAGATCACGAGCCAAGCAGCATGCACTTAGTCCGACACTTCCTCGACGCTCACGGTTTGAGCCACGTCACGATCGCAGTCTCGAAATCCCCTTATCGCGGCTGACTCACTCGGCGCACCAATGGAAGCTAGTCTGGCGCAGAAGTTGAAGGGCATCGGACATGAACACTTTGCCCGATAGCCCCAACCCACTTGGTGTTGTATGGTTGAAGAATGTAGTTACACGAGCCGCATCACACCTCTCACACCTCCATGGCTGCCAAAGACACTCGCCGTCACCAATCGACCCCAGCGGTCGATGTCGGCAGCCGCGCGTTCGCTCCGTCAGAGCGAACTCACTCGCGAATAGCTGACTGACCTCGGGCTTCTTCGGTTCCCGGCGTTGCCGGGTTCGATGGCTGCGACTGCACGCCATTGATTCGCGTATGGAGAATCGTCATGTCTGCTCCCCGGCACCCTCCGGAGCATCCACCTGGATTTGTTCCTTTAGGGGATCTCTCCGAACTGCGTAGTGCGGCGGCATGGCATCTGCTCATCCCCTCGAACACGCACACCGTCCTTGATGCTGCCCGACAAGCCAAACTGGACCTTGCGGTGATGAAGGAGGACGAGCACGAATCCTCATCTGCTGGAACGGCTGTAGCGACGCCGGCAGAAGTGGTTTCCGCTCCTCGCCGTGCTCGGCCCCGGCATATTCAAATTTTTGGGCCTGAAGCGCTGGCGCTCGTCAGCGAGCATCTGCAAGGTGCAGACCGCAGCCAGCAGCGGTATGCCGAGTCATTGTTGGAGCGCGCCGGAAGCAATGAGGGCTACCGCGCGCTGCCTCGTGTTCGATCTGCCCTGAAGAAGCTCGAAACGGCACAGAGTGCGTTCGGCAATCTGCGTGAGCCAATTGAAAAGCTGAGGATCGATCTCACGTTGAACAGTGCGATGCGGACAAAGGATTTCCGCGTTCGGCCGATCCTGCTGACAGGACCACCAGGCATCGGGAAAACGCACTTTGCGCTGAGGTTAGCAGAGCTTCTGAATGTGCCAATGCGGAAGTGGTCCGCTGGAAGTGCCCAGGCAAGCTTCCAACTGACCGGTGGCGATAGCGCTTGGCACAGCGCTCGACCCGGGATGGTTATTGAGATGCTCGCCCGCGGCAGTTCGGCGACGCCTGTGCTCATCTTGGACGAAGTGGACAAGATTGGCAGCGATGTCCGCTATCCAGTAACCCCAGTACTGCTAGATCTCCTTGAGCCAGAAACAGCACGCACATTCCAAGACACATTTCTCCGCATGACGTTTGACGCCAGCCGGATCATCTCTGTCCTGACGGCCAATGATCTCAATGCTGTGCCTGCCCCGCTATTGAGTCGCGTAGAGGTGTTCGACATCCTGGCACCTGAGCCCGAGCAGCGGTTGCTGCTTATCTTGACGGAGGTGAGGCGGCTGCAGCGTGCCACCGGCAAGCGCATTGAGTTGGACGCCAGCGTGGCAGAAGCCTTGGCAGAACGGAGCGACCTCGATCTACGCGCAACACATCGTTTGGTACAAGATGCGTTCGCGACTGCGATGGCATCAGGAAAGCACGTCGCCGCGCCCAAGATGCCGCGGCGCGCCGGGCGACAGGCTATCGGCTTCGTGGCAGACCGACAATCTGGCGAGCGAGCCTAGGGAGTGGCTGGCAATGAAGGACTAGGCCCGCGACTTGCGCTATTCAGTACGGCCCAAGCAAGATCGCCCTGCAGAGAGACCCGCGCAGCCGCAAAGGCTTGGGCGGAGTAATCTGGGAGCAGGACAAATGGAGCAAACCATGCCGGCAGACAAATTCGGCCGATTCATGACCAGCGATACATTTTTGACGCGCGCGAACGCGGCCGTTGCCGCGGCAGTACGCCGCCTCGAAAAGCAAGGCATCGTACCGGCTTACATCCGACGTCAACCTGAGCAGCAGTCAAAATCTGAGGCGGCCCCAGGCAACAACCCTCCTGATGTGAGTCCGGACGTCACAAGTCAGCATGAATCTCCTGATTCTAAGTGACCTTCACCTCGAATTCACTACCCTCGACATCGACACGACGGGCGCTGATGTCATCGTGCTTGCTGGTGACATTCATATAGGCAAGCGGGGAATGCCTTGGATTGAAGCCCAGAGTCGTGGCCTGCCGGTCATCTATGTGCCTGGCAACCACGAGTTCTACAAAGGCGAGCACAGCCGAGTGCTGCGAGATCTGCGAGCGGCGTGCGCGGCAACGTCGAACGTTCATCTCCTCGACATGGATAGATTCGTGATCGGGGAGGTAGAGTTCCTAGGTGCCACGCTCTGGACAGACTTCGCTTTGTACGGGGGTACAGAAGAAAACGTGCGCACCGCCGAGGGCTACGCCGGTCGAGGCATGACCGACTTCACCGGAGCCATTCGTTTTGAATCGCATGGGGTGTTCAGAAAGTTGCAACCGCGGGACACGACACGGATGCACCACGTCGCACGCGACTGGCTCCGCACGGAGCTGATGTCCCCTTCACGATGCCGACGGGTGGTCGTTACCCATCACGCCCCTTCGGCCAGGAGTGTTTCACCGCGCTATCAAGATGATCCGCTGACGTCTGCATATGCGAGCCGCATGGATGATGTGGTCCAACTGGCCGACCTATGGATTCATGGCCATATGCACGACAGCTTCGACTACGGCGTTGGAGCATGCCGGGTCGTCTGCAATCCCAGAGGCTACGCACCCAAGGGAAGAAGCGCCGAAAACACCTCATTCGACCCGGGATTGACTGCGCAGATTTAGGGCACTCGGCACCGCCCTAGAAGGACACTTTTCAGCAACGCCGATGCAGCGGCGACGCTGTCGTTCTCAAAACGCAGCACCAAAAACGCAACAACGCGCAACACAAATCCGAAAATAAGCGTTGCGCTTTGTGATTTTCGTTGCGTTTTAGTGTTAAGCGCGCTAAACTCCCCGCAGATACAATGGGGAGAGAGGGATGCCTAGGGTTGCCCAGGATAGTCAGTTGTTCGAACGGGTCCAGGTATTTGTAAAGGCGTGCGGAGGCATTGGTAACGCTGCGGAAAGATTAGGAATGGACCGCAGCAGCTTATGGCGCTTTTGCCAATCTGGCGGACGAGCAATAGAGCGCACCCGCTCCCGCTTGACTGAAGGTTTGGCTCGCGAAAATAACGCAACAAGCCCAACAGAAAACGCAACGCTGGTATCGGCAAGCAATTTGACGCCGGAAATCTCGATGGAAGAACTCGTGCGCATGCGAGCATTTTTCCAAACCATGGTCGCACTTGTTGACGCGTACACACGGGCGAGCCCCGGCCTGCCGCAAGACCAGGCCCAGCAGGCACTCAGCGTGCGTACTAACTGATCCGATCGAAACCTCTGACCTACGGTGCTAGCTTATGGCCCAGCCAAATTTGCGCGGCGACCGCAGTGCTTTGCAGCGAACAATGAACGCCATCCTTACTGAGGCGCGGGCCAAAGGCCTTCGCGAGGTCGGATCGTCTGCCCAAGGCGTGACGGCACCCGGCACGCACTTGCTGCCTGACCGCATTGCAGAGCTGGTTTTCGACGTGCCCACCCGGCGGCGTTTGGATGACCTCGTACTACCGCCCTCCGTTCGGGAGCATGTCGGCGAGTTTTTGTACGAGTACATGCATTCGAGCCTGTTGCGCCAGCACTCGCTTGAACCTCGGCATACAGCCTTACTAGTCGGCCCGCCGGGTAACGGCAAGACCAGTCTTGCCGAAGTAATCGCAACGGAATTAAGCCTGCCGCTACTATCAGTCCGCTATGACGCTGTCGTGGACAGTTTCCTGGGCGAGACCGCAAACCGACTTCGTAAACTCATCGATTATGCAAGCCTAAATCCCTGCATCCTATTTTTTGATGAATTCGATGCAGTCGGCAAGGAGCGTGGCGACGTCCAAGAAACGGGCGAGATTAAGCGGGTCGTGAGCTCCCTACTTACTCAGCTCGATAGACTCCCCAGTCATTCGATTGTAGTATGTGCCACAAATCACCCTGAACTACTCGACCGAGCAGTTTGGCGTAGATTCGAGCTCAAACTCGAACTACCATTGCCGGGGCCGATTGAGTTAAGTAAATGGTTTGAAAATTTCGAGAAATCGCTTGGTGCACCGATAGGTATTAGCGCCAGTGATTTTGTGGATTGCATGACGGGGGAAAGCATGTCGGAAGTCGAGGCATTTACGCTCGACATCCGCAGAAAATTGGTCCTCTCGAAGGGCGCGCTGACGCCCGAGATGGCCATTCATGAAGTTTTGTCCCGTTGGCAGAAACGCTTGACCCGACAAGAACTCGACACGAATGGCCGAAAGCTTTCCGCTCGTAAGACTCCAACGCGAACCTCAGCGCAAAAAACGTCTAAAAGCAAAAAGAAAGCCGTACTTCCCGAGCAGGATCTCCTATCAGGTTCAGAGTAAAAATGAGCGCCTGGCAGCGGGTTTTGCAAACGTTGCTGAATCCCTTGACCGCCTCAACGTTGGCGTCGATGTAGCTGACGACCCGCGTGCAGTTTCTCCGGAACGAGCTCTCGTTTTCGAACTAATCGGACCAGTAAGAGAATTTGAGGCAGCCGCACGTGACCTCGGATTTGAATGGCTCACTAGTAGAAGCCCCGATGTCGACTCCTCAAATCAGCTAGATGACGAGGAGGAAGACTGGGAGGAAAACGAGGAGAAGAAGGGAGCATCCTCCCAAAACGCGTGGGAAAGGCTCTACCTCACCATGCCTAGCAAGGAAGCGCTCAAAACGCTTCTTGCTCGATGGAACGCCTTCTTGAAGGGCACCGAGCCGAAACCCGAATGGCGGGCATGGTGGGCACTATTCGGATATCTGCGCGATGTCCGTGTTTTCTCGGCACAGGATCGTATCGACCCCTCGATCAAACGGTATGTGGAGGCGTTGCTTAACAGCGACCCAAACCGACCCATTGTGATCGAAGTCGACCTCTGGTATCGCAACGACAAACAACTGCAAGATCAGGCGGTAGCTACACTGCACGCGTTGCTAGACGAAGTGGGCGGGGAAATGCTTGACCTCGTCACCATACCGGAGATTCGATACCAAGCGGCTCTCGTAAGAGTCCCCGCCCAAATTGCGAAGAGCCTTAGCGAGCAGCATGGCAAACTCGCCAATGCCAATGGGGTGATGACAATTCGCCCTCAGTCTTTCTTCCAAACAACGGGAGACACGGTCTCCGCCCCTGGCCTGCCGGATTTGGTGCGGACGCAGGCAGCGAGCAATCGGTGCATTGCCGCAATCATCGATGGCTACCCGATTGCCGCACACGCCGCACTCGACGGCAAGATCATTGTTCACGAGGTCGACCTGACAGGTGCCCAGGTACCAGTTAGCTCACGCTACCACGGCACAGCCATGGCCTCATTAGTCGCCCACGACGATCTGCACGAACCCAAGGCGAGTCCAGAACAGAAGGTCGTGATAGTCCCAGTGCTCACAGGCAACGGCAGAGACAGCGTTGAAAGCACGCCCCCAGGAAAACTGCCGATCGGGATGATCTACCGGGCAATTCGCTCTCTGGTCGTGGGACTAGATGATCGCCCCGCTGCTTTTCCGAACGTAGTGCTTATCAATCACTCGATATGCGACGAATATGCTCCCTTCGTCAAACGTCCCTCGCCGTGGGCAACGCTACTGGACTACTTCAGCCATAAACACCGGCTTCTATTCATCGTCAGCGCAGGCAATATTCGAAGCTCGTTCCCGATGCCTCTTTATGACGGCATGGCCGAGGACATTCGCACGCTGGATCCGCTAGCGCGAGAAGCCCAAATCATCCTAGCAATTGAACGAGCGAAAGGTACACGCGGGTTGCTCAGCCCCGCGGAATCGATCAACTCGATAACGGTGGGGGCCCTGCACGCTGATCGCGCAGGACCATGCCCCGCTGGTGTCGCTGACCCATATCCCACCCTGGCTATGCCAAACTTGGGATCTGCTGTCGGATTAGGCGTCAATCGCAGCGTAAAACCAGACCTACTGCATCACGGCGGCAGACTCGCGGCTGTATTTTCCCAAACCGCCCACAACGGCTACGCGGTTCGCGGAGAGTCATCGCAGCATCTTGGCCAGTTGGTCGCCGCGCCTGATCAAGCAGGCGGCAGTACCCGTCAAGTCGTCAGATTAGCTGGCACGAGCAATGCCGCAGCACTGGTTACCCGCACAGGCATACGTATCGCCGAAGCGATAGAACCCGTGTTTCGTGCTGGAGGCCACGACTGGCTGGTCCGCCCGACTCGAGCAGCCATTCTCAAAACCCTACTGGCTCATGGTTGCAGTTGGGGCAGCGTCGGGGAGCGTCTCGACACGTCATACCCCCCTGCGGAACCAAATCGCAGGCACGCTCGAAGGGAGACCATTGCTCGCTTCCTTGGATACGGAGGTGTAAACGCCGAAAGAGTACTTTCAGGGAACGAGAATCTCGTCACGCTACTGGCTGACGATGTCATTGAACCGGAGACACTGCACGAATATCGCGTTCCGGTGCCATCGGAAATGATCGGCAATAGGGAGCTTCGCCGGATCACGATTACGTTGGCGTGGACCACCCCGGTCCTTGTAACGACAGCGGAATATCGAGGGGTTACCTTGGCACTCGTGGATGAAAAAGGTGAGCGGAAGTTCTGGAAAGGCGTGCAGCGGCATTGCGATCAGCCCAACAGCACAACCACTGAGCGCGGCACGATTATCCATCACATCTTTGAAGGGAAGAAGCTTGTCAGGCTCGCAGCAGACCCCAAGGGCATCTTCATAGGAGTCCAATGCCGCGCCACTCACCCTACGTGCGAAACAGCCAAAGTGCCCTATGCATTAGCGGTATCCCTGGAGCTGGCTCAGTCTGCCAAGGGTATGGTTTATACCGAGGTGAGCAATGCGGTCACCGTACGTAGTCGCCTCAGGACTCGCACATAAGGAAAAATCATGCCGCAATTTAACGCCTCGGAATCGTTGGGTGCGCTCGGCCCCGATGAAATCGCTCAGTACCTGCTACTTCTTGACGATTTGGATGGGGCACAGCGATTCATTGGTTCGGGAGTCTCCGGTCAAGGACTCTCACTCCGCTCCCCAACGTACTCACAGACTGGTCTAGCCCTCGGTTATGTGCAACCTCACGGAACGGTTCCGGCAAGCACCTCGCCTATCGTTGGCGCAGGTACGCTCGAAAGTGACCGCAGCTTGATCGGGACACGGATCAAAATCAGTCTGGACAAGTTCCATGTCGCGTCATATCCAGGCCTGGGTTCGCATGAGATATTGTGCGAGTTCACTGGCAAGAACCAGATTTCCAGTGAGACAGAGGAGTTGAGGTTCGCGCTACGCACGTTCGCCCAGGATGGACAAAGCGCCAGCATCAGTGGACATCCAATATTTCTGGGGCTGACGGTTGGCAGCGATGGCATCTCTTTTGAAGGCCGAACTGTCAACATCGGCAGCAATGCCGACAACGCAATCCTGACCGCCTTGGATAGCTCGACTTTCAAGAGTGGCCTTTCGCTCATCACCTCCGCCCAACCCGTGCTCAAGCCCTTCGCGGATCTCGCGGGCTCAGTGGTAAAAGCTGCGTTGACCCGAAACAAGAACCGCCAGGTGCATACATTCAACCTTGGCTTGGACTTCAGTAACAACGCTACCTCCGCGCGCCTGCGCCTAGGATCATACGTTGTTGTTCAGACGAACGAGAACACGTGGAACTGGGACGGTGTGGTGTGGGACAGCCAGTCACAGTCGATGAAAATGACAGATGGGGCTGAGACAAGGGTGAACTACATGGTTTTCGGAGTTTCAGCGTTTTCTTGACGCGGTAGCACACTCGGCAAGTACCGCATTGTCCGAGACTGCGTCTTCCCACGTCATCGTTTCGGTTGGTGACTTCAACCAAAAAAGCAGAGCCGCTTCGCCGGCTCTGCTTTTTTTCACTCCGGAAAATGAACTGTAAGCACCCGGTGAACCCGTCTTGCCAGCTAGGTGGCGCTGGGCGTCCAGCGATGCGGGAGCAGTTCGGCGATGTCGGCCGCCTTGTGGGTCGGCAGTCGCG